>SLDE01000207.1 GCA_007125455.1 Ectothiorhodospiraceae bacterium
CAGGCTGTTGAAATTCTACTCATGCGGCGCGATAGTGCGTTAAAAAATGGCTCAAAATGCTCATTTACTACCTGTAAACTCCGCTTTTTCGCCATTTTTTGACTTCTCTCGCACTCGCCTGAGCGAATTTCAACAGCCTGATATGGCGCAAGGCCGACGCTGGATTGTCGAAGTGCAAGAAATCTCAAAAATGCTTCATGCCCTAATCAGCCACTACCGCCGCAAATCCAGCGGATAATCTTGCTCCCTTGCTCCCTTGCTCCCTTGCTCCCTTGCTCCTTGCTCCTTGCCCCTTGCCCCTTTATCCCTTGCTTCCCGTTATTTCTTAGCTAGACTAGACTAAGTTGATCATGCTTAGGGAGCATCCCATGCACCAAGTGAATATGTTGCAAGCCAAGTCTTCCCTTTCGCGCCTGGTGGAGGCCATCGAGCTGGGGGTGGAGAGTGAGATTGTCATTGCCCGTAATGGTCGCCCTGTCGCCAGACTGGTACCACTCGATGCGGCTCAGTCAAACAAACGCCTCGGGATCGCCAAGGGGGTCTTTGAGGTGCCCGATGATATCGACCTGCACAATGACGAAGTGGCCCGGCTGTTTCAGGGTTCCGCCGGGTCATGAATCTGCTCCTGGATACCCATATCGCCTTGTGGGCGATTACTGACAGCCCTCGATTGTCCCAGGAGGTGCGAGAGCTTGTTCTGTCGCCCCGAAGTGTTGTATGGGTGAGTGCGGCCAGCTTGTGGGAGATCACGATCAAGTATCGTCTGGGGCGTGGTGGCATGCCCGTATCCGGTCGCGAGGCGATGGGGTATTTCCAGGCATCCGGCTTTCAGATCCTGTCGATTGAGCCTGAGCACGTGGTTGTGGTCGATGAACTGCCCGATCACCACCAGGACCCCTTTGACCGAATTTTGGTTGCCCAGGCGATGGTTGAGCCGATGAGGTTGATCACCCACGATGCAACGGTCGCCCTGTACAGCGATAGCATCATGAGGGTGTGAGCCCACGGCGCTGCCGATTTGCCCGGCAAGTCAACCCGCCGTATCTTGCCCCCTTGCCCCTAAAGCTTCCCCCGCCCGCGCCGCTATACTCCCTATAGAACATGGCCCTGTGCCATTCGTGCTATAATCCGAACCATTGGCTTTGGTTGCCCGCTGGGCGCGGCCTGTTGGTTCTGGCTATGCGAGGAGTTTTCTGATGACTGGCATTTCTTCCCCTGGGATTGGTTCCGGCCTGGACATTCGCGGTCTGGTCGATGGCTTGGTGCGCGCCGAGGGTGAGCCGGTGCAGCAGCGCCTGGAGCGCCGTGAGGAGACCATCCAGGCCCAGCTCTCCGGGATGGGGGCGATTAAGTCCGGTCTGTCTTCCTTCAAGGGTAGCCTGTTGGATGTCAGTTCCTTTAACTCCTTTGCCCGCCGCAGTGCCAACGCCAGCGATAGCACCCTGTTTAGTGCCACTGCCAGTAGTAGCGCCCAGCCTGCCAGCTATAGCATCGATGTGGAGCAGGTGGCCAAGGCCCACAAGCTCGCTTCCGGTGGTTTTGAAGACAACAAGGCCGCCATAGGCACCGGCACCCTCACGTTCCAGTTCGGTGATCCCAACAAGCCTGCCCAGTCGGTCAAGATCGACAGCGGCAACAATACCCTGGAGGGGATCCGCGATGCGGTGAACCGCGCCGGGATCAATGTCAGCGCCTCGATCATCCGTGGCGATGAGGGTTATCAGCTGATCTTCAGCTCGCGCGAGAGCGGCGAAGACAACAGCATGCGCATCAGCGTGAACGAAAACCCCGCCAATGGCAGCAACACCGACATGAACGGCCTCTCGCAACTGGCCTACGACCCGGAAGCCGAGCTTGGTGCCGGGCGTAACATGAACGTGATGAGCGAGGCCCAGGACGCGGTGGCGATCATCGATGGGGTGCGCGTCACCAGCGCCACCAACACCCTGACCGACACCATTCCGGGCCTGAGCATCAACCTGGAAGGGGCGCTTGGCTCCGGCACTCTCACCGTGGCCGTGGATCAGGAAACCGCCGCTGGCGGGATCCGCCGCTTCGTGGAAAGCTTTAACGAAATGGCGGCCCTGTTCAAAGAGTTAGGCGGCTACGACGCCGAGACCCGTACCGGCGGCGTGTTGCAGGGGGATTCCACCCTGCGTGGTATCGAAAACCAGATGCGCCGCATGATCAGTGAGGTGGTGCCCGGCATGGACGGTGCCTACCGTGCCTTGACCGATCTTGGGATCCGTACCCAGGCCGACGGCAGCCTCTCCCTCGATGAAAGCCGCATGAACAAGGCACTCAGCGAGGATTTCGATGGCGTGGCGCGGCTGTTCGCCGCCGCTGGCCAGGCCACTGACGCACTGGTCAGCTATGCCGGGGCGCGTAGCAGCACTCAGCCGGGCAGTTACGATGTCAATGTCACCCAACTGGCCACCCAGGGCAGCTATCGCGACCCGGCGGCCAGCGTGCAGAGCCTGTTGATCGACAGCAGCAACGACAGCTTCCGCATCAACGTCAACGGCGTTCAGTCCGGGCTGATCAACCTCACCCGTGATACCTATGAAGACGGTGCCGCCCTGGCCGCCGAGCTGCAAAGCCAGATCAACGGCAACCAGCGCCTGATCGACGCCAATGCGCGGGTGAAGGTGGCATTTGAAGACGGTGCCTTCACCTTTACCTCCGAGCGCTATGGCAGTGCCTCCCAGATCGGTATTACCTCGGTCAAGGACGCCGCTGCCAGCGCCCTGATCGGCCTGACTGTCAATCCCGATGGGCTTACCCGTGGCTTGGACGTGCAGGGCAGCATCGGCGGGCGCGAAGCCAAAGGCTCAGGCCAAACGCTTACCGGTACTGGCCGTGCCGATGGTTTGAGTGTGCGTGTGCAGGGCG
>SLDE01000045.1 GCA_007125455.1 Ectothiorhodospiraceae bacterium
GAGGCCGAGGCCATTGAGCTTCCCCTGGAACTGCTGCGCAGCCTGGACATCGATGGCACCCTGCATATCGGCAAGGCCAAGGTGATGAACCTCAATAGCGACAGCATCGTCAAGACCGTGCGCGCCGAAGGCGGCCTGTTCCGCATCCACCCGCTAAGCGCCAATCTCTACCAGGGCAGCTACAACGGCAATCTGCGCTTCGATGTGCGCCAGGATACTCCCCGTCTGGGTATGGACGAGCGCCTTACCGGCGTCCAGGCAGGCCCCTTGCTCAAGGACTTCGCTGGTGACGACTACATCAGCGGTGTGGCCAACCTGGCGGTGAAGATGAGCGCCCAGGGGCTGGACCCGGAGCAGGTCAAACGCACCCTCAACGGCGAGGGCAACTTCAGCTTTGAAAACGGCCAGATCAAGGGGATCAACGTCGGCCACCTGATCCGCCAGGCCTACGCCGCCTACAAACGCCAGCCAAGCCCGGTCGAAGAGCAGCGTGAAACCGACTTTACCGCCCTGCGCGGCAACTTCACCGCCCGCAACGGCCTGATCAACATCAGCAGCCTCAACGCCCGCTCACCCCTGTTCAATGTCGATGGGCGAGGGGACGTCAACCTGGTCAGCGAGGCACTGGACCTGCGTATCGACACCACCATTGTCGGCAGCCTCAAGGATGCCGCCAACCAGGAGATCAGTGAACTTAAGGGACTCAAGCTACCCATCACCGTGCGCGGCACCTTCAGCAATCCCCGCTTTGGCGTCGATGTCGAATCGGTGTTGCGTGCCCGTGTGGAGCAGGCCATCGAAGAGCGCAAGGACGAGGTGCGCGATAGAGCCAAAGAGCGTATCGAGGAAGAGAAA
This sequence comes from Ectothiorhodospiraceae bacterium, assembly GCA_007125455.1. Classification (GTDB taxonomy): domain Bacteria; phylum Pseudomonadota; class Gammaproteobacteria; order Thiohalomonadales; family Thiohalomonadaceae; genus SLDE01. Next base: position 856 of record SLDE01000045.1, read on the forward strand.
AAGAAGCTCGAACAGCAGCTTAAAGATAGCCTGCGCGATCGCCTGCGCTTTTGATGGATCGCTTCGCACGGCGTCTGCTCGACTGGTTCGCGCAACACGGTCGCCACGAGCTGCCCTGGCAACAGCAGCCCACACCCTACCGGGTGTGGGTCTCCGAGATCATGCTGCAACAGACCCAGGTCGCCACGGTGATCCCCTACTACCAACGCTTTATGGCGCGCTTCCCCGACGTGGCCAGCCTGGCCCATGCCGCAGAGGACGAGCTGATGGCCCACTGGGCCGGACTGGGCTACTACAGCCGTGCGCGTAACCTGCATCGTGCCGCCCAGCAAATCGTCGAGCAACACGGTGGGCAGTTTCCCAAGGGGCTTGATGCCCTGATCGCCCTGCCCGGGATCGGGCGCTCCACCGCCGGGGCGATCCTCTCCATCGCCTGTGGCCAGGCCACACCCATCCTCGACGGCAACGTAAAGCGGGTATTGTGCCGCTACCACGCCATCGAAGGCTGGCCGGGCCAGGCGGCCATAGAGCGCCAGCTATGGCAATGGGCCAAACAGCACACCCCCACACAGCACAACGCCGCCTACACCCAGGCAATCATGGATCTGGGTGCCACCCTCTGTCGCCGCAGCAAGCCCCGCTGTGATATCTGTCCCCAACAGGCCGACTGCCTGGCCTATGCCCAGCAGCGCTGCCACGAGCTTCCGACACGCAAACCGCGTAAAGCCCTGCCGGAACGACACACCACCATGCTGCTGCTGCAAAACCCGGCGGGGGACTGGCTAATGCACAAACGTCCACCGCAGGGGATCTGGGGGGGGCTTTGGTCTCTGCCAGAATGCCCCCATGATCAACAGATCGAGGCGTGGTGCAGCGAACATCTCGGGCTGACCGTGGACAAGTCCACCGCACACCCGACACTAAGCCACACCTTCAGCCATTTTCGGCTACATATCCACCCGGTCAGTGCCCTGGCCCAGACACAGACCGAGCGCATCATGGAAGCCAATGGCACACTCTGGTATAACACCGAATCCATATCACAACTCGGCCTGCCCGCACCGGTACAGACCCTGGTGCAGCAGCTGATCATCAGCAAGGAGTCCAACCCATGAGCCGCATGGTACAGTGCGTAAAACTCGCTAAAGAGGCCCCCGGCCTGGAACGTCAGCCCTATCCCGGTGATCTGGGCAAAAAGATCTTCGAAAACATCTCCCAGGAAGCCTGGCAGCTATGGCTGCGCCAACAGACCATCCTGATCAACGAGTACCGCCTCACCCCCATCGACCCACAACACCGCAAGATGCTCGAAGGCGAGATGGAAAAGTTTCTGTTCGGCGACGGGGGCACCCAGCCCGAGGCCTTTACACCACCGACCTGATATCGCTTGCCGACACAAGAGACTGACGGACAGCTCTTGTGTCACTTTATCTGCACAAGCCATCTTGACAGCGGCGCGCAGACAGGGTTAAATGGCGACCCTTCGGCCGGGTAGCTCAGTTGGTAGAGCAGGGGATTGAAAATCCCCGTGTCGGCGGTTCGATTCCGTCCCCGGCCACCATCTTTATTGTCAAAGCCCGCTAACGCGGGCTTTTTTGTGCCCTTTCTCGCTGGGATCCAATGGGAACCTATACAAGGCAATTCGCATCAATCCCTATCAACCATTTTCGACTAGCCAACCCCGCCATCATCCCCCATAGTTATCCCATGAACGCACTACAGAAAATCATCATCGGGCTGTTTGCCTGGCTCGTGCTGGGGTCCATCATCGGGATCGTTGCCGGGGTGGAATACAGCGGTGCTACGTGGCTTGTATTGGCAGGTGTACCCTTAGGCCTGCTCATGCTGATCGCGCTTGCAACACTTGCGGGGGTGGTCGTATCACTAACCTTAGCCTTGTTGCTCCCCCAGCGCTGAGGTCGCCACCACCAAGACCTTGCAGAGGACACTTGGGGTCAGACACCTGGGGTCACAGACACCTGGGGTCAGATCTTGACATAAGACACCTGGGGTCA
>SLDE01000209.1 GCA_007125455.1 Ectothiorhodospiraceae bacterium
CCAGCCCAATCCTGTGAGCTCGATACCATGAGCAAGCCCATCCCTACCGAGATCACCCTGCACAAGGCCCGCCGCGTGCTGGAGATCGCCTTTGAAGACGGTGCCCGCTTCGAGCTGCCCTGCGAATACCTGCGCGTCTACTCCCCCTCCGCCGAGGTACAGGGCCACGGCCCCGGCCAGGAGGTGTTGCAGCTGGGTAAGGAAGACGTGAATATCGAACGCATCGAGCAGGTTGGCACCTATGCCATCCAGCCGACCTTCGACGATGGTCACGAAAGCGGGATCTATTCCTGGGAAACCCTGTATAATCTGGGTGAAAACTACCAAGCGAACTGGCAGGAGTACCTGCGTCGTCTGGAAGAGGCCGGCCACAGCCGCAAGGCCGACTGACGACGGGGTACACCGCCCAACCCAAGGCGAGCGGATGAACGACGACAACACCACCCACTTTGGCTTCCGCCAGGTAGCCAAGCAGGAAAAGGCCGCCAAGGTCGCCGAGGTATTCCACTCGGTGGCGGCCAAATACGATGTGATGAACGACATGATGTCGTTGGGGATCCACCGCCTCTGGAAGCGCTACACCATCGAGATGAGCGGGGTGCGCCGCGGCCAGCGGGTGCTGGATATCGCTGGCGGCACCGGCGACTTGGCCGGGCGCTTTGCCGAGCTGGTTGGCCCCGAGGGTGAGGTGGTGCTGGCCGATATCAACGAATCCATGCTCAAGGTGGGCCGCTCCCGCCTGGTGGATCGGGGGCTGATCGGCAACCTGCGCTATGCCCAGGCCAACGCCGAGTGCCTGCCCTTCCCCGACAACCACTTCGATCTGATCACCATCGCCTTCGGTCTGCGCAATGTTACCGACAAGGACAAGGCGCTGGGCTCCATGTTCCGTATCCTCAAGCCGGGTGGGCGACTGTTGGTGTTGGAGTTCTCCAAGCCGGTGGCCCCCGGTCTCGGCCCGATCTACGACCAATACTCCTTCAAGCTGCTGCCCATGATGGGCAAGCTGGTGGCCAACGACAGTGAAAGCTACCAGTATCTGGCCGAATCGATCCGCATGCACCCGGATCAGGACACCCTGAAGGGGATGATGGAGACGGTCGGTTTCGAGCGCTGTGACTACCACAACCTTACCGGCGGCATCGTCGCCCTGCACCGTGGGTTCAAGTTTTGATGCACACCATGGCAGGCCAGGCCGCACTGGCCATGCTTGAGCAGGCGGTGAATGCCGCCCTCGCCCTCGATCCCAAAACCGGCAAGCGCCTGCAACGGCTGGACGGTAAGGTGGTGGCGATCGATCTGCTGGGGCTAAACCTGCAGCTCTTTATCCAGCCTCACCAGGGCGGGCTGCGCCTGATGGGTGCCTGGGATGGCCCGGTAGACACCACCCTGCGTGGTGCCCCGATGGCCATGCTGCGGATGTCTGGTGGACGTACCGGCGAGGGCCTGTTTCGCGGCGGGGTAGAGATCGATGGCGATGTCGAACTGGGCCAGCAGATCCAGCGGGTTTTCGACAAGCTGGATATCGACTGGGAAGAACACCTATCGCGCCTCACCGGCGATGTGATCGCCCACCAACTGGGTAATCTGCTACGAGATATGCGCGCCTTCGGCGCACGCAGCCTGGACCACCTGGGCCACGACCTGGCCGAATACCTGCAGGAAGAACGCGACACCCTGCCCGTGGACTGGGAGGTGGAGGGTTACTACCAACAGGTCGATACCCTGCGTGAAGGGGTCGATCGCCTCGAAGCCCGCCTCAGGCGGCTGGAAAACAGGGTCAACCCATCGTGAACCGTATCGGCCAGGCCCTACGGCTGATGTTTATCAGCTGGACACTGCTGCGCAACGGCCTGGATGAGCTGTTGCTGGCTACCCACCTGTTTCGCCCGCTGCGCTTCCTGCGCTGGTTTATGTGGTGGCGCGTACTGCGCAACCGCGAACTGGAAAGGGGGGTACGCATTCGCCGCACCCTGGAAGATCTGGGGCCGATCTTCGTCAAATTCGGCCAGATCCTCTCCACCCGGCGCGACCTGCTGCCCGACGACATCGCCATCGAACTGGCCAAGCTGCAGGATCGGGTCCCGCCCTTCCCCGGCGAAAAGGCCCGCGCCATCATCGAGAAGGCCTACGGCCAGCCACTGAGCAGCGTGTTCAGCGAGTTCGACACCACCCCACTGGCCTCCGCCTCCATCGCCCAAGTACACACCGCGCGCCTGCTCGATGGCACCGATGTGGTGGTCAAGGTACTGCGCCCCGATATCGAGCCGGTGATCCGGCGCGACATCAGCCTGATGTACATCCTCGCCGACAAGATGCAGCGCTACTGGCGCGAAGGGCGGCGGCTGCGACCCCGCGAGGTAGTGCGAGAGTTCGAGAAAAACCTCATCGACGAGCTGGACCTGATGCGCGAGTCCGCCTCTGCCACCCAGATCCGGCGCAACTTTAGTACCTCTGATCTACTCTACGTGCCCGAGGTCTACTGGCCGCACTGTCGACGCAACGTGATGGTGATGGAGCGCATCCACGGGATCCCGGTGAGTAATATCGAGGCGATCCGCCATTCCGGGATCGATCTCAAAGGCCTGGCCGAACGCGGGGTGGAGATCTTCTTCACCCAGGTGTTCCGCCACAACTTCTTCCACGCCGACATGCACCCGGGGAATATCTTCGTCTCTCACGCCGGGCAGTACATGGCGGTGGACTTCGGTATCGTCGGCACCCTCAGCCACGACGATCAGCGCTACCTGGCAGAAAACTTCCTCGCCTTCTTCAAGCGCGACTACCAGCGCGTGGCCGAGCTGCATGTAGAATCGGGCTGGGTGCCCGCCGACACCCGGGTAGATGAATTCGAGGCGGCGATCCGTACCGTCTGTGAACCCATCTTCGAACGCCCCCTGGCAGAGATCTCCTTCGGCCAGTTGCTGCTGCGCCTGTTCCAGACCGCACGGCGCTTCAACATGGAGGTGCAGCCGCAACTGGTGCTATTGCAAAAGACCCTGCTCAACATCGAAGGGCTGGGGCGCGACCTCTACCCCGAGCTGGACCTGTGGCAGACCGCCAAGCCCTTCCTCGAGCGCTGGATGAGCGAACAGCTCGGCAGCCGCGCCTTCCTCAAGCGGATCAAAGACAACGTACCCAAATGGGGCGAAAAGCTACCGCAGATCCCCTCGCTGATACACGACGTACTGGAACAGGCCAAACAGGGCAAGCTGCAGGTTCAGGGGGATGGGGAGGAGTTTCGTCTGCTACGGCGCGAGATCCGCCGCGCCAACCAGCGCACCTTCTTCGCCATCCTCGGCAGCGGGCTGATCATCAGCGCCGCCATCCTGCTTGGCCTGGACGGCTATGCCCCGACAATGCTTGGGGATGCCCCGGCACTGAGCTGGGCACTGGGGGCCGTTGGCGCGGTGATGCTGCTGCTCAACTGGCCCGATGGCAAGGACTCCTAGCCAGTCTGATCCAGAGAGTGGGGCGCAACGCTAACCGCTGCCCTCGCGCCGCCCCATACATTCGGCCAGGAAACTCGCCACCAGGGCGTTCCAGCTCCAGATGCTGCGTGCGGGTTATCAAAATCGCAGTTGTTCAGGCTTAAAGCTGCCGACCAGGCGAAAGCGACCATCTCCACCAGGCTGGAATACCGCGATTTCCCCCTCCCCGATCGCTACATTGGCGGCGGCACGCAGGTTGAGGTTGTGGCCGACGATCAGGGTGTTGCTGCCCTGTTCCGGCATGTCTCCCAGCAGCTTGCGCAAGCCATCCACCAGGGCCTCACGACTGAGGGGCCTGGTATGGGCGGCGGGCAGGTTCCAGAGTTCGGGCAAGATGGTATAACGCCCCAGTGCGAGGGTGGCGGTCTCCCGGTTGCGGCAGAAGGCGCTGCTGTACACCGCCGCGATGGGGATGGCTCGCTCCTTGAACACGCGCCCCACCAGGCGTGCCTGTTCACGCCCCTGTTCACTCAGGTTGCGCTGTTGTTCGCAGCGATCCATGTCGTTGAGGTTTTGGTCGCGCTGACGGTGATCGGTGGCGGCGTGGCGCCAGTAGATCACATGGCCGCCCTCGCTGAGGCGATCGAATAGTTGCTCAAGCGTGGCCTCGCTGGCGTGGGCGCTAAAGGGCAGTAACAACAGGGGGAGGAGCAGGGCGTGTAGTCGGTACATGGGTTCTCCGCTTAGCGTTTGCCGTTGCGCATCTTGGCGGTGATCTCCTGGTAAAACTCCGGCGCGGAGAGACACCCTTCGATGCCGGTGCCTCCCACCCTGGGGGCGATATTGAGATCCACCGCGTAGAGACGGTCTGCCTTGACGAAGTCGAGGGCGAACAGCGGATAGGGGATCTGGTGGGGGGTCTCGGCGGGTTCTTCCTCGCCGAGTAGCTCGACGGAGACCTCGCCGCAGTTGGAGCGCCAGTCGTCGTGGCTGGTGTAGCGTAGCCAGAACTGGCGCATCCCCACGCGCAGGTAGCGCAGCGAGGTGCCGCCCTTGCCGGGGTGGGAGGGGATGAAGACGCTGGCATAGGCCTCGGGGAACTGGGCCAGGGCATCGCGGCAGCTGAGTTTGCGCTTGCCCTTGCCGGTGTGCAGGTGTTCGTCTTCGTAGACCACCACCTCGAACAGCTCTTCGGCGATCCGCTGGGGCATACCGGAGCGCTCGGTGATTACCGGCACCAGTTCCTGTACCCGCCCATGCAGTGGGGTGGCCAGGCCGATAGAATCCAGGTAGAGCAGCATGGTGGAGCGCGGCATACCTACCGTGGTCAGACGTTCAAAGACCTTGTCTGCCTCCTCCCATGCGGAGGTGAAGCAGTGATCGTAGTAGTCCTCAAAGTCTGATTTCAGGCCGATCTTCATGGGTATGTCTCTGACGGGGCACGGCCCCATTTTTTCACATCCGCCGCAACAAGGAAAACCCTTTAGCACGCTGCGCCATTAGCGGCTGATAACGCGGTTGCGCCCCTCAGCCTTGGCGCGGTACAACCGCTGGTCACAGCGTTTGATCCAGCTGTCGAGGCTGTCCCCTGTCTGCCATTGTGCCACACCGCAGCTGACCGTCTGTGTACCGCAAGCGGACATGGGCTGCTCGCTCAGGCGGCGGCGGATCTTGTCGGCCAGCTCGGTCGCGTCGGCCTCAATGGTCTCTGGACAGATCAGCAAAAACTCTTCCCCGCCCCAGCGGCCAAAGATGTCGCTATGGCGTACTGTCTCCAGTACCAGGCGGCTGAAACCGCAGAGTACCTGGTCCCCCGCCTGGTGGCCGCAACCGTCATTGACCTGTTTGAACAGGTCGAGATCGAACATCACCAGCGAGATCGGGCGAGCATAGCGTTGCAACTCGTTCAGTTGGCGGTTGAGCTCGGCGTCCAGCTTGAGGCGGTTATATACCCCGGTTAGCTTGTCGGTGGTGGAGAGGCGTTCAAGCTCCTTGTTTTGTTGCAGCAGACGCTGCTCTGCCTGGTGCAGTTGCAGGTTGGCGGCGCGTAGGCGACGGTGCAGGCGACGCACCCGCATGGCATCGAGGCTGACCAGGGCAAGCAGGATCAGCAGGCCGATAAAATAGGGGGCGATGCGTCGCCAGTCGATCCCTGAGGTCATCTGCAGGGTGATCCAGCGGTTGTAGATCGCCTCGCGTTCCTGCTGGGTGATGGAGTCCAGCCCCTTTTGCAGGATATTACGCAGCTCGGGCCAGTCGCTGCGCACCCCTATCGCCAGATCGAAGGCGGTGGGCATCTGCCCGGAGATCTTTAGATTGCTCAGCCCTTGCTGTTTGATGAGGTAGCTCGCCGTGGCCAGGTTCTCCACCAGTGCGTAGACCTCGCCGGTGGTTACCTTCTCCAGCCCCTGGCTGGTGGTCTGTACCACCCGCAGGGAGAGATCGGGGTGGTTGTTGCGCAGCCATTCGTGGGAGGCGTAGCCATCCACTACGGCGACCTCCTTTCCGCGCAGTCCGCCTGCCCCGTCGATGAAGTCAACGTGATCGCGGGTTACGATCACCATCGGGGAGCGGATGTAGGGGCGGGTAAAGTTGGCATAGCGCGAGCGCTCGGGGGTGTTGGCTGCCATGGCGAACATGTCCAGCTCGCGTGCCTCGACCATCGCCATCGCCCTGGTCCAGTTTACCCCGGTCTCGGCCTCGAAGCTGACCCCCAGGCGCTGGGAGAGCAGCTCCAGGTAATCGGCAGCGATCCCCGCGTGCTGGCCGTGCTCGTCGACAAAGTCCATCGGGAACCAGGCGGGGTCGACCGCGACCCGGATGACCGGATGCTGCTGCAGAAAGGCCCGCTCCTCGCGGGTCAAGGGCAGGGAGTCGCCGACAGGGCGATCGAAGAAGCTTTGCTGATCCATTGCGAAGTGCTCATCCAGCAGGCCGTGGCGCTGGTAGATCCCGGCGATGTGGCGCAGGCGACCGCGATCCAGGGTACCCAGTGGCACGGTAAAGCGGGCCACAGCCTGCTCTATGGCATGGGCCTCAAACAGCAAGGCCTCGCGTGACTTGGCCTGGGAGTAGCGTGCCAGAATCAGATCGACCAACTCTTCCTTGTTGTCCAGTGCATAGGTCCAGCCGCGCAATACCGCACGGCGCATCGCAGCGACCCGATCCGGGTGTCGGCGTGCCTCTGCGGCGGTGGTAAAGAGCATATCGCCGTACATATCGACGCCGTAGTGGGCCGGGTGGATGATGTGTACATCCACCCCCTGTTCGCGCAGGCGGAAGGGCTCATTGCTGCTGTAGGCGTAGATGGCGTCGGTCTCACGGCGGGCCAGCACCCCGTAGTCGCTGGTGTAGGGCTGGCGGATGAAGCCGCGCTCCAAAATCCCCTGCTCCGCCAGCATCGCCATGATGGGAAAACCCTCGGTCTCGTTCTCGTACAGCCGGATGCGCCGCCCCACCAGATCCTGGGGGGAGGTGAGCCCGGAAGAGGCCAGGGTGAGCAGCACATTGGGGGAGTGCTGGAAGATGGGGGCGACGATATGGATATCGGCACCTTGCTGCTGATAGAGCAGGAGTGCCGAGTCGGCGATGCCATATTCGGCTTCGCCCTCCAGCACCTGTTGGATGTTGTTTTGCAGCGGATCCCGCTCCAGCAGCTCGACCTCCAGCCCCTCCGCGGCAAAATAGCCCTGCTCAAGGGCGGCGTAGTAGCCGGCAAACTGAAACTGGTGGTGCCACTTGAGCTGGATCCGCACCGGCTCCTGTGCCAGCGCAGCACCAGCCAGGGCGCCAAGCAGCAGGAGCAGTAACAGCTTACTCACCCATTTCATGGCGTTTTTCCGGCAGTTTGGTGCAGTAGTGCGGCCAAGGCCTCCAGCAGGTTGTCGCGCAGCTGGTGCAGGGTGCGAAGTTGCGCGGCTTCGCTATGCAAGGGGGCCTGCCGTAGCAGGGCTATCGCTTCTGCATGAACCTGCTGGTGTAATTGCTGGATCTCTGCCATGGAGTGGTGGCGTCTGGCCTCCAGCTCGTGCAGATGGTGGTCGAGCCAGTTGCCGAAGCGGCACTGGTGGTGATCCAGCGGGGGCGGGCTGTCCTCCAGACCGTGCAGAGAGGCTTCCACCGCGTTGATCCAGGCACGGTGTTCTACTCCGGCATAGAGGATCGGCAGGTCGTCGTGGCTCAGTGGCTGGGTGGCACGCCATAGGGGATCGGGCTGCCAGCTGGCCAACCAGTTGGGCAGGGCCTCGGCAGGCATGGGATGGGCGATGCCATAGCCTTGGGCCAGCTCACAGCCCAGTTGCAGCAACAGCTCACCGTGCAGCAGTGTCTCCACCCCTTCGGCGATGGTCTTGCGGCGAAAGGCCCCGGCCAGCCCCAACACCCCTTCCAGTATGGCCAGATCGTCCGGGTCTTCCAGCATGTCGCGGATAAAGCTCTGATCGATCTTTAACACCTGGGCGGGTAGGCGTTTGAGGTAGGTCAGCGAGGCGTAGCCGGTACCAAAGTCGTCCAGCGCGAAGCCCACCCCCAGTTGGGTGCAGGCCCGCATCACGGCAGTGATACGGTTGATGTCTTCCAGTGCGGTGCTCTCCAGCACTTCCAGCTCCAGGCTGCCCTCGGGCAGGTGAGGGTGGCTGGCGAGCTGTACTTGCAGGCGTTCAACAAAGTCATCCTGCTCCATGTGCCAGGCCGAGATGTTGACGCTGATCGGCAGCCAGTGCCCCTGCTCCTGCCACTGTCGCGACTGATACAGCGCGCTGGCAATCACCCATTCGCCGATCTCGACATCCAGGCTGTGCCCCTCCACATCGGGCAGGAAGGTCAGCGGGGTGAGCAGGCCGCGTTCGGGGTGCTGCCAGCGGATCAATGCCTCCACACCGACTACCTCGCCAGTGTGCATATTCACCTTGGGCTGGTAGTAGAGCACGAATTCGTGTTGCTCCAGTGCCTCGCGGATACGCCCGATATTCTCGTGGTGGATGCGGATATCGCGATCCTGCGCGGCATCAAACAGGTGATAGCGGTTCTTGCCCGCCAGCTTGGCTTGATACATCGCCTGGTCTGCCTGGCGCAACAATTGATCCGGGTCGGCCCCGCCGCTGAGCGGGCAAAACGCCACCCCGATGCTGGCGGAGACACGCAGTTGCAGATGGTCGATCTGCAGGGGCTCATCGGCGGCGTTAAGTAGGGGGTTAAGCAGTGGCGTGATGGCCTCTTCGCTGGGGCCGCTAAGGATCGCGGCAAACTCATCCCCGCCCAGGCGGGTGATGATGTCGTCGCCGCGCAGGCTGCGTTCCATGCGCCGAGCCACCTCAACCAACAGTCGATCCCCCACATCGTGGCCGTAACGATCGTTAATCGCCTTGAAACCATCCAGGTCGATATAGGCAATAGCCACGCGCCTACCCCGCTGGTGCGCCTGCTCAATGCTTTGTCGCACCCGCTCGGCGAATTGGCTGCGGTTGGGCAGGCCGGTCAGGCTGTCGTAGCGGGCGGCATACTCGAGTTGTTGCTGATGGGCCTTGCGATCGGTGATGTCGATCGCCAGGGCGAAGATCACCTCCCGGTCGTGCCAGTGGCCACGGCGGGCATGTACCTCCTTGGGAAAGGCGGTGCCATCGGCCCGTTGACCCCAAAACTCGAAGGTCTGCGCCTCCCCGGCAAGTACCCGGGCATAGCGCTTTTGCAGCTCGGCCAGATCATTGCCCTGCGGGGCGGCGATATCGACAGGGCTTCTGCCGACAAACCACTCGCGGGGATGGCCATACATGCGTTCGGCCCCCTTGTTGACGGTGATAAAGCGGCCATCGGTTTCCTGCACATAGATCGTCTCGTGCAGGCTGTCGAACAGGGCGCGGTAGGAGGCCTCGGTACGGCGCAACAGGTCTTCTTGCAGGCGCAGTTTTGCCTCGGTGCGACTACGTTGGATCTCGGCACTGAGCGACTCCACCAGCAGCGGTAGTAGTTGCCCAACCGGGTGATCCCCTTCCAGTGCTGTGGTCGATAGTGCCACCAGGATCCCCAGCGGGCGTCCATCGCGATCGCGCAGAGGCGCACCGACGTAGGCTTCCAGCCCCATTTCGGCCAACAGTGGGTCATCGGGAAAGTGATGCTGCACCCGCTTCGGATGGATGGCGTACTGCTGAGCGATCACATTGGCGCAGGGGGTGCCAGCCAGGGGGTAGGCAAACAACTCCATGGGGGCTCCCTGCCCCCAGCCAGCATGGATGCGAACCGACTTACTCGTGGGTTCGAGTAGGGCTGTGTAGACATAATCGAGGCGGAGGTCGTCTGCCACATGGCGGCACACTGCCTGACAAAACTCGGTTCCTGTCAGTTGTGCCAGCGGGCCGGCCAGCATGCGCAGGGCACGCTCGGTGGGGGAGTTGCTCGCTGGCGTAGTCAGTGTTTTATTGGCCAAGCTCTGCACACAATTGCTCCAGGGTCGTTGGGCGAGCCAGATAGTATCCCTGTGCCAATGCACAACCGGCCTGTTTAAGGTGTTCATGTTGTTGCGCCGTTTCAATGCCCTCGGCCACAACGGTCAGGCCCAGGCCTTCTCCCAGGCCGATGATCGCAGTGATGATACAGGCGCTGCTGTTCGCGCAGGAGAGATCATTTACGAAGCTGCGATCGATCTTCAGGGTATTGACCGGGAACTGACGCAGGTAGGCCAGCGAAGAGTAACCCGTACCGAAATCATCAATGACCAGCGAAAAGCCCGCCGCGCGTAATTTGGCCAGGTGCTGCACGCTCACATCGGGGCTGCTCATCGCGGCCGTCTCGGTGATCTCCAGTTCAATATCCTCCGGCTTGACGCCCGCACCCCGCATGATGGCACTGACATCGCGCACAAAATCCGGATGACTGAGCTGCACCGCGGATATATTCACCGCCACCGGCACATCCAGCATGCCCTGCTCCCGCCAGCGCGCCACCTGTGCGCCTGCTTCAGCCAGCACCCAGCGGCCGATGCCCGCAATCAGGCCGGCCGCTTCAGCCACTGGCACAAATTCACCGGGCATCACCACCGCGCCCCCGCGGTTCCAGCGCAACAAGGCCTCCAGGCCAACAATCTCCCCGCTGCTCACGTTGACCTCGGGCTGATAAACCAGATACAGCTCGCGCCGTGCCAGCGCTTCACGCAAATCCTCTTCCATGCCCAGCTGCCGTGCCGCGGCGTCTCGCATGCTCTCGTCGAACCACACCACTCCGCTCCCATCGGGGTCGTTGAAACTCAGTGCCGACTGCACATTACGCACCAGCGCCTGTGCGCTGCCTGCATCCCGGGGAAACGTGCCGCACGCCACTTCGAACAGAAAATGGTACTCACGCCCCTCACTTTCCATAGGCTCGCGCAAGGCCTGCGCGAGTCGGTCAATCCAGTGCCTGGTTGCCGCAGAACTCAAC
>SLDE01000182.1 GCA_007125455.1 Ectothiorhodospiraceae bacterium
GGGGTCATGGTTCTGCTGGCTTGTTTTTGTGCACCATAACTTAGCACAGATCAGCCGCCTCGGCGGGGTAGGGCGGCAAGGAAGATCCCCAGATAGTCCCGCTTGCCCAGTCGGGGGCGTTGCCAGGGGTTGCCACGGTGGGCGCTGAGCTTGTCCAACACCCGTTGACCGGCGGCGATGATGAGGCGGATCTCCAGCCCAAAGCGCCCGGGCAGGGCGCGGCCTAGCGGTGCCCCTTGCTGCATCAGGGTCTGAATGCGCGCGAGCTGATGATCGATCAGCGCAAGCATGGCCTCGTTGCGGCTGCGGCGGTGTAGATCCTCGATGCTGACGCCAAATTGGGCCATTTCGTCCTGGGGTAGGTAGATGCGGTCGTTTTCCTCCAGGTCCTGGGCGATGTCTTGCATGAAGTTGATCAATTGCAGGGCGGAGCAGATCCGATCCGAGCGTTGCAGGTTTTCTTCGCTGGCGGCACCGTGCAGGTGTAGCAGCAGTCGCCCGACCGGATTGGCGGAGCGGCGGCAGTAGTCCAGTACCTCGGTAAAATCGGCGTAGCGGGTCTTGGTAACGTCCTGGCGGAAGGCGCTGAGCAGATCGTGGAACAGGAAGAAGGGCAGATCAAAGCGGGAGATCACGTCCTCCAAGGCGATGAACAGCGGCTCTTCCAGCACGATCCCCTGCTCGATGGCATAGAGCTTCTCTGTATAGCCATCGAGCAGCGCCAGGCGCTCTTCGATGCTGTGTTCGCCTTCATCGGCGAAGTCGTCTGCCTGGCGGGCGAAGGCGTAGATCACCGCCACGGCCTGACGTTGTGGGCGCGGTAGCAGGCGCGAGGCGACGGGGAAGTTCTCGTAGTGGCTACGGGTCAGTGTCTCGCACTGTTGGTAGGCGTCGACCAGGCGCATCAGGTGTCGGGGTCCTGTAGGGCGCGGCTGGTCACTTCAATCGGCGATGGGGGCTCAACGGGCTTTTTGCTGTGGATCCCCATCTCGGTGAACTTGCGTGCACTGGGCAGGATGCGGCTGTCGAAGGAGCCGACCGCCTTGTTGTAGTGGGAGACACTGCTGTCCAGGCTCTTGCCTAGTTTGCCCAGGTGATCGGCAAAGGTGGCCAGACGGGCGTAGAGCTCTTCGCCCAGCTCGCGGATCTTTTCGGCATTCTCGGCCAGTGCCTGCTGACGCCAGCCGTAGGCCACTGCGCGCAGCAGGGCGATCAGGGTGGTGGGGGTGGCGAGGATCACCCGCTCGGCCATGGCATCCTCCATTAGCTTGTGGTCCTGCTCCAGTGCCGCACCGAGGAATTGTTCGCCGGGGATGAACAATACCACGAAGTCGGGGGTGTTCTTGAACTGTTGCCAATAGGCCTTGGAGGCCAGTTCGCGCACCCGTTCGCGCACCTTGCGGGCGTGGTGTTGCAGGTGTTTTTGGCGCGCCTCGTCGTTGGGGGCATCCATGGCGCTGAGGTAGGCGTCCAGCGGGGTTTTGGCATCGATGATCAGTTCGCGGTTGTCGGGCATGCGCACGATCATGTCGGGGCGCTGGCTTTTGCCTTCGTCGTTGCGGCGATGCTCTTGTTCAAAGAAGTCGCAGTGCTCCACCATCCCGGCCAATTCGGCGAGGCGCTTGAGGGTCATCTCTCCCCATTGGCCGCGTACCTCGGGGCGGCGCAGCGCCTGGACCAGGTTGCGGGTCTCCTGTTGCAGATGGCGCTGGGTTTCGGTCATGGTCTCTAGGTGTTTGCTCAGCGAGCCGTAGGCATGCTCGCGTTCCTTCTCCATCTGGCGGATCTGTTGCTCGGTCTTTTCCAGGGTGTCGCGGATCGGTTTGACCAGGTTTTCCACCGCCTTTTCACGCTCGCCTAGTTCGCGGCTGGCGTGGATCTGCAGCTGCTTGAAGCGTTCATCGGCCAGCTTGAGAAACTCGCTGCTGTTGTGCTTGAGCGCTTCGGCGGCGAGGGCGTTGAAGCTGTCGGTCAATTGCTGGCGGGCCTGCTGCTGGGCCTTATTCAGCTCGCTCAATTTGTGCTGTTCGGCCTCCAGCTGGCTTTGCAGGCGGATATTCTCCTCGCGCAAGCGTTCGGTGGTGCGCCGTTGTGGCAGCCAGCCAAGCAGGAAGGCGGTGGCACCCACCAACAGGACGGCGAGGGTGAGCAGCAGATAGTGTTCGTTGGTCATTGATATCATCCAAGGTGGTCCAGCAGTTGCAGCGGGTGATCGATGATCCCGTCCGCTCCCCAGCCTTCGGGATGGTCTTCTGTACCCAGGTAGCCAAAGCCGGCCACCAGGGTGGTCATGCCTGCGGCGCGTCCGGCCTGCACATCGCGTTCGGCATCGCCCAGATAGAGGCATTGGGCCGCCTGGCTGCCAGCTTGCTCACAGGCCAGTAGCATCGGGGCCGGGTGGGGTTTGCGCTGGGGCAGGGTGTCGCCGCTGATGGTGGTGGCGCAGCGTGGGGTTAGATCCAGTGCGGCCAGCAGGGGTTCGGTGAGCCAGGCAGGCTTGTTGGTGACCACCCCCCAATTGATACCGCGTGCCTCCAGGGCCTTCAACAGTTCTGGCATACCATCGAACAGGCGGGTTTCACGGGCGATGTTGGCTCGGTAGATGGCTAACAGGCGCTCGCGCAGCGGCTGGAACTCCGGGGCCTGTGGATCGATGGCAAAGCCCAGCTTGATCAGGGCGATGCCGCCGTGGGAGACCACCGGGCGGATCTGCTCGTAGGGCAATGGTTCTCGTCCCTGCTCCTGCAGTACCTGGTTGAGAGCCCAGGCCAGATCGGGGGCGGTGTCGGCGAGGGTGCCGTCGAGGTCGAATAGTACGGTACGGATGACTTGTGGCATGGGGGCATAGCTTGACTGGTTTGGCGGGATTCTACTTGAGCCAGCTCTGCTTGGCGATGATCTTGAGTGGTGGGCTGGAAAAAAGACGCGCCCGAGAAGGGCGCGACGAATAACACCACAGTGTGGAGGGTGGAGTGGCAAGCAAGTCCAGCATGCCACCCACACTGTAACCCTCTGCAAAACATGTGCCAACGATGTTGTTTGCATCCTGGGGGCTGGGGGAACTCCATGTGGCCCAGAGCAATGGCTGTTTTTTGCGATTTGGAGAGGAGGTTGGCGCGATAGGCACAGCCAGATGGTGGTGAGCCAGTCTGCAAATCTGTGATTTCGTGTCATGTGTTGACATGACGTGTCAGTGTCAGTTGTGTCAGGTTTTGTGGCTTATCTGTTGTATTTTTGTGTCCGTTGTCGCACCAGGCGTTTCCCTGGGGTTTGTGTGATACTTTTGAGAAGTGGCCGCTGGTAAGTGACACGATGGCTGCTATAGTCAGGCAGAACAAAGACCGGGAGGAAGTGATGGCATCTACGACAAAGTATGTGTACGCCTTTGAAGAGGGTGATGGAAAGAACAAAAAACTGCTGGGAGGCAAGGGGGCCAACCTTTGCGAGATGACCCAAATCGGCCTGAATGTGCCGCCGGGCTTTGTGATCTCTACCGAGGCCTGTCTGGAGTATCTGGACAATGCCGACCACGCCCTGCCCGACGGGGTGATGGATCGGGTGCTGGAGCAGATGCGTGCACTGGAAGAGAAGACCGGCAAGGTCTTCGGCGGGGCCGACAATCCGCTGCTGGTCTCGGTGCGTTCCGGTTCGGCGCTGTCGATGCCGGGGATGATGGATACCATCCTCAACCTGGGCCTCAATCCCGAAACCCTCAAGGGTTTGATCGCCAAGACCGGTAACGAGCGCTTTGGCTACGATGCCTACCGCCGTTTCATTCAGTTGTTTGGCAAGGTGGCACTGGGGGTGCCCGATGAGGCCTTCGACGAGGCCTTTGATGCGATCAAGCAACAGGCCGGGATCAAGCAGGATGTGGGCCTCTCCGCCGCCCAACTGCACGATGCGGCGGAGCGTTTTCTGCAGGTGGTCAAGCGCGAGACTGGGCGCAGCTTCCCGATGGACCCGATGGAACAACTGGAGATCGCCATCAAGGCGGTGTTCAACTCCTGGATGGGCAAACGCGCGGTGGACTACCGGCGCGAGTTCAAGATCACCCCGGACCTGGCCAACGGTACGGCGGTGAACGTGGTGACCATGGTGTTTGGCAATCTGGGCGATGACTGTGCCACCGGGGTCGGCTTTACCCGTTTCCCCGATACCGGCGAAAACCGTATGTTTGGCGAATACCTCACCAATGCCCAGGGCGAGGACGTGGTCGCCGGGATCCGCACCCCCAAACCCATCGACGCCTTGCAGGATGAGATGCCGCAGATGTACCGCGAGCTGGTCGAGCTGCGCGACAAGCTGGAGTCTCACTACAAGGAGATCCAGGACTTCGAGTTTACCATCGAAAATGGCAGGCTCTATTGTCTGCAAACCCGCAACGGCAAGATGAATGCCACCGCGCTGGTGCGCAGCTCGGTGGAGATGGAGCGCGAAGGCCTGCTCACCCGTGAACAGGCCCTGCTGCGCGTGCCGCCGGCGATCCTCGAACAACTGCTGTTTCCCCGCCTTAATCCCCAGGCCAAGGACAAAGCATTGGCCCGTGGCCTGTCGGCCTCGCCCGGAGCGGCGGTGGGGCATGCGGTATTCGATGCGGATCGGGCTGAACAATTGGGCCATGCCGGGCAGCGGGTGATCCTGGTGCGCGAAGAGACCAAGCCTGAGGATATCCATGGCTTCTTTGCCTCGCAGGGTATTCTTACCTCCCGTGGCGGCAAGACCTCTCACGCCGCCGTGGTGGCACGCGGCATGGGCAAGCCCTGCGTGGCTGGGGCCGAAGGGATCCAGGTGGACGTGGCCACCCGCAAGGCCCATGTGGGCGACACCGAGATCAGCGAGGGTGATCTGATCACCATCGACGGCACCACTGGGGATGTCTACCTCGGCGAGGTGGAGATGAAACCGGCAGAGTTCTCCCACGAGCTGGAGACCCTGCTGCGCTGGGCCGATGATGTTGCCCGCCTGAAGGTCATGGCCAACGCCGATACCCCCGATGACGCCGAGCGTGCGGTCAAGCTGGGCGCGCAGGGGATCGGCCTGTGCCGCACCGAACGCATGTTCAATGCCAGCGATCGTCTGCCGTTGGTGGTGGAGATGATCCTCGCCGAGGACACCGCCGCGCGCCAGCTGGCACTGGATAAGCTGCTGCCGGTACAACGCGCCGATTTTAAGGGCATGCTCAAGAGCATGGCGGGCAAGCCGGTTACCGTGCGCCTGCTCGACCCGCCGATCCACGAGTTCCTGCCCTCCGAGAATCAATTGGTGGACGAGTTGGAACAACTGTGGCAATTGCGCGATACGGTGAAGGGCATGAACATCCTTTCCGATACCCTGGAGGTGCTCTATCGCGGTCAGGACGATCGCCCCCGGGTGGACAAACTCAGCGACCCACGCCTCGTTGAGGAGGTGATCGAGCGCAAAGAGGTGATGCTGAAGAAGGTCCGCGCCCTGCACGAGGTGAATCCGATGCTGGGCCACCGTGGGGTGCGCTTGGGGATCACCTTCCCCGAGATCTACGCGATGCAGATCCGTGCGGTGCTTGAAGCGGCTGCCGAGTGTGTCAAGGAGGGGCTGGAGGTCTTTCCCGAGATCATGGTGCCGCAGGTGTGTACCGTACAGGAGCTACGTCGGGTCAGGGAGATGGTCCGTTCGGTGCAGCAGGGGGTCGAGGCCCACTATAACGTCAAGCTCAGCTTCCGCTTCGGCTCGATGCTGGAGGTGGTACGCGCCTGTATGCGTGCCGAGAGCCTGGCTGAGGAGGCTGAGTTCTTCTCCTTTGGCACCAACGACCTGACCCAGGCCGCCTTCTCCTTCTCACGCGAGGACGCCGAAAACAAATTCCTGCCGCTCTACAACGACCATGGCATCCTGCAGGACAACCCCTTCGAGGTGCTGGACAAAAAGGGCGTTGGCAAGCTGATGGAGCTGGCGGTGGGCTGGGGGCGCGAGGTGCGGCCCGAGATGAAGGTGGGGATCTGTGGTGAACACGGTGGCCATCCCGAATCGATCCAGTTCTGTCACGGCATTGGCCTGAGCTATGTCTCCTGCTCCGGCCCGCGTGTGCCCATCGCCCGCCTCGCAGCGGCCAGGGCGGCGTTGATGGAAAAGGGTTAGCCACAGAGGGCGTGTAGAGAGAAGGCTTTGTGTCAACGGGCACTGACATTCTGGGCCGATGAAAGTCCCGTTGACATATCAAATATGATATATATACTTTTTATAGTATGTGGGCAATATATGAACATAAGCGAGTTGCCAAGACGCTTGATTCAGCCCCATTGGAGATTCGCAAGCGATACGAAAAATGGAAGGACATTGTGTGCTTGTCAGGCCCACAGGGGCTGAGACGGATCAAGGGGCTACATGATGAGGCATTGTCCGGCCAATGGCATGGCTATCGTTCTTCCAGGCTCAATCTGCAATATCGCGTCATATATCGAATCGAACAGGATAAGGTTCTGGTACAAGTCGAGAACGTTACCCCCCACGATTACCGGAGGAAGTAGCATGAAAGATTATGTTAAAGCTCAAAAGACCGTCGATGTGACTGTCGCTGAGTCAGTAAGAATCATGCGCGAGTTCCAGGAGCTAAGCCAGAATGACTTGGCAAAGCTGACGGGGATCCCCCAGTCCACGATTTCAGCCATCGAAAATGGTCGTGTACAACTGGGGGTGGAACGGGCCAAGGTGTTGGCCAGAGCCTTGAGCTGTCACCCGGCAGTGCTCGTATTTCCGGGCTGGGATGTTGAGCAAGAAACAGCTGCATAGGCAGTAGAATCAGTTCAGCATTTCCCCTGGCTGCGCAGAGCAGCGCCACAAAGTTTGTAGAGGATGCGTGCCCCCACATTGGCATCCCACTCGCTTTCGCCGGGGGCCACCTCGCAAAGGTCAAAGCCGATAATCTTTCTTCCCGATAGCACCAAGCGCTCCAACAGATAACAGGCCTCGTCGAAGCTCAGGCCTCCAGGCACCGGGGTGCCGGTGTTGGGGCAGTAGGGTGGGTCCAGCGCGTCGATGTCGAAGCTGATGTACACCTCGTCGGGCAATGGGGCGATGATGCGCTCGCAGATCGCCTGCCAGGTTTCCCCGGCGGCCTTGTGGCGGAACAGTTCGGCACCGTAGAACACCGCCACCCGCTCCCCCTGTTGCTTGGCATACGCCACTTCGCCACGGCTGTAGTCGCGGATCCCCACCTGTACCAAACGCTGCACCTGGGGCAGCTGTTCCAGCACATTGTAGAAGATCGAGGCGTGCGAGCCGGTGAAGCCCTCGTAGGCCTCGCGCAGATCGTGGTGGGCATCCAGATGCAAGATGCCAAACTCGCGGTGTTGCTCGGCCAGGGCCTGGATCAGCCCCTGGGGTGAGGCGTGATCGCCGCCGACCACCGCCACCAGCTTGTCCTCGCTAAGCAGGGCGCTGGCCTGTTGGTGAACATGGCGCTTGACCTCCTCACTGGCGCGGTTCACCAGGGTCAGCTCACGCTCGGCCCGTTTCCCTTGCTCCAGCGCCTCGATCACCGTCAGCGCCGCCTCACGGGCGGGGTGGTTGAGTTCAGCGATGGTATCGTCGGGGGCCACATAACTGATCCCGGCCCGGTAGGGCTGGCCAAAGGCGGCATCCTCCAGATCCATTTGGTGGCTGGCCTGGCGGATCGCCTCCGGCCCCGCGCTGGTGCCGCCGCCGTAAGAGGTGGTCGCCTCCCAGGGCACTGGGATCAGCAGTAGGCTGGCCTCGGCCGGATCCAGCTGCGCGCCGAGAAAACCGGCCTCCGCCTCGGGGGGCAGGCCTTGCTCCAGTTGTTCGATAACCTGTGCCAGGGAGAATTGCTGTGCCATGTGGGTATCCTGAAAGGGTGGTGAGATTTGTTTGGTAAAAAGCTTTTCAACGCAGAGGACGCTGAGTAAAAGAATTCAGCTTTGCCTACCCGTGCTAGATTGAAATGAGTAGTCGGCAATGAACATTTTGTCATTACGCACCCCATTCCACGGGCATAGGGTGGATAAGCAATGGGCAAGTAATTACTTTTTGTCTTCTCTGCGATCTCTGCGTTGAGATTGTTTTTGATAAGCGAAGCCCATCCCTGGGCTCGGAGCTACCCCGATCAGACCCGGTACTCGTCCATCTGGTCGAAGTTCAGGTAGCGGTAGACATCGTCGGCCATGGTGTTGAGCATCCCGACCTTCTCCAGGTATTCCTCCATACTGGGGATCTTGCCCAGTAGGGCTGCCACGGCCGCCAGTTCGGCGGAGCCAAGGTAGACATTTGCCCCCTTGCCCAGGCGGTTGGGGAAGTTGCGGGTGGAGGTGGAGAAGACGGTGGCGGCATCGGCGACACGGGCCTGGTTACCCATGCACAGCGAGCAGCCGGGCATCTCGATACGCGCCCCGGATTTGCCAAAGATGCTGTAGTAACCCTCTTCGGTGAGTTGCTTGGCATCCATCTTGGTGGGCGGGGCGATCCACATCCGGGTGGGCACCATGCCACCGGCGGCGTCCAGTACCTTGCCGGCGGCGCGGTAGTGGCCGATGTTGGTCATGCAGGAGCCGATGAAGACCTCGTCGATCTTCTGACCGGCCACCTCGGAGAGGAGCTTTACATCGTCCGGATCGTTGGGGCAGGCGACGATGGGTTCTTTGATCTGGTTGAGGTCGATCTCGATCACCTCGGCGTACTCGGCGTCGGGATCGGCCTGCATCAGCTGCGGCTTGTCCAGCCAGGCCTGCATCGCCTCGATGCGCCGCTCCAGGGTGCGGGCGTCCTGGTAGCCGTTGGCGATCATCCAGCGCATCAGGCTGATGTTGCTGTTGAGGTATTCGCGGATCGGTGCCTCGTCGAGGCGCACGGTACAGGCGGCGGCGGAGCGCTCGGCGGAGGCGTCGGAGAGTTCGAAGGCCTGTTCTACCTTGAGATCCGGCAGCCCTTCGATCTCCAGGATGCGCCCGGAGAAGGCGTTCTGCTTGCCTTGCTTTTCCACCGTCAGCAGGCCCTGCTGGATGGCGGCGTAGGGGATGGCGTTGACCAGATCGCGTAGGGTGATGCCGGGCTGCATCTCGCCCTTGAAGCGTACCAGTACCGATTCGGGCATATCCAGCGGCATGACACCCAGGGCGGCGGCGAAGGCCACCAGGCCAGAGCCAGCCGGGAAGCTGATCCCAATCGGGAAACGAGTGTGGGAGTCGCCGCCAGTGCCGACGGTGTCGGGCAGCAGCAGGCGGTTGAGCCAGGAGTGGATCACCCCGTCAGCGGGGCGCAGGGAGACGCCGCCACGGCTGGTGAAGAATTCTGGCAGGGTGTGCTGCAGCTTGATATCCACCGGTTTGGGGTAGGCGGCGGTATGGCAGAAGCTCTGCATCACCAGATCGGCGGAGAAGCCCAGGCAGGCCAGTTCCTTCAGCTCGTCACGGGTCATTGCGCCGGTGGTGTCCTGGGAGCCGACGGTGGCCATGCGCGGTTCGCAATAGGTGCCGGGGCGCACGCCCTCAACGCCACAGGCGCGCCCCACCATCTTCTGCGCCAGGGTAAAGCCCTTGCCAGAGTCCTGCGGGTTTACTGGGCGGGCAAACACGTTGGAGGCTTCCAGCCCCAGCGACTCGCGGGTCTTGTCGGTGAGGGATCGACCGATGATCAGTGGGATACGTCCACCGGCACGCACTTCATCGGCAATGGTGGAGGGCTTGAGCTTGAAGGTACTGATCACTTCACCGGCCTGATTGACCACCTCCCCCGCATAGGGGCGAATGGTGATCACATCGCCCATTTCCATTTTGGAGACATCGCACTCAATGGGCAGGGCACCGGAGTCCTCGGCGGTGTTGAAGAAGATGGGGGCGATCTTGCTGCCGAGGATCACCCCGGCCTGGCGCTTGTTGGGCACATAAGGGATGTCGTTGCCCATGTGCCAGAGCACCGAGTTGATCGCCGACTTGCGCGAGGAGCCAGTGCCGACCACATCGCCCACAAAGGCCAGCGGGTGGCCCTTGTCCTTGAGAGCGGCGATCTTCTCCATCGCATCGGGCATCTTGCTGACCAGCATCGCCCGTGCGTGTAGCGGAATATCGGGACGGCTCCAGGCCTCGGAGGCCGGGGAGAGGTCATCTGTGTTGGTCTCGCCCGGCACCTTGAACACCGTCAGGGTGAACTCTTCCGGCAGGGTGGGTTTGCGGGTAAACCACTCGGCCTCGGCCCAGGCATCGACCACCTGTTTGGCCCAGTTATTGGTCTTGGCCTTGTGGAATACGTCGTTGTAGGCATCGAATATCAACAGGGTGCGGCTCAGCGCCTTGGCAGCCAGGGGGGCCAGATCGTCATCGTCCAGCAGCTCCACCAGCGGCTGGATGTTATAGCCGCCCAGCATGGTGCCCAGCAGTTTGGTGGCAGCGGCGCGGTCGATCAGCGGCGAGCTGGCCGTCCCCTTGGCCAGATCGGCGAGGAAGGCGGCCTTCACATAAGCGGCCTCATCCACCCCCGGCGGCACCCGTTCGGTCAGCAAGTCCAGCAGGAATTGGTCTTCACCAGCGGGTGGGTTTTTGAGCAGCTCGACCAGTGCGGCGGTCTGCTCCGCATCCAGGGGCAGGGGGGGGAGGTCTTGTGCCTCACGTTCGGCAACATGCTTTCTGTATTGTTCGATCATGATGGTCGCTTTCGCCTGGTTGAAAAAGGGATGGACGACATCATAGCCGAAGTGGCGGATATGCCCAAGTCAGCACGCCGCGCTTACCATTCGAACCGCTGGGCTGCTTTTGCGCGAGAAAGGCTGGCGTGGTAGAATAACGGCTTGATCTTGTATATGAATTTAAGCCGAAGGCGCCGCAGAGATTGTGGCGCCTTTTGATTTGTCACGTGGTCTCTCGTATGGATCACCACTGCAATGGAAGGATAGTCCATGCCTGTTATTACCCTCCCCGATGGCTCCCAGCGCGAGTTCCCCCAGCCGGTTACGGTTCATGAGGTCGCCAGTGATATTGGTCCTGGTCTGGCCAAGGCGGCTCTGGCCGGTCGTGTTGATGGTCATTTGGTCGATACCTCGCACCGCATCGATGCGGATGCGCAACTGGCGATAATCACCGAAAAGAGCGAGGAGGGCCTGGAGATCATCCGCCACTCCACCGCCCATCTGCTGGCCCAGGCGGTCAAGCGCCTGTTTCCTACCGCCCAGGTGACCATCGGTCCGGTGATCGATGACGGCTTCTATTACGATTTTTCCTACGAGCGCCCCTTTACCACCGAGGATCTGGAGGCGATCGAGAAGGAGATGGGCCGTATCGCCGCCGAGAACATCGCGGTGGAGCGCTCGGTGATGAGCCGGGAGGAGGCGATCGAGTTTTTTCATGGGATGGGCGAGGCCTACAAGGCTGAGCTGATCGAGGCCATCCCCCACGGTGAGGCGTTGTCGCTCTACCGTCAGGGCGATTTTATCGACCTGTGCCGTGGCCCTCATGTGCCTTCTACCGGACGCCTCAAGGCCTTCAAGCTAATGAAGGTGGCTGGTGCCTACTGGCGTGGGGATTCGCGCAACGAGATGCTGACCCGTATCTACGGCACCGCCTGGTTGGACAAAAAGTCCCTTAAGGCCTATCTGCACCGTCTGGAAGAGGCCGAAAAGCGCGATCACCGCAAGATCGGTCGCCAGCTTGGCCTGTTCCATGCTCAGGAAGAGGCGCCGGGGATGGTCTTTTGGCATCCTAACGGCTGGACCCTGTGGCAGATCGTCGAACAGTACATGCGCCGTGTGTTCCGTGATAATGGCTATCAGGAGATCCGTACCCCTCAGGTCGTGGATCGCACCCTGTGGGAGAAGTCGGGCCACTGGGACAAGTTTGGTGAGATGATCTTTACCACCCACTCGGAACACCGCGATTACGCTGTCAAACCGATGAACTGCCCTTGCCATGTGCAGGTGTTCAATCAGGGGCTCAAGTCTTACCGTGATTTGCCACTGCGTCTGGCCGAGTTCGGCTCCTGCCACCGCAATGAGCCCTCTGGCACCCTGCATGGCATCATGCGGGTACGCAACTTTACCCAGGATGATGCCCACATCTTCTGTACCGAGGAGCAGATCCAGGGCGAGGTGGCCAGCTTTATCGATCTGCTGTTCGCCGTGTACAAAGACTTCGGCTTCGATGAGATCCAGATCAAGCTCTCCACTCGTCCTGATCAGCGGGTAGGTGCCGATGAGCTGTGGGACAAGGCGGAGCATGCCCTGGAGCAGGCCCTCAATACCAAGGGGCTCCCCTGGGATTTGCAGCCGGGCGAGGGGGCCTTTTATGGCCCCAAGATCGAGTTCGCCCTCAAGGACTGTATTGGCCGTGTCTGGCAATGCGGCACCATCCAGGTGGATTTCTCCATGCCAGGGCGTCTCGATGCCCACTTTATCGCGGAGGATGGCAGCAAACAGGTGCCGGTGATGCTGCATCGGGCGATCCTCGGCTCGTTGGAGCGTTTTATCGGTATCCTGATCGAGCACCACGCCGGTGCCTTCCCGTTGTGGTTGGCCCCGGAGCAGGTGGTGGTGATGAATATCACCGATAAACAGGCCGAGTATGTGCGCCAAATCGAAGAAAAGTTGGCGGATCAGGGCATTCGGGTGAAATCCGACTTGAGAAATGAGAAGATCGGCTTTAAAATCCGCGAGCACACATTACACCGTGTCCCCTACCTGTTGGTGATTGGGGACAGGGAAGTTGAAGAGAATACTGTCGCCGTGCGCAACCGCAGCGGTAAGGACTTCGGCAGCATGTCACTAGACAGGCTGATCGAGGGTCTCCTTACCGAGAACGCGAGCCGTGGCTGCACTGTTTTGGAGGGTTAAGCGATCGCTGCGAAAGAAAAACAGACGCGGATGAATGAAGACATCCGGGTACCCGAAGTACGCCTTATCGATGGCGACGGGGAGCAGGTGGGTGTTGTGCCCACCAGTAAAGCGCTGGAGCTTGCCACTGAGGCGAGCATGGATCTGGTGGAGGTTTCTCCAGATGCCAAGCCGCCGGTTTGCCGGATCATGGATTACGGCAAGTTTGTGTTCGAGCAACGCAAAAAGCAGCAGCAAGCCAAAAAGAAGCAAAAGCAGGTCCAGGTAAAGGAAGTGAAGTTCCGACCTGGGACTGACGAGGGAGATTATCAGGTGAAATTGCGCAACCTGACACGCTTCCTCGAAGACGGGGACAGGGTCAAGGTAACCTTACGGTTCCGTGGCCGTGAAATGGCACACCAGGAGCTTGGCCGCGATCTGCTCAAGCGGGTCGAGGCCGATCTGGCCGAACTGGGCTCTGTAGAGCAGTTTCCCAGGATGGAAGGTCGGCAAATGGTGATGCTGATCGCCCCGAAAAAGAAGAAGTAGGTACTGCCTGCTTCGGGCGCACTACTGTCCACCGCCGCTGGCAGCGGCCGGTGCCAACAGTTTCAAACGTGCGCCTTAACCATTCGCAATGCGCAATAGCAACGTGGAGTTGTACCATGCCAAAGATGAAAACCAACCGAGGCGCTGCCAAGCGCTTCAAGCGTAGCGCCGGGGGCTTCAAACGCGCCCAGTCGTTCCGTCGCCACATCCTGACCAAGAAGCCGACCAAGCGTAAGCGTCAGCTGCGCTCGCCGGAACTGGTTGCCGCCGTGGACGTACCGATGGTACGCCGCATGCTGCCCTACAGCTAAGGAGGAGACGAACGATGCCAAGAGTAAAACGTGGTGTGACTGCGCGTGCGCGTCACAAGAAGGTCATTGCCCAGGCCAAGGGTTATAAGGGCCGTCGCAAGAACGTCTATCGTGTAGCCAAACAGGCGGTGATCAAGGCCGGTCAGTATGCATACCGTGACCGCCGTCAGCGTAAACGTCAGTTCCGTACCCTGTGGATCGCCCGTATCAACGCCGCTGCGCGTGAGTGCGGTCTGTCCTACAGCCGGATGATCAACGGTCTGAAGAAGTCCCAGATCGAGATCGACCGCAAGGTACTGGCCGACATCGCTGTCGCCGACAAGGCTGGCTTTGCTGCCTTGGCCGACAAGGCGAAAGCAGCACTGGCCTGATAGCCGGACAAGCTGCCCTGAGCAGCTAACGAAAAAGGGGAGGGCCGCAAAGTCTTCCCCTTTTTTTGTTTGTCGTGGTTTGGTCACAGAGGGCACAGAGATCACTGAGGTCGGATGGCAGAGACCGAGTCGATAATGCTGCCCCCACACAGCCTACTGGTACATTGCACAGGCTCTGATATTACTTGGCCTGCCGATGGATATTCCGCTGTGATCTCTGTGCCCTCTGTGGCAAAATATTTCTACTTTAATATTGCTTCTTAATCATTTGATTTTAATGGGAGAACAGGCGTGGATTTGAGCGCTCTGGTAGCACAGGCCGAGACCGCGATCGCGGCCGCCGAGGACTTGCAGGCATTGGATCAAATCCGGGTGGAATACCTGGGCAAGAAGGGGGCCCTTACTGAGCAGATGAAGTCGCTGGGCAAGCTTTCTGCCGAGGAGCGCCCCGCCGCCGGGCAGCGGATCAATCAGGCCAAGGGCCAAGTGCAACAGACCCTGGAGGCACGCAAGGAGAGTCTGCAACAGGCCAAGTTGAACGCCCGTCTGGCCGCCGAGACCATCGACGTCACCCTGCCTGGCCGTGGCCAGCAAAGTGGTGGCTTGCATCCGGTGAGCATCACCATGGAGCGCATCGAGGCCCTCTTCTCCCAACTTGGTTTCTCGGTTGCCGAAGGCCCCGAGATCGAGGACGACTTTCACAATTTCACCGCCCTCAATATCCCCGAGACCCATCCGGCGCGGGCGATGCACGACACCTTCTACTTCGATGCCCATACCCTGCTGCGCACCCACACCTCGCCGGTGCAGGTACGTGTGATGGAGGAGAGTCAGCCACCGCTGCGGGTGATCGCCCCCGGTCGGGTCTACCGCTGCGATTCGGATCTGACCCACACCCCGATGTTCCATCAGGTTGAAGGGCTGCTGGTGGACGAGCAGGTCAGCTTTGCCGACCTAAAGGGGATTTTGGATGACTTCCTGCGCAACTTCTTCGAACAGGAGCTTAAGGTGCGTTTCCGTCCTTCCTATTTCCCCTTCACTGAGCCCTCCGCCGAGGCGGATATCCAGTGTGTGATCTGCGGTGGCGAGGGCTGCCGGGTATGCAGCCACACCGGCTGGCTGGAGGTGCTGGGCTGCGGCATGGTGCACCCCGAGGTCTTCCGTCAGGTGGGGATCGACAGTGAACGCTATACCGGCTTTGCCTTCGGTATGGGGGTCGAGCGTCTGGCGATGCTGCGCTACGGGGTCAACGATCTGCGCTTGTTCTTTGAAAATGACCTGCGCTTCCTGCAGCAGTTTAACTAACAAAAGACTCAACACAGAGACCACAGAGGTTGTTTATCATGTTGATTCATGAGCACTTTTCAAGCTTGTAGAACATCATTGATTTCCTCCGTGTGCTCTGTGTTGAGATTTTCAGCTTTGGGTTTGGAACGATATGAAATTCAGTGAACAGTGGTTGCGTGAGTGGGTGAATCCGGCGCTTTCCCGCGACGAGCTTTGCCATCAATTGACCATGGCCGGCCTGGAAGTTGATGCGGTGGCGCCAGTGGCCGGAGTGTTCGACGGTGTGCTGGTGGGCGAGGTGCTCAAGGTGGCCCCCCATCCCGATGCCGACAAGCTGCGGGTCACCGAGGTGAGCATCGGTAGCGAGGAAAACCTTGAGATCGTCTGTGGTGCGGCCAATGTGCGCGAAGGGTTGAAGGTCCCGGTCGCGGTGGTGGGCGCGGTATTGCCGGGTGATTTCAAGATCAAGAAAGCCAAGCTGCGTGGGGTGCCTTCCTTTGGCATGCTCTGCTCCACCGCCGAGTTGGGGCTGAGTGAGAGCGCCAGTGGCCTGATGGAGCTGCCCGGTGATGCGCCGGTGGGGGAGGATATCCGCCACTACCTGCAGTTGGATGATGCCACCATTGAGTTGGGCCTGACTCCCAACCGCAGCGATTGTCTCGGTGTCGCCGGGATCGCCCGTGAGGTGGCCACCAACAACGGGATGGCGCTAAGCGCTCCGGCTGTTGAGGCCATTGCCCCCACCATCGACGATACCCTGTCTATCGAGGTGGCGCAGCCCGAGGCCTGTCCACGTTATCTGGGGCGGGTGATCCGGGGCATCGACGCCAGCGCCGAGACCCCACTGTGGATGCAGGAGCGCCTGCGCCGCTGTGGTCTGCGCAGCCTCGGGCCGGTGGTGGATGTGACCAACTATGTGTTACTGGAGCTGGGTCAGCCGATGCATGCCTTCGATCTGGCCAAGCTGCAGGGCGGGGTGCAGGTGCGCCATGCCCAGGCGGGCGAGACCCTGACCTTGCTTAATGAGCAGGATGTCAGCCTCGACGAGCAGACCCTGGTGATTGCCGACCAACAGGGGCCACTGGCGATGGCCGGGGTGATGGGCGGGGCCGCCTCGGCGGTCTCTGCTGGCAGTGGCGATATCTTCCTTGAGAGCGCGTTCTTTGCACCGAGCAAATTGGCTGGTTGTGCCCGTCGCTACGGCCTGCACACCGACTCTTCGCACCGCTTTGAGCGTGGCGTAGACCCGCAGCTGCCACGCCAGGCGATGGAGCGGGCCACGGCGTTGTTATTGCAGATCGTCGGTGGACAGGCAGGCCCGATCAGCGAGGTGGTCAGCGAGGCTGACTTGCCCAAAGCAGCGCCGATCCTGCTGCGTCGCCAACGCATTGAGCGGGTGCTGGGCAGCGCCATCGAGGATCAGCGGGTGGTCGCCATCCTCCAGGGGCTGGGCATGGTGGTGACAGCGGTGGATGAAGGCTGGCAGGTATTGGCCCCGTCATTCCGTTTTGATATCGCCATCGAGGTGGATCTGATCGAGGAACTGGCCCGTATCGTGGGTTACAGTGAGCTGCCTGCGGTTCGTCCACAGGGTGCCCTGCAGATGCAGCCACGCCCCGAGGCGGTGGTATCTCGCCGTCTGTTGGCCCGTGTGTTGGTTGAGCGCGGCTACCAGGAGGCGATCAGCTACAGCTTTGTCGACCCCAAGGTGCAGGCCGTACTGGACCCTCAGCGTGAGCCCATCGCCCTGGCCAATCCCATCTCGGCGGACCTGGCGGTGATGCGCACCACCCTGTGGGCCGGACTGATGCCCATCGTGCAGCACAACCTCAATCGCCAGCAAGCCCGTATCCGTTTGTTCGAACAGGGACTAAGCTTTATTCGTGATGGCGAGGCAACCACCCAGCAGCCGATGCTGGCCGGTGTGGTTTGTGGCAGCCGTGAGCCGGAGCAGTGGGGCCAGGCGGCACATAAGGTCGACTTTTACGACGTCAAGGCCGATGTAGAGGCCCTGTTGGCACCTGCGCGTATGCATGGTGAGCTGCGCTTTGTCGCCGATGCCCATCCTGCGCTCCATCCGGGGCAGAGCGCCAGGATCTATCTGGGAGAGCAGGCGATTGGTTGGCTGGGGGCGATCCATCCTGAGCTTGAGCGCAAGTTGGATCTGCATGGCCAGACCTTTGTCTTCGAGTTGGAGATTGCTGCGATCACTCAGGGAAGGGTGGTTAAGTTCCGGGAAATCTCTCGATACCCGGCGATTCGTCGCGATCTTGCCTTCGTGGTCGATGCCGAGGTGCAGGCGCAGTCCCTGTTCGAGTTGATCCGTGCGGCGGCCCCTGAGGGCCTGCAGGAGTTAAAGCTTTTTGACGTGTATCATGGCGAACATATTGATTCAGGTAGAAAAAGTCTTGCTCTGGGCTTGACCTTACAGGCACAATCGCGCACTCTTACTGATGATGAAGTCGATTCGGCGATAACTACCATTGTGGAGATGCTCCGGGATAAACTCGGGGCAACGATAAGAGACTGAACATGGCGTTGACCAAAGCTGCAATTGCTGAAACCCTTTTTGAAGAGTTGGGGCTAAACAAGCGTGAGGCCAAGGAGCTGGTCGAACAGTTCTTTGAAGAGATCCGCATCGCGCTGGAAAATGGCCACCAGGTCAAGCTCTCAGGCTTCGGAAACTTCGATTTGCGCGACAAGAACGAGCGGCCCGGTCGCAACCCCAAGACAGGGGAGGAGATCCCGATCACCGCACGTCGTGTCGTGACCTTCCGTCCAGGGCAGAAACTCAAGGCGAGAGTAGAGGCATATGCTGGAAGCGAGTAATAACAACGAACTGCCCCCCATCCCCGGTAAGCGCTATTTCACCATTGGTGAGGTTAGCGAGCTGTGCAACGTCAAGCCCCATGTACTGCGCTACTGGGAGCAGGAGTTTCCGCAGCTCAAGCCGGTTAAGCGTCGTGGTAATCGTCGCTATTACCAGCGTCAGGATGTGATGATCATTCGCCAGATCCGCGCCCTGCTGTACGAGCAGGGCTTTACTATTGGCGGTGCGCGCCAGCAGTTGGAGAGTGGGGACGTTAAGGGGGATGCCATCCAAAGCCAGCAGATCATCCGTCAGCTGCGCATCGAGCTGGAAGAAGTACTCGATATTCTTAAGGCCCGCTGAAAAATCTTTGTCCTGGTGGTTCTCATTTCACGGGAACTGCGGTATGATGCCCGGCTTTCACGGTAAGTGAATTTCTCGGGGCGTAGCGCAGCCTGGTAGCGCACCTGCATGGGGTGCAGGTGGTCGGAGGTTCAAATCCTCTCGCCCCGACCAACCAATAAAAAGAGCAGCCTTGGCTGCTCTTTTTTCGTTTTGGCCCGAGGCCTATCTAGCCATCCCTGTGTTCGTTTTGCCCTCGGCTTGGGCTGGACTCTCTAAAAGCAAAATACTCGCCCTGCGCTGCAACTTTGAACGGTTGCCTTGCTGAACGGGTAGGAGCGCCCCTGGCCGCGAATGGCCTTTGACGGATATCGCGGCGAGGCGCTGCTGCTACAATTCGGGGGGCGAGTAGATACGCCAAAAGTAACCCCCGCCCTGGTGTTCAACGGCATAAATGTTGGCGATCTGTTGCCCAGTACTCCCACGACCGCGCTAACTGTGGTAGTTTTTCTCAGGTTAAAGCAAAGGGAGAAACAAAATGCCGGAGAAAACCATCCTGCTGGTGGAGGATAATCCCGATGATGTCCTGCTCACCACTACTGCATTACAAGAAAACAATATCCTCAACAAGGTTGTGGTAGCTAAAGACGGGGTGGAGGCGATCGAATACCTCTTTCGCGAGGGGCAGTACGCCGATCGTGCGCCGGGTAACCCGCAGCTGATCCTGCTCGATCTCAAGCTGCCCAAGGTAGATGGGCTGGAGGTGCTGCAGCGCATTCGAGCCGAGGACGCCACACGCCATATCCCTGTGGTGATCCTGACCACCTCCACCGAGCAGGAGGACATGCTGCGAGGCTACGATCTGGGTAGCAACAGCTTTGTTAAGAAGCCGGTGGACTTTACCGAATTCATCGATGCGGTGCGTAACATCGGCCTCTACTGGCTGGTATTAAACGAGTCGGTGCCAAATTCATGAAGCTCACCCTGCTGCTGCTTGAGGACTCCAACGACGACGCCGAGCTGGTCTTGGCCGAACTGGAGATGGGCGGCTACGCCGTGGAGGTTGAGCAGGTCTATACCCGTCAGGGGATGGTCGCCGCATTGGCACGCAGACAGGATTGGGATCTGATCATCTCCGATCACAATATGCCCGGCTTTTCCTCCATTGACGCCTTGCTGATCCTGATTAACAGCGGTTTGGATATTCCCTTGATCATCGTCTCCGGCACCATCGGCGAAGAGATGGCCGTGGAGGTGATGAAGGCCGGTGCCAAAGACTATGTGATGAAGGATAACCTCAGTCGCCTGGGTCCCGCGGTAAAAAATGCCATCGAATCGGCCCAGGCCAAGCGTTGTGCCCTGGATTATCAACAGCGTCTGCGTGAACTGGGCGTCCACCTGGAGTCGGTGCGTGAGCAGGAGCGGGCAGCTATCGCTCGCGACATTCACGATGAGATAGGGGGGCTGTTGACGGCACTGAAGATGGACGTGCGCTGGCTTGCCCGGCGTAACGACGGGACAACGGGCGAGATCACTGACAAGCTCGACTGTATGGGCGAGCATCTGGATCGGGCGATCCGTTGCGTACGCCGCATCATCACCGACCTGCGGCCAAGCGTGCTGGATGATCTGGGGCTATTTGCTGCACTGGAATGGCAGCTGGAAGAGTTTCGCAAGCGCTACGGGGTAGATTGCCGCTTTCGCATCGATGACGGTCTAAAATCATGCGAAAATTGCGAACATAGTATTACGGTATTTCGCATCTTCCAGGAATCGCTCAATAACATTGCCAAGCATGCCCGCGCCACACGGGTTGAGGTCTCTGCCATCCGTAAGGAAGGGGCGCTGCTGCTCTCGGTGGAGGATAATGGTGTCGGGATCAGCGAAGAGAGCAAACACAAGCACGGCTCGTACGGGCTAATTGGGATGAACGAGCGTGCGATGGCCATTGCTGGGGAGTTTCGCATTACTGCTATCGAAGGCGGTGGAACACGTCTTGTATTACGCATACCGTGCCAAAAAACATAGTATCCACTCGCCCCCCTTTCCCCCAATGGGGGAGAGGGGATAAAGGGGGCGAGCAGTGACAAAACATAAAAAATTGCATATGTGGGGAAACGATGAAGATCTTGATAGTTGATGACCATGCGGTGGTTCGTCAGGGGATTAAACAAATCATCTCGGACATGTCGGAAGCCTGTGAGGTCGGCGAGGCGGGCAACGGTGGGGATGCGATGCAGCTGCTGCGCCGCGAGAGCTGGGACTTGGTGTTGCTGGATATCGGCCTGCCGGGCAAGAACGGGATCGAGGTCCTTAAGCAGATCCGCGCCGAGTGGAAACGCCTGCCGGTGTTGATCCTGAGTATGTACTCGGAGGATCAATACGCCCTGCGTGCGATCCGTGCCGGTGCCTCTGGCTACATGACCAAAGAGATGGCCCCCGATGAATTGCTCAACGCCATTGCCAAGGTACGCAATGGCGGACGTTTCATCAGTCCGGAGGTGGCCGAGAAGCTGGTCTTCGATCTGGACGAGCAGAGCGATGAGATGCCGCACCAGAGTCTGTCGGATCGGGAGTTTGAGGTGCTGCGCCTGATCGCCTCGGGCAAGACTGTCTCCGAAATCGGCGAGCAGCTCTCGCTGAGCGTCAAGACCATCAGCACCTACCGCAGCCGCATCCTGGAGAAGATGAAGATGAAACACAATGCGGAACTGACCCACTACGCCATCAGCAACCAACTGGTGGAATAAGCCCCGCTTTATGGCCGAGCTGCGTTGTGAGGAGTTGCCCTACCCAGAGGATGTGGCTGAGCTATTCGCTCCCTTGGCCGAGCGCCCTTGGTCGCTGTGGCTGGATAGTGGCGGGGGAGGGCTGAACCACGCCCGTTATGACATCCTGTTGGCTGATCCCTACGCCACCCTGACCACCCGCAACGGGGAAACCCTTCTTGAGCACCTGGATGGTGGCTGGTGCGACGATGGTGATCCCTTCGCCCTGCTGCGTGGCGAATTGGCGAAGTACCCAAGCAGCGCCCTGCCTGACATCCCCTTTGCCGGTGGCGCGGCGGGTTATTTCTCCTACGACCTGGCGCGCCGGATCGAGTCATTGCCTAGCCTGGCGCAGGACGACCTACAGATGCCGATGATGCAGATCGGCCTTTATGATTGGGCCTTGGTGGTCGATCACCAACAGCGCCGCTGTCGGCTGGTCTCCTGGCAACACCGTCCTGAGACGGCAGGGCTGTGGGATGCGCTGTGCCAGGGCTTCTCAGCGCCCAGGGCAGATAGCGCTGCCCCTCTGCGTGTCGATGGGGCGCTGTGCTCCAATATGGACGAAGCGGCCTATGCCACGGGCTTTGCACGCATCCAGCGCTATCTGCGTGAAGGGGATTGCTATCAGGTCAACTTTGCCCAGCGCTTTGCAGTCTCGGTGGCGGGGGATCCCTTCGCCAGTTACCGGCGCTTGCGCGCCCAGAGTCCAGCCCCGTTTGGGGCCTACTTCAATACCCCGGATGGTCAGCTGTTGTGCAACTCACCGGAACGCTTCCTGCGGGTGACACAGGGGCAGGTCGAGACGGCACCGATCAAGGGTACCCGTCCGCGCATGGCAGAGCCACAACAGGATGCGCAGCAGCGCCAGCAATTGCTGCATAGCGCCAAGGATCGGGCCGAAAATGTGATGATTGTCGATCTGCTACGCAATGATCTGAGCAAGGTCTGTGAGCCGGGTTCTATTCGTGTGCCCGAGTTATTCCGGGTGGAGAGCTATGCCACCGTGCATCAGCTGATCAGCCGAGTGCAAGGTCAGTTGCGCGCAGGTGAGGATGCCCTGTCCCTGTTGCGCCACTGCTTTCCCGGCGGTTCGATCACCGGGGCACCCAAGTTGCGGGCAATGCAGATCATCGAGTCGCTGGAGCCCCATCGGCGCGGGATCTACTGTGGGTCGATTGCCTGCATCGGCTTCGATGGCCATATGGATAGCAACATTGTGATCCGTACCGCGCTGCACCAGGCAGGGCAGCTCTATTACTCGGCCGGTGGCGGCATTGTCAGTGACTCCGAGTGCGAGGCCGAGTATCAGGAGACCTTCCACAAGGCGGCCGCCTTTTTTCGCATGCTGGAGCTACCCACAGGTTAGGGGATCGCCGTTGGGGCGAGTGTCACTGCTGCGCACGCGGCCACTCCTGGCCAGGATCACTGCCCGTGCCTGTGCCTCGCTACGTGAGTCACAATGGGTAAAGGTACCGTTGCCCAGGCTGCGCCCGTCCGGGTAGTAGATCACATAGTTGTCACTGGGAAAGCCACCGTAGCGCAGTGTCATCTGCGGGCTGCCGCTGTAGCTGGCAAGCAGCGCTTCGTCGGGCTCGCGCTGACGGCTGTCATTATTATCGGCGAAGACGATCCAGCCCTGATCCCACTCACCACTGTGGGTGCAAAATTGCCCATCGTGGCTTTTGCAGATACCAACAGCTTGACGACGTTTGATGGCCTCCGCGCGGGCCAAGGCCAGGGAGCCGATCAATTGATTGAGTTGGCTGGTTTGACGGTGGTTTAGCACCATCTCCTGAAACGCGGGGGCGGCCAGGCCGAGCAGGATCGCCAACACGGCGAGCGCGATCATCAGTTCGATCAGGCTGAAGGCCCGTTGTATCGAGTATGACAGGGAGAAATTGTGGTCGTGGTTCATCCGTAGCGCCTCCTTGTGCTACGGAAAGTTAAACCATTATCTTTGTAAGGTTAAGCCCTGTCCTGTAGGATTTTGCTGATCCCTTTGTCGGCAAACTATGCCTTGTAGCCGAGGTGTTTTCCGAGCCGTTTTAGGGCCTCGTCCAGTTTCTCCATGCTGGTGGCGAAGGAGAGACGCATGTAGCCTGGCTGGCCGAAGGCGGAGCCGGGTACCAGGGCTACTTCAGCGTGGTTGAGCAGGTATTCAGCCAGCTCCACGTCGTCGTTCACCCCATCCAGCGAGGCGATGGCTTCGCTCATGTCCGGGAAGGAATAGAAGGCCCCCTGAGAGGGCAGGCAATTCACCCCAGCGATGCGGTTGAGCTGCTCGACCACAAAGTCGTGGCGCTCCTTGAAGGCCTTCAGCATCTCGCTGATACAGTTCTGATCGCCATCCAGTGCGGCGGTAGCGGCCACCTGTGAGATGGAGGTGGGGTTGGAGGTGCTTTGTGATTGTACCTTCTTCATGGCCTTGATCAGCCACTGCGGGCCACCGGCATAGCCGATCCGCCAGCCGGTCATGGAGTAGGCCTTGGAGACTCCGTTCATCACGATGGTGCGCTCGAACAGCTCTGGCGCGGCGTTGACGACGTTGCAAAACGGCTCATCGCCCCACAGGATATGTTCGTACATGTCGTCGCTGGCGATCATGATCTGCGGGTATTCCAGCAGCACCTCGGCCAGGGCGCGGTATTCGGCCAGGGAGTAGGTCACCCCGCTGGGGTTGGAGGGGCTGTTGAGCACCACCAGACGGGTGTTGTCGGTGATCGCCTCGCGCAACTGCTGGGGGGTGATCTTGAAGCCCTGATCCAGCCCGGTCTTGAGGATCACCGGCTTGCCCTCGGCCAGCAGTACCATATCCGGGTAGGAGACCCAGTAGGGCGCGGGGATGATCACCTCGTCGCCCGGATCGAGCAAGGCCTGAGCCATGTTGAAGAAGCTCTGTTTGCCGCCGCAGGAGACCAGGATCTGCTCAGGGCGATATTCCAGCCCGTTGTCACGCTTGAACTTGGCGATAATCGCCTGCTTCAGCTCGGGGGTGCCGTCGACTGCGGTATACTTGGTGAAACCGGACTGGATCGCCTTGATCGCCGCCTGCTTGATGTGCTCAGGGGTGTCGAAATCGGGCTCACCGGCCCCCAGACCAATGATGTCCTTGCCTTGTGCCTTGAGCTCCTTGGCCCGGGCGGTGATGGCGAGGGTGGCGGAAGGTTTAACATTCTGTACGCGATGCGAAAGGTGCGTGTCCAAGCAAAAGCTCCTCAGTGCTACGAATAGACGCAAATTAGCTACATATTACTTTAACTGAAGGCGAAGCTGAATCCCCCATGAGCAAGACTTTTCAAATTGAGAGCAAATTCTCTCCCGCAGGTGACCAGCCCAAGGCGATCGATGCCCTGGTAGACGGGCTGGAGGCGGGGGAGGTCGGCATGACCCTGTTGGGGGTGACCGGCTCGGGCAAGACCTACACCATCGCCAATGTGATCTCCCAGTTGCAACGCCCCACCATGATCATGGCCCACAACAAGACCTTGGCGGCGCAGCTTTATGGTGAGATGAAGGAATTCTTCCCCCATAACGCGGTGGAATACTTCGTTTCTTACTATGACTACTACCAGCCCGAGGCCTATGTACCGGCCTCCGATACCTTCATCGAGAAGGATGCCTCGATCAATGAGCACATCGAGCAGATGCGCCTTTCGGCCACCAAGGCGATGCTGGAGCGGCGTGATACCATCATCATCGCCACGGTGTCGGCGATCTACGGCCTGGGCGACCCGCAGTCCTACCTGAGCATGATGTTGCACCTGGTGCGCGGTGATACCATCGACCAGCGCGCCATCTTGCGCCGTCTGGCCGAGTTGCAATATACCCGCAATGACGCGGAGCTCAAACGCGCCACTTACCGGGTACGGGGCGAGGTGATCGACGTATTCCCCGCTGAGTCGGACAGTGAGGCGGTGCGTATCGAGCTGTTTGACGATGAGATCGAGTCGCTGGCTTATTTTGACCCGCTTACCGGTGAGGTGTTACGTCGTGTACCGCGCCTGACCATCTACCCCAAAACCCACTACGTTACTCCGCGCCAGACCCTGCTCGATGCCGTAGAGCAGATCAAGGCCGAGCTGAAGGCGCGGCTGGAGGAGTTGCGCAGCGCCGATCGATTGCTGGAGGCCCAGCGTCTGGAGGAGCGTACCCGCTTTGATATCGAGATGATGTTGGAGCTGGGCTACTGCTCCGGGATCGAGAACTACTCTCGCTACCTTTCCGGGCGCGCCCCCGGCGAGCCACCACCCACCCTGTTTGACTACCTGCCCGCCGACGGCCTGCTGGTACTGGACGAGAGCCATGTCACCGTGCCGCAGATCGGCGCGATGTATAAAGGGGATCGCTCACGCAAGGAGAATCTGGTCAACTACGGCTTTCGCCTGCCCTCAGCACTGGATAACCGCCCGATGCGTTTCGACGAATTCGAGCGCATTTCACCGCAGACCATCTATGTCAGTGCTACCCCGGCTAAATACGAGTTGGCACGTTCCGGTACGGTGGTGGAACAGGTGGTGCGCCCCACCGGGTTGATCGATCCGGAGGTGGAGGTGCGTCCTGCCACTACCCAGGTAGACGACCTGCTCTCTGAGATCCGTCGTTACAGCGAGCAGAACAAGCGGATCCTGGTCACTACCCTGACCAAGCGCATGTCAGAAGATCTGACCGATTACCTCAGTGAACATGGGGTGAGCGTGCGTTATCTGCACTCGGATATTGATACGGTGGAGCGCATCGAGATCATCCGCGACCTGCGCCTTGGTGAGTTTGATGTGTTGGTAGGGATCAACCTGCTGCGCGAGGGCTTGGACATGCCCGAGGTCGCACTGGTGGCGATCCTCGACGCCGATAAGGAGGGCTTTTTGCGCTCGGAGACCTCGCTTATCCAGACCATTGGTCGTGCCGCGCGTAACCTGCACGGCAAGGCGATCCTCTACGCCGACCGCATCACCGGCTCGATGCAACGGGCGATGGAAGAGACCGAGCGTCGTCGCATCAAGCAGGTCGCCTTTAACGAGGCCCACGGCATCACCCCCAAGGGGGTCGAAAAGGCCGTGCACGACATCCTGGAGTCAGGCTATCCGGGTGTGCCTGGCAAGCCGAAGCAGTTCGCCAAGGTGGCCGAAGGGCTGATCGAGTACGCCGGGATGTCGCCCAAGGAGCTGGAGAAACAGGTCAAGGCCCTGGAAGAACAGATGCACCAGCACGCCCGCAACCTGGAGTTCGAAGAGGCGGCCAAGTTGCGCGACACCATCCGCCAGCTGCAGGAAAAAAACCTCGGACTGATGGTCTAAAGCGGGCACTGTCGCTGTTGGGCTAGTAGCTCGCGTCGTGGTAAACGTCCTGCACGTCTTCCACGTCGTTGAGCATCTCGATGAGCTTGTCCATCATCGCCACATCGTCCCCGCTGATCGGCGTGTTACCCTTGGGAACGAACTGGATCTCCTCCACTTCGAAATCGATCTCGCCGAAGGCGTTCAATAGGGCCTGTCTGGCCTTGTTGTATTCGGTGTGGGGGGCAAACACGGTGATGATGCCGTCCTCGTTCTCCACATCGCTGACATCCACATCCTCCTCCAGCAGCGCCTCCAGGGTCGCTTCCTCATCCCCCTTAAAGGCCAGGATGGCCGCGTGATCAAACATGTGGCTGACGGTGCCCTGAGTGCCCAGCTTGCTCTTGGTCTTATTGAAGCAGGTACGCACATCACCGATGGTGCGGTTCGGGTTGTCGGTGAGGCAGTCCACGATCACCATGCAACCGCCCGGACCAAAGCCCTCATAGCGCGCTGGCGCGTAATCCTCACCGGCTCCCCCCTTGGCCTTCTCGATCGCCTTATCGATCACATGGCTGGGGACCTGATCCTTCTTGGCGCGATCCATCAGCCCACGCAGGGCTAGATTGCCATTGGGATCGATCCCGCCGGCCTTGGCAGCCATATAGATCTCGCGACCGTAACGGCTATAGACCTTGGTCTTGGCGGCGGCCGTCTTGGCCATGGAATCCTTGCGGTTTTGGTAGGCTCTGCCCATGGGAGCTGCTCCGGAAAAGTGAATCGTGCGTCGGATTATACCGGAGAAAGCCGCTATCGCTTCAAGTTTTAACCCTTTCGCCGGGAGCAAAAGGGGCCGCACGAAGGGCCAGGCCCGTGAAAGAGCAGGCCCGAACGCCGCAGAGGGATGTATGTTGTCTTGACGTGCGGGAATGTCCACCCCATACTGTATATGTTCCCGCTCTGCCACAGGCATCGGGCATTCGAGACTGCGCAAAGGTCAGCCCAGCGTAGCCGATTCAGGCACCGGTGATGACAAGCCAGCCTGAGTCGCGTTTTAAGCCCCCTTAAGGGGGCTTTGTCATTTTCTGGCCTTAGATATGCAGCGCAAGGTGCCCGAGATTAAGACCGTGCATGACACAGCCATATATCTGCTTCATTTTCTCCCTTCCTAGTCGCTGCGTGAAATAAAACCGTTTACCAGTCCTTGGATCACGCTTACCTAGCTGTATTAAGTCCAGTCTGTGAAACCCCACTGTATAGATCATGTCCCCTTTTATCCAAGATGACTGTTCCTGAAATCGCCCCAGTTGCGGTAGCGAGGCACGTGGTAATTCCAAGTGATAGGGCATGACTGGATTTGGCTGTTTGGTGCTTAACGCTACCACGGTGACAAGGTTAGGCCGCCCCTTCATGGCTGGCGAAAGAACCACAACCGGGCGTCCAGACTTTATCATTTCCGGCTCTTTGAACCCTGATGAAAAGTCACACAGTAGGATCTGCCCGACTTTTGGGTGGATTGAGATTGGCATGCGGGGAGAATACCGAATACATCCGATATGCACCACCAGCGCTCCAGCCTGTTTCCATGGCCCGGAAACGACAAAACCGGCACAGGGCCGGTTTCGTTGATCTTCAGTGTTTGGCTCCCCCGGCTGGACTCGAACCAGCGACATACGGATTAACAGTCCGGTGTTCTACCAACTGAACTACAGGGGAGTAGTGTCGACGCGGCGTATACTACCCATCCCCTCCCTGAAGGTCAACACCCGTGTGAAAAATATCTGCGGCAATCGTCCGTCGGCGCTCGTTGTGGCTTAGCGGGATGATCGGCCGAGCAATATGCAGGATAATGGTGCGTATCGTTATGTCATTACTCAATTGGAAAGCCCCTTGTCCGATAAAGCCGTCTCCAGCAGCCCCCCCCAGGCGTTTGATCACAAGGAGTTTCTGCGCCATCTGACCACCCGGCCCGGTGTCTACCGCATGCTGAACGGGGAGGGGGAGATCATCTACGTCGGCAAGGCGAAGAATCTTAAGCGCCGGGTGTCCAGCTACTTCAGTCGCCAGGATAACAGCCCCAAGACACGGGCGATGGTCGGCCAGATTTGTGGTATCGAGATCACCATCACCAATACCGAGGGTGAGGCGCTGCTGCTGGAGAATAACCTGATCAAGGCGCATCGCCCGCGCTACAACATCCTGCTGCGCGACGACAAGAGCTATCCCTATATCGTTATCTCGAATCATCGCTTTCCCCGGCTGGGCTTTCATCGTGGAACCCGGCAGGGCAAGGGGCTCTACTTCGGCCCCTATCCCAGCTCGGCGGCGGTGCGCGAAAGCCTCAACCTGTTGCAAAAGCTCTTTCCGGTGCGCCAGTGCGAAGACAGTTTCTTTCGCCATCGCAGCCGCCCCTGTCTGCAATACCAGATCAAACGCTGTACTGCCCCCTGTGTTGACTACATCGATGAGGTGGCCTACCGTCAGGACGTGCGTCTGGCCAGGCTCTTTCTGGAGGGACGCAACAACGACATCATCGATGAGCTGGCAGAGCGCATGGAGCAGGCCTCGGCGGCGCTGGAGTTCGAGCACGCGGCACGTTATCGCGATCAGATCGTCAATCTGCGTCGGGTGCAGGAGAAGCAGTACGTGATGGGCAGTGACAGCGGCGATGTGGACGTGATTGCCGTCGCTCTCGAGGGGGGACAAAGCTGTGTACAGGTCTTCTTCATCCGTGGCGGACGCAACCTGGGCAACAAGTCCTATTATCCCAAACACAGTGGCGGCAGCGATCCGGCCGAGGTGCTGGGTGCCTTTCTTCCCCAGTACTATCTGGGGAGCCGGGGGCGCAGCATCCCCGGTGAGATCCTGCTCAATGCCGAATTGCCCGAACGCGAACTGCTGATCGAGGTGCTAAGCGGGGAGGCCGGGCACAAGGTGGCCCTCAGCCACAGCCTGCGCGGTGATCGGGCGCGCTGGCTGCGGCTGGCGCAGACCAATGCCGAGCAGGCCCTTGCCAGTCACCTGGCCAATCGTCAGCACATGCTGGGCCGCTTCGAGGCGCTGCAGGAGGGCTTGGGGCTGGACGATCTGCCCCAACGCATCGAATGCTTCGATATCAGCCACACCATGGGCGAAGCCACCGTGGCCTCCTGTGTGGTATTCGACACCCAGGGGGCGGTAAAGGCGGACTATCGGCGCTATAATATCGAAGGGATCACCCCCGGGGATGATTATGCCGCGATGGCCCAGGCATTGACCCGGCGCTTTCGCAAGGTGCAGGAGGGGGAGGGCAAGTGCCCCGATATCCTGCTGATCGATGGTGGCAAGGGACAATTGACCCAAGCCGAACAGGTGCTTTCCGATCTACAGGTGGTCGGCGTGGTGGTGATCGGGGTGGCCAAGGGGCCGACCCGTAAGTCCGGGGTGGAGCAATTGATATTGTCCGGCTCCGATGAGCTGATTATACTGCCGGTGGAATCCCCCGCCCGCCACCTGATCCAGCAAGTGCGCGACGAGGCCCACCGCTTTGCCATCACCGGCCACCGCCAGCGGCGCAGCAAACAGCGCAAGACCTCCTCACTGGAGGGGATCCCCGGCCTGGGGCCCAAGCGCCGTCAGTTGCTGTTACGCCAGTTTGGCGGACTGCAGGAGGTAGCACGGGCTGGCATCGATGACCTGTGCAAGGTCCGGGGGATCAGCCGCCAACTGGCCGAACAGATTTATCACGCCTTTCATCAGGATCAACAGTA
>SLDE01000151.1 GCA_007125455.1 Ectothiorhodospiraceae bacterium
CATGACATGCATATACCATACAGAACTATGGAAGGGGCAGCCATTCATCATCGGGCAAGGATGTGGCGATAAGGATGAGGCCGAAAGCAGGCTCACACGATATACCTGTGTACCCGCCGTCATCAGCCAGGCTGGTTCAGCTAATCCTCCTCTCTATCACGCACAAAGCGCTCCAGTGAGACCACGTTATTCGGTGCTGCGCCGTCTTGCGGTGGGGGAGGACGCCTTTTGGTGGCTTGGTAGGGGTTGGGGAAGTCGCCGGGCGGGGTGTCGGGATAGCGGTAGGCGGAGAGCTGGCTGGCGAAGCGGTACAGGGCATCGTCGAGAAAGTGTTCCATCGGATAGAAGGGCAGGCTGCTGGCCCCGTGGCGCTCGATGCGCTTGGCTTGTTGGTTGATCTGCATCCCGAGGGTAATCGCCTCGTCCTCGTCCAGCTGTTGCAGGCCATATTCTTCCAGGGTTTGTAGTAGCGCCTGTTCGGCGTCGTTTAGATGGGCCTGCATGCGGGCATCATGGTTGCGATACCAGCGCACTTCGATGGGGCTGAGCAGGAATTGGCGAAACAGCTCTTCCATCTCTTCGTTGCGGATCTTGCCGCGGGTGACCGCCAGGTGGGCGATCTCTTTTGCCCAGCGTTCGATGAGGACCTTTTGCAGCTCATCTTGGCTGGGCGTGCTGCTGAAGGGTAGCAGTATGGTATAGCGACTGTGCGCCTCCAGCATGATCGCCGTGGCGCTGCCGCCCTCCCCTGTGCTCAGGCCGCCCTGCCAGGCCAGGCTCTGGGTGCCAGTGCGCAAGCTGGCTCTGCCGAGCGTCCCGCCGTGCTCGGTGGGCAGGGTAGGCAGATCGAGGTTGAGCCATTGGCTAAAGGCATCGGTAACGGCAATGATAAGCTGCATAATATAGACCCATCGTGTGGCGGGGGGGATCACCACGGTTGTCATTGGGGTCCCCATCTTCTACCACTCTAGCCGGTCAGACAAGGGCAATACCCGGGGAGCCAGGGCGAGAGCTTTGGGCAGTCCGGCCCCGCGCCTGTTCCTGGCACCGCCCGACCTGTTCACTTATGATGGGGGAAAGCCACAAGGAGCCCGTTTATGCATGTCCTCTATCCCGATATTCAGCCCTTCGTCAGCCATACCCTGGCGGTGGAGCCGCCCCACCAGCTCCATGTGGAGGAGTGCGGTAATCCCCACGGGATCCCGGTGTTGTTCGTGCACGGTGGCCCCGGTGCCGGCTGCGAGCCCTACCATCGGCGTTTTTTCAACCCGGAACACTACCGCATCATTCTGTTTGATCAGCGAGGCTGCGGGCGCTCTGCCCCCCATGCCTCGCTGGAGAACAATACCACCCAGGCCCTGGTGGCAGACATCGAAACCATCCGCCAGCACCTGGGGATCGATCGCTGGCTGCTGTTCGGCGGTTCCTGGGGCTCGACCCTGAGCCTGGTCTATGCCGAGACCCACCCCGAGCGGGTATTGGGGCTGGTGTTGCGCGGGATCTTTCTCTGTCGCCCCCACGAGATCGACTGGTTCTACCAACAGGGGGCCAGCCGCCTCTTCCCCGACCATTGGCAGGACTACCTGGCCCCCATCCCGATGGCCGAGCGTGACCAGATGGTAAGCGCCTACTACCAACGCCTGAACAGCGACAACGAAGTAGAGCGTATGGCTGCGGCCAAGGCCTGGTCCTTGTGGGAGGGGCGTACCTCCACCCTGAAGCCCAGCCAGGCGGTGGTGGATCACTTCGGCAACCCCTACACCGCGCTCTCACTGGCGCGCATCGAGTGCCACTACTTCATGCACGACACC
Source organism: Ectothiorhodospiraceae bacterium (assembly GCA_007125455.1). Lineage (GTDB taxonomy): Bacteria > Pseudomonadota > Gammaproteobacteria > Thiohalomonadales > Thiohalomonadaceae > SLDE01. Next base: position 1,812 of record SLDE01000151.1, read on the forward strand.
TTCCTGGAACCCAACCAGATCCTGCGTGATGCCAGCAGACTAAAGGGGATCCCCGGGGTGATCGTGCACGGGCGCTACGATGTGGTCTGCCCGGTGGAAAATGCCTGGGAACTGCATCAGGCCTGGCCCGACTCGACCCTGAAGATCATCGGCGATGCAGGCCATTCGGCCTCCGAGCCGGGCACCATCAACGCGTTGGTGCAGGCCACCGACGACTTTGCTGAGCAGTTGGGCAAATGATCGGGCTGTTGCAGCGGGTCAGCTCCGCCTCGGTGACGGTAGACGGCCACTGCACCGGCAAGATTGGCCGCGGCCTGTTGGTTTTGGTCGGCGTGGAGCGGGAGGATCGCGAAGCACAGGCTGTTCGCCTTCTAGAGCGAATACTTACTTACCGTGTATTCCCTGACGCACAGGACAAGATGAATCTCAGCCTGCGCGATATCCAGGGTGGCCTGCTGCTGGTGCCGCAGTTCACCCTGCCCGCCGACACCCGCAAGGGCACCCGCCCCAGCTTCACCCCTGCCGCCCCACCGCAGCAGGGCGAGGCGCTGTTTGACTACTTGCTGAGGCAGGCCGCCCGGGAGCACCCCGAGGTGGCCTGCGGGGTATTCGGGGCGGACATGCAGGTGGCACTGGTCAACGACGGCCCGGTGACCTTCTGGCTACAGACCCCCTAGCCCCTTACCTCCCTTTTCCCTCGTCCCCGCCACCACTCATGGTATACTCCGCCGACCCATGCGCACACCGGAGGAGAGCTTCCTGCCATGTATTACGACGTCAGCGAACAACAGCGCAACGCCGCCAAACTGCCCCATGAGATCTTTCTGATCAATCTGATCACCAACCATATCCTGATCTTTGTTGGCCTGCTGGGCATCGCCGGCAGCTATCCCTGGGTGATGTTGATCACCCCTGGGATCTCGATTGTACTGCTCAGTTACATCATCCTGCGCGCCCAACGGGCACTCAAGAAAGATGACTGGTACGTGTCCATCCACTGGCAGTTGTGCGCCTTGCGCAGCAAG
>SLDE01000139.1 GCA_007125455.1 Ectothiorhodospiraceae bacterium
CCTTCATCGCCAGCCTGGTTGATCTGTTCTCTTGGCAGGGGATGTTCAGCTTTGCCATCGCCCTGGTGTTTACCAAGTTCATGCACGAGCTTGGTCATGCCTTTACTGCCAAGCGATATGGCTGTCGGGTGCCTACCATGGGTGTGGCCTTTCTGGTGATGTTTCCCATGGCCTATACAGACGTGAACGAGGTGTGGAAGCTGCGTTCGCGCCGCCAGCGGTTGCTGGTTGGCTCGGCCGGGATCAGTACCGAGCTTGTCATCGCTGCCTGGGCCACCTTTTTCTGGGTGTTGTTGCCGGATGGCTTTTTGCGGGGTGCAGTGTTCATCCTCGCCACCACAACCTGGATCTCCACCCTGATCATCAACGCCTCGCCTTTTTTACGTTTTGATGGTTATTTTTTGCTGATGGACTGGCTGGGTATGCCCAACCTTCACCAGCGTGCTTTCGCTGCGGGCAAGTGGCGCCTGCGCAAGGCGATGTTCGGTTTTACCGACGAACCGCCCGAGCTTTTGCCCAAGCGGCGTATGCGTGGCCTGGCTCTGTTTGCCTATGCCACCTGGCTGTATCGTCTGGTGATCTTCGTGGGGATAGCCATGTTGGTGTATGCCTTTGTGCCAAAACCTTTGGGGCCGATCCTTGCTGCCGTGGAGCTGTGGTGGTTTATTTTTCGACCGATAGTGAAAGAGATGAGTGAGTGGCGAGAGCGTATGGGGGAGATCGTGCAAAGCCGACGTGTGCGTTGGGTCGTGGCGGGACTGGTATTGCTATTGGCCTTGACACTGATCCCCTGGGATAATCGTATACACACCCAGGGCTCGCTGCGACCGTTGGGATACTTTTCCCTGGTGGCACCAGAGGCAGCCAGATTGGTTAGCCTATCGGTGGTGAACGGGCAATGGGTGTCGGAGGGGGATGTGTTGCTGGAGCTGGACTCCCCCGATCTCGATTATCGCCAACGTATGATGCAGGTGCGCGAACAAACCATGCGCTGGCAAAGTGCCACGGCAGGGGTATCACCGGAGCTACTTGAGCAGCGAGGCACTCTGGCGGCGGGGCGGGCCAGGCTGCAAGCTGAGCTAGTGGGTGTGCAGGATGAAATGAGCCGTTTCCAACTTAATGCCCCCATGGCCGGGCAATTCTTTCTCAGCGATATCGATCTACAGGAAGGCAGTTGGATAGGACGCAACGAACACCTGGGCGTTTTGCTCGATCCCTCTGACTGGCAAGTGGTGACCTATTTGCCCGAAGCGGAGCTAAAGCGGGTAAGTGTTGGCGATCGCGCCGTGTTTTATCCAGAGTCAGCCACCGGCGAGCGCATTCATGCGCAGGTTTCACGCATCGATCTGGATGCAACACGTGTGCTTGCCGACGGTATGTTGGCTAACACCAAGGGTGGCAACATCTCAGTGCGGGAAACCTCACAGGGTTTGGTGCCTGAGTCCGCTGTGTATCGTGTGGTTCTCGCCGTTGATCCGGGCTACGCCCCCGCATCACTGCAATTACAGCGGGGTAAGCTTGTGTTGAGCGGCACCCCTAAGTCCTGGCTGGGGGAGTACGCTCGCAGTGCCGCCGCTGTGATCGTGCGCGAGGCGGGCTTTTAGCCTCGGCTACTCTTCCGTTGCCCGGCGCGCCAGTCGTGCCTTCATGGCCTTCAATATCAGCCACACCCCACCGGCGACAACGGGCACGCTGATGCCGATGGCGATATTCACCGGCAGCGGCAGGCCGATCCCCTCATCCAGCCCCTTGAGCAGATAGCCCACCAGACCCACCAGGTAATAGCTGATCACCACTACCGAGAGCCCTTCGACGGTCTCCTGCAGGCGCAGTTGCAGGTGGGCGCGGCGGTTCATTGAGCGCAGCAGGTCGCGGTTTTGGCTTTCCAGTGCCACGTCGACGCGGGTCCGTAGCAGGTCGCTGGTGCGCGAGATGCGTGTGGCCAGGGACTCCAGTCGTTCATTGACCGATTCGCAGGTGCGCATGGCCGGATCCAGGCGGCGGTTGATGTAGCCGCACAGGGTCTGTAGCCCGGGGATGCGCACCGGGCGCATCTGTTCGAAGCGCTTGTCCACCAGTGCCGCATAGGCACGCGAGGCGTGAAAGCGGGTGCTGGTACGGTTGCCGATGCGTTCCACTTCGGCGGCCAGGGCGGAGAGGCTGGAGAGTAGTTGCTGTTGGCGCTCCGGCTCGTTGAACTGGGAGGAGAGGGCGGCCATTTCGTCGCTCAGGATATTGAGTCGCTCTTCCAGTTGTCCCAACTCGGTCATCATCTCCCGTGCCAGTGGCCAGGCGAGCAAGGCCAGTAGCCGGTAGGTTTCCATGTCGAGGATACGTTGTACGGTGCGTCCGGCCTGGCGCGGGGTCAGTTCCTGATCGCGCACCAGGAAATAGGTGAAGCCGTCCTCGTGCAGGTGGAAGTCGGTCCAGACCTGGGCGTTGCCCCCGGCTACCCCGTTGCCTACCAGGGTGCGACGGGCGAATAGGCGCGATAGCTCATCCTTACTGCGCTCTTCGGTGATACCGCCCTCCAGGGCGACATGGATCGCTGCGATGGTCTCTCCTGGCAGGGTGGCTAGCCAGTCTGCGGGCAGTCGCTCGATGGGGGGCTGCTGAAACGGGATCTCAAAGGGGCCTTCGGTAAAGAAGCCCCAGGTGGAAAACTCGTTGTGCCGCTCCCAGCGCAGGTGGATGGTGCCCAGGTCACGGGAGAGAAAGTTTTCTTCCGGCAGTGGCTGTGCATCGCCAAAGTGGCGACACAGGGCGGCGACACATTCGCGTTCCTGGGCGATGGATTCACGCGGGCTGAGCAGGGCCAGCCAGGAGGCCTGGGCCGGTGGGGTGAGGGCGTGGTAGAAGCGGGCGTGGATCTCGTCATGGACGAGCCGACGCTGCGGGTGGAGCGGAGGCAGTTGTTTGATCATCTCGATACGGGCCGGTGGGTGATTGGATAGCCTTGCGCTTTCCGGCGCCAAAGTCAATGCCAGGAGGGGCATGGAGCAGGGCAAGAGTTCTATCACTTTACGAGCCGACAAAGACCCGGCTCAACGCATCGTGCTCTTGCCCGCTCGTGTTGTGTCACGCTGGGATATGGCCTTTATTCATGACACTGCGGACTAGCTGACTATTGTTGTCTACTCATGCGGCGCGATAGGGCGTTACAAAGCTCATCCATGGGCTTTGCCCTGACGGGCCAGCCTGCGGCTGTTCCATTTTGCTACTACGGACATCCTGTCCTTCGTGCTTCGCACCCGCCTTCGGCGGTTACGTTTTGCTCCAGGCAAAACGTTCCCGGCAAAATGGTCGCCCGATTTTGCCTTCTCTCGCACTCGCCTGAGCGACAACAACAGCCTGCTAAGCTCTCCCTAAGCTCTCCAGTCGCCGGCAGGCCTGCGCCAGCGCGTCTTCTCGTTTGGCAAAGCAGAAGCGCAGTTGCTGGGCACCGCCGTGGTCGTGGTAGAAGGCGCGCCCCGGTACACTGGCGATGCCGGTCTGCTGCAGGATGTGCATGGCCTTGGCGCGGTCGTCCTTGCCGGGCAGGGAGGAGACATCGGCCATCACGTAGTAGGCCCCCTGGGGGATGGCCGGTGGCAGGCCGATGCGCGCCAGGGTGTCGCAGAATAATTGTCGCTTGTGGGCGTGTTCAGCGCAGACCTGTCGGTAGAAGCCATTATCCAGCTCGGTTAGCCCGGCGATCGCAGCCTGTTGCAGTGGCGTGGGTGCGCACACGTAGATCAGATCATTAAAGCGGCTGGCCGCTTCGATCACTTCGGGCGGGGCGATGGCGTAGCCTAGCCGCCAGCCGGTGATGCTGAAGATCTTGGAAAAGCCTGACAGGGTGATGGTGCGTTCCCGCAGTGCCGGGAGCGTGGCCGGGGGAATGTGAACTCGCCCGTCGTAGACGAAGTGTTCGTAGATCTCGTCGGAGAAGAGCACGAGCTTGTGACGCTGGCATAGCTGCCCCAGCCACTCCAGCTCTTCTCGCTGGTAGACCTTGCCGCTGGGGTTGGATGGATTGCTGATCACGATGGCGCGGGTGCGTGGGCCGATCGCCGCCTCTAGTGCCTGCTGCGGCAACGGCCAATCGGGTGGCGACATGCGGACATAGCGCAGGCTGCAACCGAGGGCGTGCAGGGTGGCGGCGTGGTAGCCGTAGTAGGGCTCGAAGAGGATCACTTCATCGCCTGGGTCCAGCACGGCCTGGGCGGTGGCGTGGAAGGCGCCAGTGGCCCCCTGGCTTACCATCACCCATGCGGGCTGGATCGTCATGGCGTGCTCGACGTTCATTCTGGCGGCGATGGCCTCGCGCAGGCCGGGTAGCCCTTCCGGGGCACTGTAGCTGTTGTAGCCCGTGTCGATGGCCTGGTGGGCGGCGGCGATAACCGGTGGCGGGATGGGCAGGTCGCACACCCCCTGGGCCATGTTGATCCCGTTAACCCGGCGGCACTCGCGGGTCATGCTGCGGATCTCGGACTGAAGGACATTCTGGCTGCGTTGGCTGAGGGGGATCGACATGGCGTTGGCCCGGGCGGTGACAGGGAGGGGCAGGGTATAAAAGCCTTGGGGACGATGCAAACGCCTGGCTGACTGCTGCTACAATCCATGGAGACAACAATCAGCCCTTTACAGTGCGCAACCTGCGCAGAGGACAGCGATGGATCTTCTCAACCTTGCCGTGGACACCCGGGTGATCCGCCCCGGCGCACAGGTGCGCACGGTGTTCGAGGCCTGTGTGCATAACAATGTATCGGCGCTGCCCTATATGGATGCGCAAGGGGTCATCACCGGCAAGCTCTCCATACGACACATCATGAAGCACGCCATCCCCGACCATGTGGTGCGCATGGCCCATGTGTTGGGGGATAACATCGACGCGGTGAATATCCCCCCAGTGGCGGTGGAGGGCTTGCTGGCACGCCCGGTGGAGGAGTTTCTGCTGGAGCCGGTGATCGTCTCGCGCCATACGCGGGTGATCAAGGCACTGGCGATGATGGAATACCACAACACCTCTTACTTGTTTGTCGTCGATGAGGGGAAGTATGAGGGGATCGTCACCCGCATGAGTATCGCCTGGCGCATGCTCGAGACCAGCGAGGCGCACAAGCCGATATGATCGACACGCTGCCCAGCAGTATCAATAGCCACATGCTCATCGCCACCGGGGTGATGCTCGCGGCCTATGTGTTGATCTTCAGTGAGGTGATGCATCGCAGTGCGGCGGCGATCATCGGTGCGGTGGTGATGATCGGGGTGGGGGAGTACTTCGGCTTTTATTCGCAGCAGGCGGCGGTGTTGGCCATTGATGGCAATACCATGTTCCTGCTGGCGGGGATGATGATGCTGGTGATGATGCTGCGCCCCACCGGTGGGTTTGAGTATCTGGCCATCGTGATCGCCAAGGCGGCTGGTGGTCGACCGATCCGCTTGTTGATCTATCTCTCGCTGGCGGTAAGCGTGATCAGCATGTTTCTCGACAACGTGACCACCATGCTGATCTTCGCCCCGCTGACGGTACTGATCACCCGGTTGCTGCATATCAACCCCATGCCTTACTTGATGGCCGAGGCGATGTTGAGCAACATCGGTGGCACGGCCACCCTGGTGGGCGACCCGCCCAATGTGATGATCGGCAGCGCGGCGGGGATCGATTTTCTCACCTTCATGACACATATGGCACCGATTATCGGCGTGGTGTGGCTCTGTACGGTGTTCCTGATCGTGGCGCTGTTTCGTCGCGAGTTGCGGGTGGATACCCTGCGCCATGTGGATCTGGATCAGGACAAGGCGATCACCGATCCCGCCGGGTTGAAGCGGATGTTGTGGGTGATGGCGTTGGTGATTGGGCTGTTCTTCGTCCACCACTGGTTTCACCTGTTTCCTGGCTACGTCACCTTTATCGCCGTGGCGCTGGCGTTGGCGCTGATGCGCCCGGCTCCAGAGCCCTTGTTTGGCAAGCTCAATTGGTCGGTGCTGGTCTTCTTCGCCGGGCTCTTTGTGATCGTTGGTGGGGTGGCCGGTTCTGGGATGTTGGGTTACATCGGTTATCAGATGAGTCTGGTGGCCGGTGATCCGGGCCGTTTGCTGCTCACCGGACTGCTGATCATGTGGGTGGCGGCCCTGCTCAGTGCGGCGGTGGATAATATCCCCTTTACCGTCACCATGATCCCGGTGATCACCGGGCTGCAGAGTGCCGGGGTGGATGTGATGCCCTTGTGGTGGGCCCTGGCGTTGGGGGTTGGCCTGGGGGGCAATGGCTCGCACATCGGTGCCACAGCCAATGTGATCGCGGTGGCCGAGGCCGAGCGCAGCGGTGACCCCCGTGCCCGTATCACTCCGGTGATGTGGCTGCGCAAGGGGTTGCCGACCATGTTTTTCAGCTTAGGCATTGCCAGCGTGTTATACAGCGCCTTTTTTGCCTGGTTCGCATGAACACCGCCATCGCTATCGTATTGGCAGGGGCGTATGCTGTGGTCTGACCGTCAAGCTAATCATACAGGGTACCGCAATGGAAGGTATTAGTGATATTCGCATCATCGGGCTCGACGAGACCCGTCCCCCCCGCATACGCAAAGAGCCATACATCAATCTGTTTTTCCGCCTTTCCCACAAGGCACCGGCGCAATGGTGCGAGGATTTTAATCGTCTGGTTTCCCATCGCAGCCGCCCGATTAAATTGGACCCGCAGGACGGCCTGTTCATCGAAACCTGGGTGCGCGAACCCGATGAGATCCCCCCATTGGTGGATCTGCTTAAGCAGGCGGTGGTGGATTGCTCCATCGCCTATATCGCGCGCATCGAGGCCGAAAGCGCCGCCGCCGCCACACGCGGCGATACCTCCGAGGAGGAGGGTGAGCAAGGAAGATTGAACCGGATCATTGCGTCATTGGATTTCGATAGCTAAACCCGTGCACCGAGCTGGTGGTGATGCGAGAAGGATGTGGCTATGGCGCTATTGCGCGTGTTGGCTCTGTTGGCCGTGGCTTATCTCGCCCTGGTACTGGTGCTCTATCTGGGGCAGTCGCGTCTGGTGTTCATCCCCTTCGGTGAGCTGCGCGGCAGTCCGGCCGATATTGGCCTGACCTATGAGGATGTCCACCTGCAGAGCGAGGACGGGATCGCACTGCATGGCTGGTATGTTACTCATCCACAGCCTCGGGGTGTGTTGTTGTTTTTTCATGGCAATGCCGGGAATATCTCCCATCGTCTCGATTCGCTGGCGATCTTTCATCGTCTGGGCTTGGAGGTGTTGATCATCGACTATCGCGGCTATGGCCGCAGTGCCGGGCGTCCTGGCGAGCAGGGCAGCTATCGCGATGCGCGCGCCGCCCTGCACTGGCTGCTGGAGGAGCGCCAGGTCGATCCGCAGCGGCTGGTCTACTTTGGTCGCTCGCTGGGGGCGGCGGTGGCGGCCCAGCTGGCCAGTGAGCACCCACCACAGGCCTTGATCATGGAGTCGGCCTTCAGCTCACTGCCAACCCTCGGGGCTGAGCTTTACCCCTGGTTGCCGGTGCGCCTGCTGGCGCGCATGGAATTTGACAGCAAGCGCCATGTGGCAGTGCAGCGCGCGCCACTCTTGCTGGTGCATAGTCGTGAGGATGAGATCATCCCCTTCCATCATGCCGAGGTGCTGCAGCAGGCGGCAGGGGAGGCGGAGCTATTGGTGATTCGGGGTAGCCACAACCGGGGTTTTTTGCTCAGCGGGGCCGAGTATGTGGCCGGGCTGGGGGCGTTTCTTGACCAGCACCTGCCCTGGCCTGTGGATAGCGAGGTGGACTATCTGCGCCACAGGCCAAGCAGCAGCGAGAGTAGGACGGAGATCAGCAGCATTGAGGTGATGGGAAAGTAAAAACCGCCACGCTCGCCCTCTATCCGGATATCCCCCGGCAGGCGGCCAAACCATTCCAGCAAACCCAAGCGCCAGGCGAGCCCGGCGATGATGAGGCCGACCCCCAGCAGGATGAGTACTCTGTCCATGGCTTCCCCCATGCTCGCTGTTTTGATCTTGGCACGTTTGCGTGCAGCTGTGGTCCAATGTGAGATATCTATGGCTTTACAGGTCCCCACTCAAGTGCGTTACTCCCTCCTGGTCTTGTTCCTGTTGCTGGCTCAACCACTACCGGCCGACTCGCCCGCCCCCTGGTTGAGCACGGTGCGCGAGTCGCCCTATTGGATCAGCGCCGGTGTGTACCAGAACGTGGTCACCATTCGGCGCTGGGTGCTTCATGGGCGCAGCTACTGTGAGGACCCCCAGCGCCACATCCTTTACGATCGGCGTGGGCGTTTCATCGGCTATATCAGCAACGGCCAGAGCCGTGCCGAGACCCAGATGCGCCTCAACCAGACCCGCAAAAGCTATCTTGAACAGGGGCGGGTAGAGAGCTACATACCCGGTGGTCCGCTGGCCACCGGCTATCCCTTTGCCCTCTCCTGTGAACAGCCCCATGTGGACATGGATGGGGCGATCCGGCGCTATCTGGGCGAGGACGAGGAGGGCCAGATCTGGGGCACCTGGGACGATCTGAGTATCGGCTCTGCCGATGCCCCGGTATCACTGCATCAAGCCCTGCGTAGCATCTACGCGACGCGTTTGGCGCAGCAACGTATCGAGCTGCCCGAGGAGCTGCCGCTCTACCTGGCGGGCAAGCTGCTGATCGAGAGTGGTGGTCAGGCCCGCGCCCATTCGGCGGCCAACGCACGGGGGATCATGCAGCTCTCCCCGGCGGTGCTTAACGACTGTGGTATCGCCGAGCGAAACCACTGGCACCGCATGGCCCAATTCGACTGCGCCCTGCGCCTGCTCAACCAGAACGCCCGCAACCTGCAGGCACCGTTCATGGCACGCTTCGGAGAATTGCCCGAGGCCAAGCGGGAGCGGCTCTTCACCCTGTTGCTGATCCAGGCCTACCACGGTGGCGCAGGGCGGGTGAAGGCGCTGCTGGAGGACGAGGAGCTGTCGCGTCCGGCGGCCTACTTTGCTCGCCACCAGTCGCTGTTTAGCGCCGGGGATATCGCCTACGGCATGATTTATCACAACCTGGGGCGCAACCGCCTGGGCCAGGCCTCGCTTTACTACATCGCCGATGTGGAGGTGGCGGTCAGTGCCCTGTGTGGCTTGCCCGACTTCGCCGCCGAGTCAGGCTGCGAGGGCTTTGCTGCCGCTCGTTAAGGCGCGAGTGGCGGTGTTGCTGGGCGAGGCAGTAGATGTGTTGTAGATCCTGCTTGCTGATATCCAGATAGGTATCGATCTGCTCCAGGGCGTGGGTGATGTCTTCGGTGGTCAGTTCGTCGCTGCTGGGCGGGCTGGCCTGGTCCTCTTCGTGGCGGGCGGCAAAGCGCGCCGGATAGCGCCGCCAGGGAAAGGGCAGATTAAACAGTACGGCCACCAGCAGCAGGATCAGGATATTCTCCAGCACCGGGGTGAGCAGGAAGCCATATCCCAAACCGTGGACCGACTCCCCTCCGAGTACCGCGATCATCGCCGTGGCTGCCCCCGGAGGGTGCTGGCAACGCAGCGAGTACATCAGGGTGACGGTGATCACCATGGCCAGCGGTGCGGCCAGTAGGGGATCGCTTAGGAAGTGCGCGCAGCTGACACCGACCAGGGCCCCGAGCATATGCCCGCCAAAGACCGGCCAGGGTTGGGAGAAGGGGCTGTGGGGGATGGCAAACAGCAGCACCGCCGTCGCCCCCATTGATGCGGCAAGCATCGCGGCACCCTGTTGATCCAGCACCTCCTGGGTTATCCACAGGATCGCCAGGATCCCCAATCCCCCCCCGATGCTCGCCAGCAGCCGTTCACTCAGGCTGGTGTAGAGCAGTGTGCCTAGTAAGCGACGCGGTGTTTCCGAGCTCATGGGGGGATCCACTCTCTGGCCATGGAGTGTGGAAACCTACTGCTTTACTAGGTATTTGACAAGCGAGAAATATTGCAGGTTAATATCGAAAGAACCGATAGGAGGGTGGGGTGGAGATCGAAGCGGCTCGGACATTTCTTGCGGTGGTGGCCAGTGGGAGTTTTGTGGGTGCCGCCGCTTCCTTACACGTCACCCAGTCCACCGTCAGTGCGCGGGTGCAGACGTTGGAACGCCAGCTCGATGCGGTGTTGTTTCGACGCGGGCGCGCCGGGGCCGAGCTGACCGCGGCGGGTGAGCGCTTCCTGCCCCACGCCAAACACCTGGTGCGCACACTGGAGCAGGCCCGCCACGATGTCGGGCTGGCCGAACGCTACCGGGGCAGCCTTACCCTGCGTGCCCGCCCGGCCTTGTGGGACGGCTACCTGCCCCGCTGGGTCGCCTGGATGCGCGAGTTCTGCCCGGATCTCTCCCTGCGTCTGGAGAGTGGTTACGAGGAGGACATCACTCAGGGAGTACTGCAGGGGGCGGTGGATATTGGTCTGGTCTACACTCCACAACAGCGCCATGGCCTGGTGGTGGAGTATCTGTTTGATGAACAGTTGATCCTGGTGAGCCGCCACCCTCACGGGAGCTGGCAGGACGCCAGCTATGTCCATGTGGACTGGGGAAGTGAGTTTGAACGCCAGTACGTCAGTGCCTTTCCCGATGCCCCGCCGCCCGCCCTGCTGGCCAATATTGGCTGGGTTGGGTTGCAGCAGATCCTCTGCTCCGGTGGCTCTGGTTTCTTCCCGGTTCGCTTGGTGCATGAGCTATTACAAGAGGGAAGGCTGTTTCGCGTACCCGCCAGCCCGGTATTCTCCCTGCCCGCCTGGCTGCTCTATCCCGTGGACGGGCAGGCCGAAGGGCTAGGGCAGGC
>SLDE01000098.1 GCA_007125455.1 Ectothiorhodospiraceae bacterium
CCCGGATCCCGCCCACCCCGAGCAGGCGCTGCAGGTATTCGGCAAAGTGTAACACCAGATAAACCACCGCACAGGCGACCAAAATCGCCAGATAGAGGGGGGCCTGGTCCACCAGCCCCTCCCCCTGCTGCCGCCAGACCAAAACGGCGGTGATTGCCCCAGGCCCCGCCAACAGGGGAATAGCCAGTGGTACCAGGGCGATATTCTCCTTGCGGATCCCCTCCTCCTGCTCCTCGGCGCTGCCACGGATCCCGCTAGGGATCAGCGCCAGTAACTGCAGCGCGTAGATAAAGAAGATAAACCCCCCGGCGATCTGAAAGGCAGGCATGCTGATCTGAAAGAAACGCAGGATGGCATCACCGCTCAGGGCAAACAGACTCAGGATCACCCCGCTGCTGACGCAGGCGGTGGCCGCCATACGCCGTCGCTCGGCAGTCGTATTGTTGCTGGTGAGCGACAAAAACATCGGCATATTGCCCAGCGGATCCATGATGATCAGCAGCGGCAACAAGATCATGAAAAAGGTCTGAAAATCCAACACAACTCCCCACTCCCTACCCTAATACCACCAACGCCCCAGCGGCCAGCGCCCGGGGTCCAGCCGTCCGCCAGGCAGCGGGGCCGGACGGCGACGCACCAGCGGTGGCCAGGGCGCCTCCCCCTCCGTCTGCAGTGCCAACAGACGCCGCACCCGCTCGGCGATCGGCGGGTGGGTACGCAGCATCGCGGGGATCGGCATGCGCCGGGCAGGAAACATCATCCGCTCCAACCAGCCGCCCTGCAACTGCTCAATACGCAGCAGTGCCCGCGCCAGACCGGCGGGGTCACCACTGAGACGGGCCGCGTTCAGATCGGCGTCGTATTCGCGGGTGCGCGACAGGCCGAGCTGGGCCAGGGCGCTGAGGTAGGGAGCCAATATCAGTAACAGGATCGCCCACCAGTTGATAGTCGCCTCCCCCAGCAACAGCAGGGGTAGGTTGATAAACAGCAACACCAGACCGAACAGCGAGAGCAAAGAGGTCATCCGCCCAATCTGATCGGCCAGCGCCATCACGCGCATGTCGTTGCTCTGCACATGGCTGAGTTCATGGGCCAACACCCCGACGACCTCATCCAGCTCCAGACTCTGCAAGAGGCCTTGGCTGAGGGCGATAGCCGATTGGCGCTGCTCCCCCACGGTAAAGGCGTTCACCGCGCCCCCGGGCAGATAGTACAGTACCGGCACCATCGTTAAGCCTGCCCGCTCAGTCAGGCTCACCAGGATCTGATAGAGCTGCGGGGCCTGCTCGGGGCGCAATGGATAGCCTCCATAGAGGCGCATCACCCATGCGGGAGAGACCAGCGGGCGCAGAAACAGCAGCAGCACCCCGGCCACCCACAAGGCGAAAAGCCCGTCCACACCCCACAATATCCACCCAAGCAGGGCCAGAAAGCCCCCCATAAGGGTCAATAGCAGGAATGTCTGCAGGCGATTTGACCAGGCATGGCGTCGCCAGTGGTTGTGCTTGTGTTGCATCATCCCCTCCACCGTTCATTGTGGCGCAGCGGGACGATAATGTCAGCGGCGGAAAAGAAAAAAGGCGGCTATCGTACGATAGCCGCCTTTCTATTGGCGTCCCCTAGGGGAGTCGAACCCCTGTCGTCGCCGTGAAAGGGCGATGTCCTAGGCCTCTAGACGAAGGGGACATAAACTTGTGGTACTGCCTTATGCCCTCGTGAGCATAATTACTAACAAAAAAGGCGCCTATCCTTGATAGCCGCCTGGATTTGGCGTCCCCTAGGGGAGTCGAACCCCTGTCGTCGCCGTGAAAGGGCGATGTCCTAGGCCTCTAGACGAAGGGGACAAAAACCTTGCGTTTTTGTCGTGACCGGCTGGACGGTCATGAAAACATTTGGTGGAGCTAGGCGGGATCGAACCGCCGACCTCTTGCATGCCATGCAAGCGCTCTCCCAGCTGAGCTATAGCCCCGATGAAGCAGGCGTGCATTCTAGCGAATTGTGCACTGTTGTCAAGCAGTTGTGAAAAAGTTTTTGCTTTCTCTCCCCCGCCTGGACAAGCCTCTCTCCCTGAGAAGGCGCGCACTATACCAGAGCCATTTTTCGATGACAAATAAAAATGCAGCAACCCCCAGGGCGTCCGCATACTTTTGAGGAGCAGGCGTAACCCCCTGATTTCTGGTCGTAGGTCGCAGGGATGCGACCTTCGAGCCTACAGGGATGTATTCACGGCGTACCAAAAATCAGGGGGTTACGCCTGCTTGGGTAAGAACTTCATGTAAGTATGCGCTCACCCTGGCAGCGCCCCATGGGAAAGATACCAGAGAACAGCGTCAGGCCCTGTGATAACGGGTGCCAGCGCCTTCCCATTCTCTTTAAGACTGGCTTTCTTTCCGCCAAACAACAGCTTGTGACACGATTCTAGCGCTCCTTTTGCTCGATCTTGGCCCAGGAGTCCTTTAAGCCGACCACCATATTGAACACCGGTAGATCGGCGCGGGAGGCCTTGGCATCGTAGCTGAAGTAGCCCTCGCGTTCGAACTGGTAACGGCTGCCCTCGGCGACCTGCGCCAGGCTGGGTTCGATCACGCTGTTGGTGAGGGTGCGCAGTGCATCGGGATTGAGCAACTGGGTAAAGTCTTCCACGCTCTTGTCACTGTCCGGGTGGGGCACGGTGAACAGGCGATCGTACAGGCGCAGCTCGGCGCGCACGCCATGGCGTGCGGAAACCCAGTGCACGACACCCTTGACCTTGCGCCCCTCGGGGTTGGCACCCAGGGTGGCCATATCGACGCTGCAGCGCAGTTCGATGATCTCGCCCTGGTTGTCCTTGATCACCTCATCACAACGGATCACATAGGCGTTGCGCAGACGCACCTCGCCACCACTGACCAGGCGCTTGAACTTCTTGTTGGGTGCCACCTCCATGAAGTCGTTGCGATCGATATAAAGTTCGCGGCAAAACGGCAGTTCGCGCGTGCCCATGGACTCATCCTTGGGGTGGTTGGCGGCGCTGAGTAGCTCCTGTTGATCCTCGGGATAGTTGGTCAGCACCACCTTGAGCGGATGCAGCACTGCCATGGCGCGCGGGGCATTGGCATCCAAATCTTCGCGGATGCAGCTTTCCAGGATCGCCATCTCGACGCTGTTGTCGGATTTGGTCACCCCGATGCGATCACAAAACTCGCGGATCGAGGCGGGGGTATAGCCGCGCCGACGCAGCCCGGCGATGGTCGGCATGCGCGGGTCGTCCCAGCCCTCGACGATCCCCTCCTCCACCAGGCGGGTGAGCTTGCGCTTGCTCATCACCGTGTACTGCAGGTTGAGGCGTGAGAACTCGATCTGCTGCGGCTGGGAGGGGATGGTAATGTTCTCCAGCACCCAATAGTACAGCGGGCGGTGATCCTCGAACTCCAGGGTACACAGGGAGTGGGTTACCCCTTCCAGCGCATCGGAAATCGGGTGGGTGAAGTCGTACATCGGATAGAGGCACCACTCACTGCCGGTCTGGTGGTGGATCACCCCATGGCGAATGCGATAGAGGGTCGGGTCGCGCAGATTGATGTTCGGCGAGGCCATGTCGATCTTGGCGCGCAGCACCTTGGCCCCGTCGGGAAACTCTCCGGCACGCATGCGCTGGAAGAGATCCCGGTTCTCCTCAATGCTGCGCTCCCGATAGGGGCTGTTTTTGCCCGGCTCGGTGAGGGTGCCACGATATTCGCGGGTCTGCTCGGCATTGAGGTCACAGACGTAGGCCAGCCCCTTGTCGATAAGCTCCATGGCAAAGCCGTAGAGCTGCTCGAAATAGTTGGAGGCGTAGTAGACCTTCTCCCCCCACTCAAAACCCAGCCAGCGCACGTCCTGCTGGATCGCCTCGACAAACTCCATGTTCTCCTTGTGTGGATTGGTGTCGTCAAAGCGCAGATTGCACTGCCCCTGGTAATCGCGGGCGATGCCAAAGTTGAGGCAGATCGATTTGGCATGGCCGATGTGCAGATAGCCGTTGGGTTCGGGCGGGAAACGGGTGACCACCTTGCCATCGTGCTTGCCGTTTTCCAGGTCGGCGTCGATGATGTGGCGAATAAAGTTACTCGGTGTGGACACGGGCTTATCACTCATGGCTGTTGGCCTCGATATGGGCAATGGCCTTGTCGATACGGCGCAGACAGGCCTCTTTACCGATCAGCTGCAGGGTCAGGTCGAGATCCGGCGAGGGTGAGCCCCCGGTGACCGCCAGGCGCAGCGGCATACCCACCTTGCCGAAGCCTACACCCAGCTCTTCCACCGTCTGGCTGATGGCATCATGCAGCATGATGCGCTCCCAACTCTCCACCGCCACCAGCTTTTCACGCACGGTGCGCAGCGGTTCGAGGGCGGCCGCCTTAAAGGCCTTTTTGGCCGCCTTTTCATCGTAGCTATCGAAGTCGCGGTAGTAGAAGGCGCTGATCTCGGCCAGCTCCACCAGGGTGCGGGCGCGCTCACGCTGCGCCTCCACCACCTCGGCCAGGGGCGGGTAGACGGATGGGTCGATACCCAGATCCCCCATGTGGCGGCTGAGCAGACGGGCGATGCGATCCGGGTTTTCGTGCTTGATGTAGTGCTGGTTGAGCCAATGGAGTTTTTCGGTGTTGAAGGCCGAGGCGGCCTTGTTGACATCGTTGATATCAAACAACTCGACCATCTCATCCAGCGAGAATATCTCCCGATCTTCATGGGACCAACCCAGCCGTACCAAGTAGTTGAGCAGCGCCTCGGGCAGGATCCCCTCATCACGGTACTGCATAACGCTCACTGCGCCGTGGCGTTTGGATAGCCGCGCACCGTCATCCCCCAGGATCATCGGCACATGGGCATAGCGCGGTGGGGTCGCGCCCATGGCGTGCAGTAGGTTGATCTGACGCGGGGTGTTGTTGATGTGGTCGTCGCCGCGGATCACATCGGTGATCCCCATATCCTGATCGTCCACCACCACGGTCAGGTTGTAGGTGGGGGAGCCATCGCTGCGGCGAATGATCAGATCATCCAGCTCAGTGTTGGCGAAGGCCAGCCTGCCGCGCACCATGTCGTCAAAGGCGACCATCCCGTCCTGAGGGTTGCGGAAACGGATCACATGGGGTTCGTTGGGGTCGATATCCTTGCCACGGCAGTGGCCATCATAGCGGGGCTTTTCCTTGCGCTGCATCTGTCCTTCACGCAGCGCCTCCAGGCGCTCCTTGCTACAGTTGCAGCGGTAGGCCTGATCGCTGTCCAGCAGTTGATCGATCACCTCGTTGTAGCGGTCAAAGCGCTGGGTCTGGTAGAACGGCCCCTCGTCGTACTCCAGGCCCAGCCAGCTCATCCCCTCCAGGATCGCATTGACCGACTCCTGGGTGGAGCGCTCCAAATCGGTATCCTCCACACGCAGCACAAAACGGCCACCATGCTTGCGCGCATGGAGCCAGGAGAATAGCGCGGTGCGGGCACCACCAACGTGGAGATAGCCGGTCGGGCTGGGGGCAAAGCGGGTTTTCGTACTCATAATAGACTCGGGCCTGTTATCTGTATGTTGTCCTGCAAAGGCGGGGATTATACCGATTAGCGACGCCTGGGGCGATGGTGATAAAGATAACGCGCTACTTTTAATTGAGTTTTCCCTCAAGATCAGGCATTATGCGCCGCTATCTCGACCCAGAGGGGTCGTTTATCCCAGTATCAATCAAGAGTGATAGAGACTGCATGGCGAAAGAAGAAGGCATAGAAATGGAAGGGACGGTCGTCGAGACCCTCCCCAACACCACCTTTCGGGTAGAACTGGAAAACGGACACGTAGTGACTGCGCACATCTCCGGCAAGATGCGCAAACACTACATCCGCATCCTCACCGGTGACAAGGTCACGGTGCAGTTGACCCCCTACGACCTGACCAAAGGGCGTATCACCTTCCGCGCCCGCTGATCGGCTCAGCCCGGGTGGCCAATGGCCGCCCAGCCAAAAACGCCCGGCAATGCCGGGCGTTTTGCGTTGCGTGCAACCGGGAAACTCAGCTGCGTCCCTCCAACCAGCCCTTGAAAGAGGCCTGACTCTCTCCGGAGCGTCTGCCGATAAGCAAACCTTCCACACTGATATCCTCATCCAGAGCTGGCCAGTGGATCCCCTGACCGCGTCCGGTTAAGCGCCACTGCGCTCTCTCTTCCTTGCTGGCGTGCAGCAGCCTGGGGTACCAGGCCAGTGGCACGGCTATGCTTCGGCCATCACTGAGATCAACACCAAGGGTATCATCGCTTATCTGAACGTCAACCGCACATGGTAGCGTCAGATCAGTCGCCAAAGTAGTCATTCCAAGCCTCCACAATCCTTTCGCGATTCTCAATAACATGCTTGTGAATGCGCGAAATCTCTGCACGAGCAAATCCGCCACTGCTTTGAAGCCTGGCCGGCTCCAGCCAAAACTTGGCAACCTTATCGTCCCGCTCAACATGAACGTGTACTGGTTCTATGCCGTCACCAGCATAGAAGAAAAAACGATATGGTCCAATACGCATGACAGTGGGCATACCAACAATTCCTTTTGCTCCAACAAACATAGGCCGCTAGGAGACCAACTCCTTCTTGCCTTCAAAGGCAAAGCTGAGCTGGCCGTCCTCGACACCAATGCGCACGTGGCCACCGCCTTCGAGTACTCCGAACAGCAACTCCTCGGCGAGCGGCTTCTTGATGTGCTCCTTGATCACCCGCGCCATGGGGCGTGCGCCCATGCTGGGTTCGAAGCCGTGTTCGGCCAGCCAGGCGCGGGCCTCGTCGTCTAATTCGATACTGACCCCCTTCTCTTCCAGTTGGGTCTCCAGCTCCATGATGAACTTGTCCACCACGTTGACGATGGTGCGTGAGTCGAGCGGGCTGAACTGGATGATGGCATCCAGGCGGTTACGAAACTCGGGGCTGAAGTGACGCTTGATCACCTCCGAACTGTCGCTGCTGTGATCCTGCTCGGCGAAGCCGATGGAGCGGCGTGCCAGTTGATCGGCACCCAGATTGGTCGTCATCACGATGATCACGTTACGGAAGTCGGCCTTGCGCCCGTTATTATCGGTCAGGGTGCCGTGATCCATCACCTGCAACAACAGGTTGAAGACTTCCGGGTGGGCCTTTTCGATCTCATCGAGCAGCAACACCGCGTGGGGATGTTTGTTGACCGCCTCGGTGAGCAGGCCGCCCTGGTCGTAGCCCACATAGCCGGGAGGCGCACCAATCAGGCGGGAGACGGTGTGGCGCTCCATGTATTCGGACATGTCGAAGCGGATCAGCTCGATCCCCATGGTGCGCGAGAGCTGTCGGGTAACCTCGGTCTTGCCCACCCCGGTGGGACCAGCAAAGAGGAAGGAGCCGATGGGCTTTTGTTCTTGCCCCAGGCCAGAGCGGGACATCTTGATCGCGCTGCCCAGCACCTCGATGGCCTCGTCCTGACCGTAGATCATCAGTTTGAGATCCCGCTCCAGGTGGCGCAGGTTCTCTTTGTCGGAGGTGGAGACGCTCTTGGGCGGAATACGGGCGATCTTGGCCACAATCTCCTCGATCTCCTTCACGCCAATGGTCTTCTTGCGCTTGGAGGGTGCCAGCAGACGCTGGCGGGCACCGGCCTCGTCGATCACGTCGATAGCCTTGTCGGGCAAGTGGCGATCGTTGATGTAACGCTCGGACAACTCCGCCGCCTCGCGCAGCGCGGGACGGGTGAACTTGACCTCGTGGTGCTCCTCAAAACGCGACTTGAGCCCTTCGAGGATGAGGATGGTCTCCTCCACGCTGGGCTCGGGCACGTCGATCTTCTGGAAACGGCGGGTCAGCGCGTGATCCTTTTCGAAGATGCCGCGATACTCTTGATAGGTGGTGGAGCCGATACATTTGAGCTCGCCGGTGGCCAGCATCGGCTTGAGCAGATTGGAGGCGTCCATCGCCCCGCCAGAGGCGGCACCAGCGCCAATGATGGTATGGATCTCATCGATGAACAACACCGAACCGGGCTCGCGCTTGAGCTGGGCCAACACCGCCTTGAGGCGTTTCTCAAAGTCGCCCCGATACTTGGTGCCCGCCAGCAGGGAGCCCAGGTCGAGGGAGTAGATGGTGCTCTCGGCCAGCACTTCGGGCACCTCCTTGTCGACGATGCGCTTGGCCAAGCCTTCCGCCAGCGCGGTCTTGCCGACCCCGGCCTCGCCCACGAACAGCGGATTGTTCTTGCGTCGGCGACACAGCACCTGGATGGTACGCTCGATCTCGTCCTTGCGCCCAATGAGCGGATCGATCCGCCCCTCAGCAGCGAGCTGATTCAGGTTGCTGGCATAGGCCTCCAGCGGGTTGGCCGATTCGCCCGCCGCGCCCTCACCCGCTTCTGCGGCGGAGTGTTCACCCTCCGGCTCGGCCTTGGCGATACCATGGGCGATATAGTTGACCACATCCAGACGACTGACCAGGTGCTTGCCGAGGATGTAGACCGCCTGCGACTCCTTCTCGTTAAAAATCGCCACCAGCACATTGGCCCCGGTGGCCTCGCCCTTCTCGGAGGATTGCACCTGAAACACCGCGCGCTGGATCACTCGCTGAAAGCCCAACGTCGGCTGAGTATCGATCTCGGAATCCTCGGCCAATTGCGGGATATGGCTGGCAAGAAACTCCACCAGATCCACACGCAGCGCCTCCAGATCGGCACCACAGGCCTTGATGATCGGTGCCGCTGCCGGATCGTCGAGCAGTGCAAGCAATAGATGTTCCACCGTCATAAATTCGTGACGATTCTCGCGCGCCTGCTTGAAGGCGTTATTCAGGGTGAACTCCAGCTCTTTGCTCAACATGGCATTACCTCACTTTGGCCCCTATCATGGAGCGGCCCCGGCAGGTTTGCCAGGACACAACGCATTTATCGACCGATGAATAGCTCACTCCGCCTCCATGCTGCACAACAACGGATGTTCGTGCTTGCGGGCATAGGCGTTCACCTGGGCCACCTTGGACTCGGCCACCTCACGGGTATAGGTGCCACAGACACCCTTGCCGTCATGGTGTACCGCCAGCATGACCTGCACCGCCTGGTGCCTGGCCATGCCGAAAAAGCTCTCCAACACGTGTACAACAAATTCCATGGGGGTGAAGTCGTCATTCAACAAGAGCACCTTGTACATCGGTGGACGCTTTAGCGCCGGCTCCCCCTCCTGCACAGCGGTGCCATGGTCGTCCTGACGCGCGGGGGCATCATGGTCCGCCATGGCCAGTGGAAACGGGCATATCTCTTTCATCGGCACAATTCTTGATATATTTAGTCAATTATTTAACAATGTATCAGCCCGGATGTTGCATGAATTCGCGCGAAAATCGCGCAGGATATTGATTGTCCAGTGCATTTCCCGAAGGAGCGGTGTCGTTATTCATACACCCGACTGAGGGAAATGTGCAGGGCAATCAATAGACTAGCGAGGGCGTGTGCAATTTATGCAATATCCGGGCTAGCATACACATCCCGGGTGGCTTTACCAAATGAAATATCCGGGCAAGACTTGAAGCCCAACAGGGATACCACCACAGCATAGCCAAAGACTAAGTATGGGGTCACAAACATATATGGCAAGCGGCAGCGTAAAATGGTTCAACAACGACAAGGGCTACGGCTTTGTGATCATGGACGATCCACAGTGCAGTGAGGTCTTTGTCCACCACACCGCCATCGACATGAATGGCTTTAAGACCCTCAAGCATGGGCAACAGGTGGAATTCTCCCTCTACTACGGCCCCAAGGGACTGACCGCCTCCTACCTGAAGCCGATCCGCAGCGGGGATGAGTCAGCGCTATTCATTGAGCCACCACTAGGCAAATAAAAGATTTTAACGCAGAGGTCGCAGAGGACGCTGAGAGGAAAGGTACTCTTGCAAGACCGCATGCTGTTACCGTCATGATGAACCCGAATTACCTCGACGGTATCGTAGCTCATCCCCAGGTTTTCTCAGCGTACTCTGCGCTCTCAGCGTTACATCTTTTCAATCATCGCCTCGCCGAAGGCCGAGCAGGACAGTTCGGTGGGATTGTCCATCAGGCGTGCGAAGTCGTAGGTGACGGTTCTGGCCTGAATCGCCGCGCCCATCGCCTTGACGATCAGATCCGCCGCCTCACCCCAGCCAATATGGCGCAACATCATCTCGGCGGAGAGGATCAGCGAGCCGGGGTTGACCTTGTCCTGACCAGCATACTTCGGCGCAGTGCCGTGGGTGGCCTCAAACATCGCTACCGAGTCGGAGAGGTTGGCACCGGGGGCGATCCCGATCCCGCCCACCTGGGCCGCCAGCGCATCGGAGACATAGTCGCCATTGAGGTTGAGGGTGGCGATCACACTGTACTCCTCCGGGCGCAGCAGGATCTGCTGCAGGAAGGCATCGGCGATCACATCCTTGATGACGATATCCTCTCCGGTGTGGGGGTTCTTCATCACCATCCACGGACCCCCATCAAGCAGGGTGGCACCAAACTCCTCGGCAGCCAGCTCATAGCCCCAGGACTTGAAGGCCCCTTCGGTGAACTTCATGATGTTGCCCTTGTGTACCAGGGTAACCGAGTCGCGCTTGTTGTCGATGGCGTATTGAATCGCCTTGCGTACCAGGCGCTTGGTCCCTTCGGCAGACACCGGTTTGATACCGATCCCGGAGGTGGCCGGAAAACGGATCTTTTTGACCCCCATCTCCTTTTGCAGGAAATCGATCACCTTACTGGCCTCGTCGCTGCCCGCCTCCCACTCGATACCGGCATAGATGTCCTCGGAGTTTTCGCGGAAGATCACCATGTCGGTCTTCTCCGGTGCCTTCACCGGGCTGGGGGTGCCAGGGTAGTAGCGCACCGGACGCAGGCAGACATAGAGATCCAGCTCCTGGCGCAGTGCGACGTTGAGCGAGCGGATCCCGCCACCGACCGGCGTAGTCAACGGCCCCTTGATGGACACCACGTAATCGCGCACCGCATCCAGGGTCTCTGCCGGTAGCCAGGTGTTCTCGCCGTAGACCTTGTTGGCCTTCTCACCGGCAAAGATCTCCATCCAGGCGATCCGGCGCTGCTCGCCGTAGGCCTTTGTCACTGCCGCATCGACCACCCTCTTCATCACCGGGCTGATATCCACACCGGTACCATCCCCTTCAATATAGGGAATGATCGGACAATCAGGGACGTTCAGCGAGTAGTCGTCGTTTACGGTGATCTTCTCGCCGTTGGCTGGGATCTGGATCTTGTCAAAGGCCATATCTGCTCCAATGCAATGGGTTATGTTCTCGGGTCTGGCAACAGTTTACCAGATTGCTTGTGGCGGCTGTACGTATCCGAGACAACGCTTTGCATCGGAGGAAGGGCTGGTTGATAATAGCCCCTCTTGTCAGCGAACCACGCCATGTCACGCATCCTGCTGTTCAACAAGCCCTACGGGGTGCTCTGCCAGTTCACCGATAACGAGGGCCGCCCAACCCTGGCCGACTTTATCGCCGAGAAAGGGGTCTACCCGGCGGGCAGGCTGGATCGGGACAGCGAGGGGCTGATGGTCCTGACCGATAGCGGCCCGCTGCAACACCGCATCGCCAACCCACTGCACAAGATGGCAAAGTCCTATCTGGTGCAAGTCGAGGGAGAGATCGACGAGGCTGCCCTGGCGCAGTTGCGCCGTGGTGTACAGCTCAAAGATGGTCCTACCCTACCCGCTGCGGCCGAGGCGATTGATGAGCCAGCGCTGTGGCCACGCCAGGTGCCGGTGCGCTATCGGGCCAACATCCCCACCACTTGGTTGCGTCTGACCATCCGCGAGGGGCGCAACCGCCAGGTACGACGGATGAGCGCGGCGGTGGGCTTCCCCACCCTGCGCCTGGTGCGCGAAGCGGTCGGCCCCTGGCAGTTGGCCGGACTGCCCCCCGGCCAATGGCGCGAGCTTGACCCGCAGCAGGTGGCCGAGCTGCAAAACACCCTGCCGCGCCCGCGTGGACGCCGCCCCGGTGCGAGGCCTACACAGCGCCCCGCAAACATAAAACAACCACGGAGAGACCGATGAGCGAGATATGGACACCCCACCTGACCGTCGCCGCCGTGATCGAGCGCGATGGCCGCTTTTTGCTGGTAGAGGAGTTATCCGCCGGTGAGCGGGTATTCAACCAGCCGGCAGGCCATGTGGAAGATGGCGAGCCGCTGGTGGATGCGGTCAGGCGCGAGGTACTCGAAGAGACCGGACGGGTCTTCGAACCCGCGGGGATCTGTGGCCTCTATCGCTGGCGCAGCCCCCAGAATGACGCGACCTATCTGCGGGTCGCCTTCTTCGGCGGCTGCTCCGGCCCACTGCCCGGTGCGGTACTGGATCACGAAATCATCCGCACCCACTGGCTGGACCAGGCAGGGATCGCCCAACGCCAGCCACAATTGCGCAGCCCGCTGGTCCAGCGCTGCATTGACGACTACCGCCTGGGGCGCTACCACCCCCTCGACCTGTTCGACGAACTATGAGCCAGCGCATCATTACCGGGATCTCTGGTGGGGTCGACTCCTCGGTCGCCGCCCTACTGCTTCAGCAGCAGGGCCATGCGGTGGAGGGGCTATTCATGAAAAACTGGGAGGAGGACGACACCCAGGACTACTGCAGCGCCGCCGAGGATCTGGCCGACGCCCGACAGGTCTGTGAGCGGCTGGGGATCACCCTGCAGGCGATCAACTTCTCCGCCGAGTACTGGGATCGGGTGTTCAGTCACTTTCTGGCCGAATACCGCGCCGGGCGCACCCCCAACCCGGACATCCTCTGTAACCGCGAGATCAAGTTTCGTGCCTTCCTCGACCACGCCCTCTCGCTGGGGGCCACAGCCATTGCCACAGGCCACTACGCCCGTGTCGGCTTTGACGGAGCACGCTACCAACTGCTCAAGGGGCTGGATCACGGCAAGGATCAGAGCTACTTCCTCTACACCCTCGGCCAGCACCAACTGGCCCATACCCGCTTCCCGGTGGGCGAACTGGAAAAGAGCGAGGTACGCCGCCTCGCCGCTGAGCATGGCCTGATCACCCACGACAAGAAGGACAGCACCGGGATCTGCTTCATCGGCGAGCGCAACTTCCGCGACTTTCTTAGCCGCTACCTACCCGCCCAGGCGGGGGTGATGCAAACCGCCGATGGCCAAACCATCGGCAAGCACAGCGGCCTGATGTACTACACCATCGGCCAACGCCAGGGGCTGGGGATCGGCGGGGTGGCCGGACGGCCGGACGAGCCCTGGTATGTGGTGGGCAAGGATCTGAGCGCCAACATCCTGATCGTCGAGCAGGGCCACCACCATCCACTGCTCTACAGCCAACAACTCCAGGCCAGCCAACTGAGCTGGGTCAGCGCTCAGCCCCCCGCCCTGCCCTGCCAGTGCAGCGCCAAGACCCGTTACCGCCAGGCCGACCAGGCCTGTACCATCACCGCCATCGCAAACGGCCAGGCCACGGTGTACTTTGCCGAGCCGCAACGGGCCGTCACCCCCGGCCAGTCGGTGGTGTTCTACCAGGGCGAGGTCTGCCTCGGTGGTGGGGTGATCGAACAAACCGATAACCCGCTTGAAACCCAGCTTCGCCAACCAAAGATCAATACACCATGAGCACACACCCCTACTCCGATCGTATCCTCGCCCTCGCCGGCGTCTTTCAAGCCGCCACACTGGCCGACCAGGTGGCACGCCGGGGCATGGTGCCCCAGGCGGAATACGAGACCTGCATTGGCAGCCTGTTCGAAATGGAGCCACCCAACCCCGAGGCCGTCTACGGCTCACGCCATGAGATCCGTCTGGGACTGAAGAGCCTGCTGGAACAGATGAAGGGGGAAGACAGCAAGCGCAACATCTACCTGACCCGCTATGCCCTGGGGCTGTTATTGCTGGAGCGCAAGCTGGCCAAAAACCCGCAGATGCTCGGCTGGATCGGCAAGGAGCTGGAAAGGGCACAGCAGTCCGTGCAACACTTTGGCCTGACCCACAGCAGCACCATCGCCCGCCTGGCCGAGATATACAGCCACAGTATCAGCGAGCTGAAACCACGCATTATGGTCAGTGGCGAAAACAACCACCTGCACAACGAAGAAAACGTCAACAAGGTACGTGCGGTGCTGTTGGCAGGGATACGCTCGGCGGTGCTGTGGCACCAATGCGGTGGGCGACGCTGGCAGCTGTTGTTTCAACGTCGGCGGATCATCGCCATGGCGCAGGAGTTGGCGGGAAGCTGATTCGAGGCGGCAAGGCCATCAACAAAAAACGCCGCCAGTAGGCGGCGTTTTAAGTGCGCACGATATCAGTGACTGCCCACGCTCAGCTTGTCCCGATTACGCTCCAGGGTGGCCGGACCCACCCCACTGACCTGCATCAACTCATCCACCGACTGAAACGGCCCGTGCTGTTCGCGGTAGGCCACAATGGCCTCGGCACGGGCCTGTCCCACCCCGGAGATGGCCGCCGCCAGGGTCTGTGCGTCGGCACTGTTGATATCTACCGTATCGGCCATGGCCAACTGGGAGATGGCCAACAGCAGGGCAGCGAAAAGCAGACGAAATGTTGCGCTCATAATGGAGTCCTCCGTAACGGTTAACAGGGCCTACCCAGGGTGGGCAGGCCTGGTTATTTCATCCTGAACGGCCAATTCACGCAATACTTACAAGGTCATACTTTTTCGCTTATTCTTGTAGGAAATTTCTACAGTTTGTGTCAGAACAGACTGACAAATCAGCTCTTGCCCGCCAGTTCCACCTCGATGCGCTGCAGGGCCTCCAGCGGCTCGGGGGCGGCGGTGATGGGACGCCCGATCACCAGATAGGTAGCGCCCATCGCCACCGCCTGGGCCGGGGTGGTGATACGGGTCTGATCCCCTTTCTCGCTCCAGGCGGGGCGAATGCCGGGGGTGACCAGATCAAAGTCCGTGCCCAACTGCTCACGCAGCATGGTCACCTCCTGGGGGGAACAGACCAGCCCATCCATTCCCGCCTGCTGGGCCAGGCGGGCCAGACGCTGCACGTTCTCTGCCGGGCTACCGGACAGGCCAATCTCGGCCAGATCTTGCTGGGCCATGCTGGTGAGGATGCTCACCGCGATCAGCTTGGGCTGGTGGGCGGACTTGTCCACAGCCTCACGGGCCGCCTCCATCATCCGACGGCCACCAGTGGCGTGGATATTGACCATCCACACCCCCAGATCGGCGGCAGCGCGACAGGCCCCGGCCACGGTATTGGGGATATCGTGAAACTTCAGATCCAAAAAGACCTCATAGCCCTTGGCCACCAGGGTCTCGACCAGCGGGGGGCCGGAACGGGTAAACAACTCCTTGCCCACCTTCAATCGACAACGACTCGGATCCAGGCGTTCCACCAGGGCCAGGGCATCGGCCTGGGAGGGAAAATCCAACGCAACAATAATCGGGGAATGGCTCATGGCAGATTCTCAATTTGGCATGAAAGATCGTCAACACAGAGGCCACAGAGATCACGGAGGTGAATCATTAACAGGCTGTTAAGACATCACTCTCATCAGAACGGGTACACATCGCACTCGCTGAATCTCTGTGTACTTCTGTGCCCTGGGAAATATGTTCCTGACATTTCCAACCGACTACATCCTTGTAGTCGTCTGTGTTGAAATGTTTGTTACTTCAAACCCAGCACGTCCTGCATATCGAACAGGCCCTTGGGATGTTGGGCCAGCCAGGCGGCGGCGCGAACCGCGCCCTTGGCAAAGGTCATGCGGCTGGAGGCCTTGTGGGTGATCTCGATGCGCTCGCCGATCCCGGCGAATAGTACGGTATGGTCTCCCACGATATCCCCGGCGCGGATGGTCTCGAAGCCGATGGTCTTGGGATCGCGCTCACCGGTGCGCCCCTCACGCCCGTAGACGGCACACTCCTTCAGATCACGGCCCAAGGCCTTGGCGACAGTCTCCCCCATCGCCAGGGCGGTACCTGAGGGGGCATCGATCTTGTGGCGATGGTGGGCCTCGATGATCTCCACATCCACATCGTCCCCCAGCACACTGGCGGCCAGCTCCAACAGCTTGAGGGAAAGGTTGACCCCCACGCTCATATTGGGGGCAAAGACGATGGCGATCTCCTCGGCGGCATCGGCCAGTTGCTGCTTTTGGGCATCGTCCAGGCCGGTGGTGCCGATCACCATCTGCTTGCCCGCCGCACGGCAGGCCGCCACATTGGCCACCGTCACCTCGGGTAGGGTAAAGTCGATCAACACATCGAAGTCCGCTGCCGCCGCCTCGATGCTGTCAGCGATGGCCACCCCCAGCTTGCCGACCCCGGCCAGCTCGCCGGCATCCACCCCGACCAGGGTAGAGCCGGGACGCTCCAATGCGGCCCCCAGCGTTACCCCATCATGGGCCTGGATCGCCTCGATGATCTGGCGTCCCATCCGACCGGCCGCGCCGGTCACTGCAATTCTTGTCATGCCTGCCATCCGATTGTTCATAAAAGCTTGCCACAGAGGACACAGAGAAAAACTGACCCGCATAGTTTTCTCTCTGCGTTCTCTGTGCCCTCTGTGGCGATCAGAACTTCATGTCCTCGAAGAACTTCTTCACCCCATCCAACCAACTGCTATGACGCGGGCTGTGCTTGTCGTTACCCTCCATGGTGCCAGCAAACTCTTGCAGCAGCTCTTTTTGCTTGCTGGTGAGGTTAACCGGCGTCTCCACCATGATACGGCACAACAGGTCGCCGGATGAGCCACCACGCACCGAGGTCACCCCCTTGCCGCGCAGACGGAACAGCTTGCCGCTCTGACTCTCTTCGGGCACCTTGAGCTTGACCCGACCATTGAGGGTGGGTACCTCCAGCTCACCGCCAAGGGCAGCAGTGACGATGCTAATCGGCACCTCGCAGTGCAGGTCGTTGCCGTGGCGGGTGAAGATCGGATGCTCGCGCACGTGGATCTGGACATAGAGATCCCCCGCTGGTCCACCATTCTCCCCGGCCTCACCTTCGCCAGAGAGGCGGATGCGATCGCCATTGTCCACCCCTGGCGGCACCTTGACCGAGAGGGTCTTTTGCTTCTCCACCCGACCACCCCCATGACAGGCATGACAGGGATCGGTAATGATCTGGCCACTGCCGTGGCAGCGCGGACAGGTCTGCTGCAGGGAGAAAAAGCCCTGCTGCATGCGTACCTGGCCAATACCGTTACAGGTGGTACAGGTCGTGGGGCTACTGCCCTTCTTGGCCCCGCTGCCGCCACACTCTTCACAGTTGACCAGGGTGGGGATACGGATCTTGACCGTGGTGCCATTGACCGCCTCTTCCAGGCTAAGCTCCAGGTTGTAGCGCAGGTCGGACCCCCGATAGACGCGCTGCCCTCCGGGACCGCGACCGCCGCCACCACCGCCGCCGAAGATATCGCCGAACACATCACCGAAGATATCGCTAAAGCTGCTGGCACCACCGCCAAAGCCGCCGGGGCCACCTCCACCCATACCGGACATGGCGTCGTGGCCGAATTGATCATAGGCGGCACGCTTCTGTGCATCAGAAAGCACATCGTAGGCCTCACGCGCCTCCTTGAACTTTTCTTCGGCCTCCTTGCTATCCGGGTTGCGGTCCGGGTGGTACTTCATCGCCAGCTTTTTAAAGGCCTTTTTGATCTCGGCCTCGGTGGCGTTCTTGCTGACCCCCAGTACTTCGTAGTAGTCGCGTTTACTCATAAAATCAAAGTCTCAAGTTGCAAGTTGCAAAAATGGCAACAAGGATCGAAGCCGATGCTTCGATCCTTGTGGCTGTCACTTGTTACTTGCTACTTTTTATTGTCGTCGACTTCCTCGAACTCGGCATCGACCACATCGTCGCCACCTGCGCTAGCCTGCTCGCCACCCGCCTGTCCGGCGTCGGCCCCCTCACCCTGTGGCTGGTTCTGGGCATAGAGCTTTTCGGCCATCTTGCCGGAGGCCTCGGTGAGTGCCTGGGTCTTGGACTCGATGAGTTCCTTGTCCTCACCCTGCATGGCCTCTTCCAGCTCCTTGAGCGCCGACTCGATGGGGGCCTTTTCGTCCTCGCTGAGCTTGTCGCCCAGTTCGTCCATCGACTTGCGGGTAGCGTGAACCATGCTATCGGCGCTGTTACGTGCGGTCACCAATTCGTGGAACTTCTTGTCATCGGCGGCGTGGGCCTCGGCATCCTTAACCATCTTTTCGATCTCTTCATCACTCAGACCAGAGGAGGCCTTAATGACGATATTCTGCTCCTTGCCGGTGCCTTTGTCTTTGGCCGACACGTTCAGAATACCATTGGCGTCGATATCGAAGGTGACCTCGATCTGCGGTACACCACGCGGGGCCGGCGGGATGTCGGACAGGTCAAAGCGGCCCAATGACTTGTTTGCACTAGCCATCTCGCGTTCGCCCTGCAGCACATGCACGGTCACGGCGGTCTGGTTATCGTCGGCGGTGGAGAACACCTGGTTCGCCTTGGTGGGGATGGTGGTGTTCTTTTCAATGAGCTTGGTCATCACACCGCCCATGGTCTCGATCCCCAGCGACAGCGGGCTCACGTCCAGCAGCAGCACGTCCTTGACGTCACCACCCAGTACCCCACCCTGGATCGCGGCACCAATGGCCACCGCTTCGTCGGGGTTCACATCACGACGCGGCTCCTTGCCGAAGAAGTTCTTGACCGCCTCCTGCACCTTGGGCATACGGCTCTGACCACCGACCAGGATCACATCGTCGATCTCGGAGGCGGACAGCCCGGAATCCTTCAGCGCCACCTTGCAGGGCGCGATGGAACGCTGAACCAGCTCGTCCACCAGGGATTCGAGCTTGGCACGGCTCACCTTGATGTTCAGGTGCTTCGGCCCCGAGGCATCGGCGGTGATGTAGGGCAGGTTTACATCAGTCTGCTGGCTGGAGGACAGCTCGATCTTGGCCTTTTCGGCGGCCTCTTTCAGACGCTGCAGTGCCAGCGGGTCGTTGTGCAGGTCAATGCCCTGCTCCTTCTTGAACTCGTCGGCCAGGTAGTCGATCAGGCGCATGTCGAAGTCTTCACCACCAAGGAAGGTGTCCCCGTTGGTGGAGAGCACCTCGAACTGGTGTTCGCCGTCGATGTCGCTGATCTCGATGATGGAGATATCGAAGGTCCCCCCACCCAGGTCGTATACCGCCACCTTGCGGTCGCCCTGCTGCTTGTCCATACCGAAGGCCAGTGCGGCGGCGGTCGGCTCGTTGATGATACGCTTGACCTCCAGCCCGGCGATCTTGCCCGCGTCCTTGGTAGCCTGGCGCTGAGAGTCATTGAAGTAGGCCGGTACGGTGATAACCGCTTCGGTCACCTCTTCACCGAGGTAGTCCTCGGCGGTCTTCTTCATCTTTTGCAGCACCTTGGCCGATACTTCGGGCGGGGCCATCTTGTTGCCACGGGCCTCGACCCAGGCATCGCCGTTGTCTGCCTTGAGGATCTTGAAGGGCACCAGTTTGATGTCCTTCTGTACCGCATCCTCTTCAAAACGACGCCCGATCAGGCGCTTAACCGCAAACAGGGTGTTGTTCGGGTTGGTTACCGCCTGGCGCTTGGCGGACTGGCCAACCAGCACCTCACCATCTTCGGTATAGGCGACAATGGATGGGGTGGTACGATCCCCTTCACTGTTTTCAATTACACGAGACTTGCCACCATCCATAACTGCGACGCAGGAGTTGGTGGTCCCCAAATCGATGCCAATAATCTTACCCATAGTCTTGATTCTCCAATGCTGTGTTTCCTCCCCACGACGGGGGAATTAAATCTGCGCTGTTAATAAGGTCTTTGAAAAGGATTTCAAGCCTGCTCGTCAATGCTGGGGGTATCCTCCGGCGCAGGGGCGGGTGCCTTACTCACCACCACCATTGCCGGTCGCATCACCCGCTCGTTAAGCAGGTAGCCCTTTTGCATCACGTGCAGCACGGTGTTGGGGGCGTGCTCGGCCGACTCTTGCGTGGTCATCGCCTGGTGCTGCTCCGGGTTGAAGGGCTGACCGGTGGGTTCTACCTCGACGATGCCAAACTTCTCCAGGCAGGAGGAGAGCATCTTCAAGGTCAGTGCCATCCCCTCACGCAGCTTGGCGACCTTTTCGTCGTCGCCTTCGGCGGCGGCCAGGCCCAACTCCAGACTGTCCTTGATCGGAAGCAGCTCCTTGGCAAACTTCTCCAGGCCAAACTTGTGGGCGTTTTCTATATCCTTGCTGGCGCGGCGGCGGCTGTTCTCCATCTCAGCCTGCATGCGTAGCAACTGCTCCTGATGCTCGCTGGCCATACTCTCCAGCCTGGCCTGTGCCTCGGCCAGCGCGTCTTCGGGCTCGCCCCCCCCCCTGCGCCACCTCGGTTTCAGCATGCGGCTCATCGTGCAATGCGGCCTCTTCACCAGGTTTTTGTGTTTCGCTCATACTCTCAGTCTCCATCATGCTTGTGTTGCCATACCGCGCTCGCACGCGGCAAAACGTGTGCTTAGCAGGCGGGGAAGAATAATATTATGACATGTGAATATTATTCCGCTCCCACCTCACTTGAGTTGGTTCAGGCTGGAACCTAGCAGTTGCGCAGTGACATCGACGATCGGGATCACCCGATCGTAGGCCATACGGGTGGGGCCGATCACCCCCAACACCCCAACCACCTTGCCATCCACCCGATAGGGCGAGGCAACCACGCTGCAGTCGTCCAGCACTTCGTAGCCAGACTCCTCACCGATAAAGATCTGCACCCCATCGGCGTGTAGCGACTGATCCAGCAACTGCAGGATGTCGCGCTTGCGGTTAAAGGCATCAAACAGCTTGCGCAACTTATCCATGTTGCTCATCTCGTCATAGGACATCAGGTTGGTCTGGCCAGCCAGTAGCAGGCCATCCTCGTCCTCATCTTGGCTAAATGCCTGCTGGGCCATGCTGATCGCATCGGCCATCAGCTGATTCATGTGGCTACGGGTGTCATCCAGTTCGTTGAGCAGGCTCTCACGCACCCGGCGCAGCTCCTGTCCAGCACAAAGCTGGTTGAGATAATTGGCGATCTGCTGCAACTCCGCAGCGCTGTAGCTGCGCTCGGTCTGGATGATGCGATTTTGGACCTCCTTCTCGTTAACCACCAGGATCACCAACACCCGGTTGTGCGAAAGGGGCAAAAACTCGACCTGGCGCAGGGAAACCTGCTCACGCCGCGGCAACATCACCACCCCGGCCATCGAGGTCACCTCGGAAAGCTGATGGGAGGCCGAGGCCAACAGGCGCTCCGAATCTTCGCTGTTGCGCAGCCGCTGCATCCAGTCACTGACCAGCCCCTGCTCCAATGGCTGGATGGTCAGCAGGCTGTCGATAAACATCCGATATCCCTTGACGGTGGGCACCCGCCCCGCCGAAGTATGGGGTGAGTGAATCAGCCCAATGTCTTCCAGGTCGGCCATCACATTACGAATCGAGGCAGGACTCAGGCCCATGCTGAATTCGCGCGACAAAGTACGCGAGCCGACCGGTTGACCGTCACGGATATAGTGTTCTACCAGGTTTTTCAGCAGCAACTGCGCGCGCTCTGTCAGTTCGGTGCCGCTCATGATTCCGCATCCCAGTGTTGTTAGCACTCACTAAGATAGAGTGCTAATAGAAATTAGCGTTTTCAAGCCCCCCCTGTCAACAGGGCAAGCACATTATAACTTCACGAGCCCACAAGACCCGCTGCAAGTCCTTGATATCGGGTCCGCCATGAATATCTCCCGTTGAGCACGTAGCTCGCCGCCCGGCACCCTACGACCCGAGATCTTGGATTTATGCCGGGCGCGACCCATTATCCGCTCGTCCTGAAGCGATCGCCGCGACATCAAATCGTCGTGTCTCGAATAAATGGCACATGTCAGCGTGACGAGAAACCATTAGCAGGCTGTTGTTGTCGCTCAGGCGAGTGCGAGAGAAGGCAAAATGGAACAGCCGCAGGCTGGCCCGAAGGGCTGGCCCCATGGAGGGGATCGGCAACACCGCAGATGACGGCTTCTCGTCGCGCCCGGAGGGCGGCTCGCAAAGGCCCCCATACGGCATTGCAGCCCTTGTTAAGGGGATCGCCATTAACGGCGGGCTACGCCTTGTCTTGGAACATTTGCGAGCCTCTGGCATGTATCCTTTATTCGAGACACGACACTAGTCTGCCGGGCATGAACGTGGTAAGTTTTCGACCCTATTGCAGGGGGATATCATGGCAGAGAAGTTCGAACATATCGGAATCATCGGCAAGTATGCGGACGCCACCGTGGGCGATACTCTCGCCGCCCTGCGCGACTATCTGGTCGACCACAAGCTTCCCTGCCTGCTCGACGAGTCCACCGCGCGCTTCTGGCCCGAACATAATATGGAGCTGGCCAGCCGAGATACCCTGGGCGAACAGTGTGATCTGGTGATCGTCGTGGGTGGCGATGGCACCCTGCTCAACGCGGCGCGCAGCCTTGCCCAGCACGACCCGGCCCTGCTAGGGCTAAACCTGGGGCGGCTGGGCTTTCTCACCGATGTCTCCCCCACCGAGATGGAAGAAAAGCTCGACGAGATCCTCGCCGGTCGCTACAACGATGAGGAGCGCTTCCTGCTCGACTGCACTATCCTGCGGGATGGGGAGCAGATCAGCCAAAGTGACGCCCTCAATGATGTGGTGATCCACAAATGGGATGTGGCCCGAATGATCGAGGTGGACACCTACATCAACGGCACCTTCGTCAACACCCTGCGTTCCGATGGCCTGATCGTCTCCACCCCGACCGGTTCCACCGCCTACGCCCTCTCCGGTGGCGGCCCGATCCTGCAACCCTGCCTGGAGGCGATGGTACTGGTGCCGATCTGCCCCCATACCATGAGCAACCGCCCCATCGTGATCGATGCCGAGAGCGTGGTCGAGGTGGTTATCAAGGGGCAGGATCAATCCCATGCCCAGGTCAGCTGTGATGGGCAGATCAACCTGGGGCTGGTGGCGGGTGACCGTATCCAGATCCGCAAGATGGAGCACACCGTGCGCCTGATCCACCCCATCGAGCACGATCACTTCCAAGTCCTGCGCACCAAACTCAACTGGGGCTGAGCCAGTGCTAAGCCACCTGCATATCCGTAACTTCGCCCTGGTCGAGTCGCTGGAGTTGGATCTGTACACAGGGATGAGCGTACTGAGCGGCGAGACCGGGGCAGGCAAATCCATCCTGCTCGACGCCCTGGGGCTGACCTTGGGGGATCGCGCCGACAGTGGCGTGGTGCG
The DNA here is from genome assembly GCA_007125455.1 of Ectothiorhodospiraceae bacterium. GTDB lineage: Bacteria > Pseudomonadota > Gammaproteobacteria > Thiohalomonadales > Thiohalomonadaceae > SLDE01. The sequence continues at coordinate 23,224 of SLDE01000098.1, forward strand.
TCATGGGGCCGAACGGGCCGAGATCAGCGCCAGCTTTCAGCTGGGCGGGCTTGATGCGGTCGCCTCCTGGCTTAGTGAGCGGGAGCTGGACATGGACGGGGAATGCCTGCTGCGACGCACCATCAGTGCCGAAGGGCGCAGCAAGGCCTTTATCAACGGCCAACCCGTGCCACTGCAATCGCTGCGCGAACTGGGCGAACAACTGGTCGATATTCACGGCCAGCATGCACACCAGTCATTGCTACGCAAAGAGGTGCAGCGCCAACTGCTCGACGGCTATGCCGGCCACCTGCCACTGGTGGCCCAGGTCAATCAGGCCGCGCGTCACTGGCAAAAGCTTAAACAGGACTACCAGGAACTCAGCCAGCAGGCCAGCGAGCGCGATGCGCGCCTGGACATGCTGCGCTTTCAGTGCCAGGAATTGGATGCCCTGCAACTACAGGACGGTGAGCTTGCACAGCTGGACGAAGAGCACGGGGTACTGGCCAATGCCAACCACCTGCTAGAGGCCAGCCAACAGGCGGTCACGTTGCTGGATGAGGGCGATGAGCACAACATCAACTCCCTGCTCCAGCGCTGCCTGGGTGACCTGCAAGAGCTAAGGGGCATCGACCAGCGGCTGGAGTCCAGCTGCGGCATGCTGGAGAGTGCAGCGATCCAGATCAACGAGGCGGCCAGTGAGCTGCGCCACTACGTTGATGCCCTGGAACTGGATCCCCAACGGCTGGACTGGCTGGAGCAGCGCCTGGCGGCGATCCACACCCTGGCACGCAAACACCGCATCGAAGCCGATGAGCTGCCGACACTGCAACAGCGGCTACAGCAGGAACTGGAAAGCCTGGAACAGGCCGACAGCCGTCTGGCCGGAATGGAGCAGGCCATTGGCGAGGCCCATGAACACTACCACAAACTGGCGGACAAGCTCAGCGCCAGCCGCCAAAAGGCAGCCAAACGGCTGGGCAAGGCGATCAGCGAGCAGATCCACCAACTGGGCATGGGCGGCGGGCGCTTAGAAGTGGCCCTTACTCCCAACGGCGACGATCCCTCCCCACACGGTAACGAACAGGTGGAACTACGCGTCAGCGCCAACCCCGGCCAACCACTCAAGCCGCTCAACAAGGTGGCCTCCGGTGGTGAACTGTCGCGCATCAGCCTGGCGATCCAGATCGTCAGTGCCAGCCAGGAGGGGATCCCCACGCTGATCTTCGATGAGGTAGATGTCGGTGTCGGCGGTGGTGTCGCGGAGATGGTCGGCAACCTGCTGCGCCAGCTGGGGGGGAATCGGCAGGTGCTGTGTGTCACCCACCAACCCCAGGTCGCCGCCCAGGGCCACCAGCACTACCAGATCAGCAAGGAGACCCGCAATGGGACCACCAGCACCGCCGTTTCACCACTGGACGGAGAGCAGCGGGTGGAAGAGATCGCACGCATGTCCGGTGGAGTCACCATCACCGAACAAACCCTCGAACATGCCCGGGAGTTGTTGCGGGGAGTTAGGAAGTAGGGAATGAGGTCATGTTCGCTCAGGCCCCAACCGGCTTCAAGCGGACAGACGACTCACCCACTCCCCGCCCGATGGGAAAAAGGCCTGAAGCCGAGAGTCCCCGGCACGCCCACTACGGCTTCTGGCAGCTCGGACAGACCCCATGGATGGTCAGGCTGTGATCGGTCATCTCGTAGCCGTATTTTTCGGCGATCTCCTGCTGGCGATCTTCGATGGTATCGTCACAAAACTCATCGACCCGCCCGCACTTCACACAGACGATATGGTCGTGGTGAGCGCCCTCATTGAGCTCGAAGACCGAGTGGCCACCTTCGAAGTTTTGCCGAAACACCAGTCCGGCGGCCTCAAACTGGGTCAACACGCGATAGACGGTGGCAATCCCCACATCATCGCCAGATTCCAGCAGGGCCTTGTAGACATCCTCAGCACTCATGTGGCGTGGCTCAGCCCTGTGGAGGATATCCAGGATCTTGATTCGAGGCAGGGTAGCCTTGAGGCCCGCCTGTTTTAAATCCTGATTGGACATTGATAACCTCTCGCGGCGCATCGCGCCATTGTGTATCATGGGGTGAATTATTTATCGTCAAGAAGCGAAATGCAAAAAATTCTTATTTTCACCACAGTTTTCATGCTTATTGGCTGCGCCTACAAGATCGATATCCAACAGGGTAACGAGATCAATGAGGCGCTGTTGAGTCAACTTGAGATCGGCATGGCACCACGCCAGGTAATCGCCATCATGGGTAGCCCGATGCTGCAGGATCCCTTCCATGAGAATCGCTGGGATTACTACTACAGCATGCGGGAAGGGCGCAAGCAAGCCACCCAGTACGGGGCGACCCTGCATTTCGAGGAGAATCGTCTGCAGCGCATCGAGCGCTTCGGCGACATTCCCGCGACCGATCAGCATCGCCCCGAGTCCGAAAGCGCCCGCCGCCGCTAGCCCCAACAGCCTGTCGGGCTTAATCGCATAGGGCAGCAACAGCCAGTCAGGTCTCGGCTGCTCCCTGCGTGCTAGCGCTAGCGGCCTGCTCATCTCCGCCACCCTTTTTCATCTTCTTGCCCTCGGCGGCACGACGTTTGCGCACCTCTTTGGGATCAGCGATCAGCGGACGGTAGATCTCCACCCGGTCCTTGGCGCGCAGGCTTGCATCGGCCTTGGCCAGCTTGCCGAAGATCCCCATCTTGTTCTTGTCCGGATCGATCTCAGGAAACTGCTCAAGGATCCCCGAACGCTCCACCGCCTCACGCACCGTGGTTCCCTGGGGCACATTCAGGCCGATAATCGTCTGGTGCTCCGGCAGCGCATAGGCCACCTCCACCGGGATCAGCTCAGGACTTTCCATACACATCCACCGCACGTTTAGAGAAGGCATCCACCAGCGAATTGGCGATCTGGCTGAACAGCGGCCCCATCGCCATACTGATCAGCCGGTTGCTAAACTCAAAGTCCAAATCCAAGGAAACCTTGCAGGCATCCTCGCCCAACATGTCAAAGCGCCAGAACCCCTCCAGGTGCTGAAAAGGCCCCTCCACCAGGCGCATCTCGACCATTTTGTCCCGTTGTAGGCGGTTACAGGTAGTGAAGGACTTGCGCAGACTGCCATGGGCGATCTCCAGGGTAGCGCGGATCTCGTCATCGTCACGGGAGAGCAAACGGCTAGAGCGACACCAGGGCAAAAACTCCTGATAGGCCTCGATATCGTTAACCAGCGCGTACATCTGTCGCGGCGTATAGGGCACCAGGGCCGTCTTGCTGATAGTAGGCATAGGACTCCGTCAAAAGGCCAAAACACCAATGGCGTTAAGGAAAATGATAATCACCGCTAGCGGGGCGACATAGCGCAGCAACAGATACCAACTGCGGTACAACCAACCGTCTCCGACACCCAGCTCATCCACGCTGGAGGCACGGCGCATACGCCAACCGGCGAAGATGGCGATAAACAGACCGCCCAGCGGCAGCATAATATTGGCAGTGAGATAGTCGAGCACCGCAAAGGCCGTCATCCCCGAACACTCCTCGCCCGCCTCGGTATCGGCACAGCGGACGAAGAACTGGTACTCCGGTGAGGACCAGATGTTAAAGGAGAAGATCGTCACCAAACCCAGCAACCAGGCCCCCAGCCCGGACCAGACCGCCGCTGCGGTACGGGTCAGCCCCTTACGTTCCACCAGCCAGGCCACCAGCGGCTCAATCAGCGAGATCGCCGAGGACCAGGCGGCAAACACCAGCAACAGAAAGAACAGCGTAGCAAAGATCGCCCCGCCGGGCATCGCACCGAAGGCCAGCGGCAAGGTCTGGAAGATCAGCCCCGGCCCCTGCCCCGGCTCCAGACCATTGGCGAAGACGATAGGAAAGATCGCCATCCCCGCCAACAATGCCACGGCGGTATCCATCAGCGCAATGGTGCCGGTGGTCTTGACGATGGAACTCTGTTTGGGCAGATAGGAGCCGTAGATCATGATCGCCCCCATCCCCAGGCTCAGGGTAAAGAAGGCATGGCCCAGTGCGACCATCACCGGAGCCCAGGTAAAGTGCATGATCCCCAACTCATCGGGCCTGTAGAGCAGCGCATGGAAATCCGGCTGGAACATAAAGCGCATGCCCTCGGCGAAATAGCCGGTATTCATCGCATAGCCCAGCAGGATCAACAGCAACACCAGCAGGGCCGGCATCAGAAAGCGCACCGCCCTTTCCAGGCCACCGCGCACCCCGCGTGCCACGATCACCATGGTCATCACCATAAAGATGGTGTGCCAGGCAAGCAAGCGCTCCGGATCGGAGATCAGACCGACAAACATCCCCTCGGCCTGATCCGGGGTGATCCCCTCAAATCCCCCACCAAAGGCACGGGATAAATAGGCCAGCGCCCAACCGGCGACCACCGCGTAGTAGGAAAGGATAAGAAAACCGGCAACCACCCCCATCCAGCCGAGCAGACGCCAGGTGGGCAAACGCCCCTCCTCTTTCGCCAGGTGGTACATGGTGTTGATCGGGCTGCGGCGTCCGCGCCGCCCCAGCATCACCTCCGCCACCATGATCGGCAAACCGATCAGCAGGATGCACAGCAGGTAGACCAGGACAAAGGCCCCACCACCGTTATCCCCGGTAATGTAGGGAAACTTCCAGATATTCCCCAGCCCCACCGCCGAGCCGGTCGCCGCCAGAATAAAGGCCCAGCGGCCCGACCACTGGCCATGGATGGAATCGCGTAGCTCAGACATACCCTTCCCCCGTTTTTTGCCAATTGTCGGTCAAATGGCCCCGCGCCTCAACCACTTGCAAATCAAATCGCGCAAGTGCTGTTAACCCGCCCCCTCCTTCGCCTATAATGCGGCCATGGCAAAATCCAGCAAAAACACCAAGGGCCCCGGCAGCAGCACCATAGCCAAGAACAGGCGGGCCACCCACGACTACTTTATCGAGGATCGCCTTGAGGCCGGGATTGCGCTCGAGGGCTGGGAGGTCAAGAGCCTGCGTGCCGGCAAGCTACAGCTTGTGGACAGCTACGTGATCATCAAGGATGGCGAGGCCTGGCTGCTCGGCAGCCTGATCACCCCACTGCCCACCGCCTCCACCCACATCCACCCGGATCCCACCCGCACCCGCAAACTGCTGATGCACCGCAACGAGCTGGACCGCCTGATCGGCGCGGTGGAACGCAAGGGCTACACCCTGATCGCCCTCTCCATCTACTGGAAGCGCGGGCTGGCCAAGGTTGAGCTGGGGCTAGCCAAGGGTAAGCAAAGTCACGACAAACGCGACACCGAGCGCGAACGGGACTGGAAACGGGAAAAGCAGCGGCTGCTCAAAAACAAGTGAGCGCTGCGCACGCCCATCACACACAGCAAGTATTCCTCCCTCCTCGTCTGAACTTTCTGCTATACTCCCTGTCGTAGTAAGTGCCCGGACGGCTCATCACCGTTCTGGGTAGAACCAAAGGGGGCGACCTGGCTTCGACGTGGGTTGCGAAACCTGAGGTGCATGCCGAGGTGCAGTTCATCTCGTAAAACAAACTGCAAACTCATAGTTGCCAACGACGACAACTTCGCACTCGCTGCTTAAACCCCAGTAGGGTGCCCTCCGAACTGAAGCCGTGCCTGTGCGTTCAGATCTTCGGGGGTCATTTCTCACAGGATCGCGAAGCGGCTCGTCCGGGGCTCAATCGCTAAAACCTCACCGGAATCGCTGTAGATTTGCCCTGTCAGCCGGGTTGTCTGCAGTTAAAATAAAAGACTGAATAAGCATGTAGAGCCGATGGCAGAGGACTTACGGACGCGGGTTCGATTCCCGCCGCCTCCACCAATTTCTTGATTTATGTTCCCGGAATCTCACCCGCTACGCGGGTTGCCGACAGCCATCCATGGCTGTCGCCCTTCGGGCGCACTGCGTGCGGCTCGTTTCGCTCCCGGCGAAACGCTCGATTCCCGCCGCCCCACCAATTTCTTGATTTATGTTCCCGGAATCTCCCGCTAGATAAGTTCTGCAAGCGCCTCATCCTCCATCCTCATCACCTCCTGCTCCAGGAGTTCGATGGCGGTTAGCAGGGTTTTCGACATTTCGATTAGGCTGTGCAGTAGTGAGTTGAGCTCCTCCTGTAGGTCAAGCTTTTTGTGCTTTCCCTTGAGTTTTGCGACCTTGCCAGGCATCTCCAGGCCGTTGATGCGTTTATACAGCTCAATGTAGATGGCATGGAGGTTTTCATGGGGGACCTCTATCGCAGAAAACGACTCCAGTGTGGAGAGCATTTGCCCACCTCCGTAGTACCACTTGCCGAAGGCGCAGTCGGTATGGATGACCGGCACTTGTTCTTGGCTTACCGGGATCCCAGCTACCATGGCCTGAGCATAGGATCGCCACTTGATATGTGCCGACTTGGCGGCACGTAGTTGGTTAATGATCTGTTTTTTATCCATTCTTCCTCCGCATGCTTGACCATGACATGGTCTAAGCGTTTTTCCCAGGTAATGGCGGGGTGATTCTGCACCGAAAATATGACAACATCGTGACGTGACTCAGTTAACCCAGATCCTCGGTCGGCATGCAGCGCAGCTAAGCCACCTCACCCTCATCGCTACGGCCCTGCTGGTGCTGGGCATCGTCAGTTGGCTGCCAGCACTGCCTCAGCCTGCCTGGTACCACGACTTTGCTGACCAAAGGGCGCTACTGGGGATCCCACACTTTCAC
>SLDE01000260.1 GCA_007125455.1 Ectothiorhodospiraceae bacterium
CAAGGCTGTCGTTCCCGGCACACTGTGCGCCGGGACAAAAACGGGCGATACCCCAGTGGTATCGCCCGTTTTTTGCGTCTGCCGTTTCTCCTGCTGGCGCTGTCCTGCAGCCAGGGCGCAAGCGCCGACGAGCTGAGTCTCAACGATATCGCCCAGTTATCCCGTGGTGGTGCTGCCGAGTTGGCCCTCTCGCTCTTGGCGCAAGGGCAGGGATCACTGTTGCAGCAAGAGGGCGAACTGAATGAGTGGATGCGCTGGGAACGCCTGCGGGTACGGATCCTCGAACAACAGCAGGATTGGGCCATCCTCAGCGATCGTCTCGCCGCCCACCCCGAGGGGCTGCCCGAGGCGTTTATCCATTGGGCCATGTTGCGGCGCGCCATCGCCCTGGTGAAGTTGGGGGAGTACTCCAGCTCCCGCGCACTATTGCGTGAACTGATCTGGCACAGCACCTCCCCCCCAGGTGCGTCACAACTGATGGAGTATCGCCACTGGCTTATCCAGGGCTATCTGCGTGAGGGGCGTACCGAAGATGCCCTCGCGGCGATGACGCGCTATCGCCAGGACTACGGCGACGGGGACGAACAGGCCCAATTGCTCCGTGCGCGTGTGTTGCTGGCCAGTGAGCGAGCTGCCGAGGCACACCACTTCCTCGCCGGGCTGGCACAAAGCAACGAGGCACGATTATTGCGCCAATTGGCGGCACTGCGCAGTGGCGAGCCGACCGAGGCCGTCCTTAGTGAACTGAGTAAACTATCCCCGGCAGGGGAGGGCGAACGGCTGTTGCGTGATGGGATCCAGGTTGAGGCGGCGAAACGCGCCGAGCAGACGGGACGGCTGGCCCAGGCACTACAGGATTACCTCTCACACCCTGCGCCACTGCTGGCTGGTGAGGGTTTGTTTGCCTGGAATGCCGATGAGCTGTGGCGATACTGGCTGGAGTACGGCACCGCGCTTGGCAATAGCGAACAACTGCTTATCGGGGACGATGAGGCCTGGCTGAAGGCCGCTGCGGCGACCACTCCACGTTACCCGGTGCGTAAGCGCGCCTTGCTGGCAGTAGTTGCCCTGCGCGGTGGGGCGCGCGCCAGTCGCGAGGAGGCGCACCGCCAACTGGCCCTGCTGTTGCTGGAGGGGGAGCGTGCCCCCGCTGTGCGTCTGCTCCAGCAGTTGTATCTGCATGCACCGGCCCACCTGGACGATGCTAGCCTACCCGAACCGGTGGCCTTCGTCTTGGTGGACGAGGCGATCCGCAGTGGCGATCTGCAAATGGCCTCGCGACTGATGCGTCTGCTGGCCGAACCCCCCGAGGGGACCGCACGTTTTGCCTGGCAGTTGCGCCGCGCCAAGGTCTTCATCCTCGCCGCACAGTTCGAGGCGGTGAGCCTGCTGTTTGATGAGATCCTGCCTACGGCGGCCCGTTTGGGCAGCACCGAGCGGGATCAACTGGTGCAACTGCTGTTTGATCTGCAAAACGTCGGCCAACACGCCTTGGCCTACGAGCTGTTTGAGGCGCTCTACCAACAGATCAGCGTGCATGAATTTCGTCGTGAATTGCTGTTCTGGATGGCCGAGTCCCGCGCCGCACTGGACGATGATGTCCACGCCGCTCGGCTCTACCTGCAGTCGGCGACCCTGGGGGATGTCCACAGCATGGACCCCTGGGCCCAGACCGCCCGCTACCAGGCAGCCAACAGCCTCGCCAAAGCCGGATTATTGCGTGACGCGGCCTTTATCTACCAGCAATTGCTGCGTGTGACCGAAAGCCAGGAGCGACGTGCCGTGCTGCTGCGTGAGTTGGAAGAGCTGCGGATGCGCCAGGCCGCGGCGGCCCATTAGCCGACCGTTGTCATCCTCTTATGTCCCCAGCAAGCTCTGTGATAATCGATTCCCCCCTGCCCGGCGGCATCCGCTTGGGCCTGGGCTTTGTGGCTCGGCGCTTGGCTGTGATCGACTTTCGCGGTCCAGACACCCCCCTGCGGCTTGAGTCTGCCCCGGAGCTTGAGGCGGTCTTGGCGGTACTGCAGCAGTATTTTTCCGCGCCGAGGCAGGTACAAGCATTGCCACCTCTGGCCCCGCAGGGAACACCTTTTCAGCAACGGGTCTGGCAGGCCCTGCGGGGGATCCCGGTGGGCGACACCAAGACCTATGGCGAGCTGGCACGGGAGCTGAACACCTCGGCACGCGCCCTCGCCGGTGCCTGCCGTGCCAACCCCATCCCCCTGCTGATCCCCTGCCACCGCGTGGTGGCCGCCCACGGCCCCGGCGGTTACATGGGCCAGCGGGATGGCGAGGCGCTGGCAATCAAACAGTGGTTATTGCACCATGAACGTCATGCAGGATGACGAGCAACTGATCGAGCGTTTTGCCGATGCCTTATGGCTGGAGCGGGGCCTGAGTGCCAATACGCTCAGTGCCTACCGCAGTGATCTGCAAGGCCTTTCCCTGTGGCTCACCGCGCGGGGCGAAGGCCTGCTATCGGCGGGGCGCGCCGATCTGCAGGACTACCTGCAACAACGCGCCATCGACGGCGCCAAGCCGCGCTCCATGGCCCGTATGCTCTCCACCATGCGGCGTTTTTATCGCTACCTGCTGCGTGAGCGTGTATTACAGGAAGACCCCAGTGCCCGTATCGACCCACCTCGCCTGGGTCGGGCGCTGCCCGGCTCCCTCACCGAGCAGGAGGTGGAGGCATTGCTCGGTGCCCCCGATACCACCACAGCACGCGGACTGCGTGATCGCACCATGCTGGAGGTATTGTATGCCGCCGGTCTGCGGGTCTCGGAGTTGACTGGGCTGGTGTTGGGGCAGGTAAATCTGCAACAGGGGGTGGTCAAGGTGATGGGCAAGGGCAGCAAGGAGCGGCTGGTGCCATTGGGGGAGGAGGCGCAGAGCTGGCTGGAGCGCTATCTGCGCGAGGCCCGGGGCTTGTTGTTGGGCACGGTGCAGACCGACGTGCTGTTTCCAGGCAACCGCGCCACGGCGATCACCCGCCAGGCCTTCTGGCAGCACATCAAGCGCTATGCGCTGGAGGCAGGGATCCATAAGCCGCTCTCGCCGCATACCCTGCGCCATGCCTTTGCCACCCATCTACTCAATCACGGGGCCGACCTGAGGGTGGTACAATTGCTGCTGGGACACAGTAACCTCTCTACTACCCAGATCTACACCCATGTGGCCAGCGAGCGGTTGAAAAGCCTGCACGCTGCCCACCATCCACGAGGATAGACGATGGCAGGACAGCGCAGGATCATGGTCGATGAGCTTCGCCTGGGGATGTATGTCAGCGAATTGGATCGCCCGTGGCTGGAGACGCCGTTTCTGTTCCAGGGCTTCCCCGTTCTCACCATGCAGGAGCTGGAGCAGCTACGCGAATACTGCAACTACGTCTACATCGACGATAACCTGACCACGGCCATTGCCCCGGCATCCACCCGCCACGAGCTGGAGGAGCACCCGGTAGCGCGCTTTACCACCCGCAAGATGAACAAGCCCACCCGGCTTGCGCGAGGGAGTCGCCAACACCCGCGAGAGTTTACCGATGAGCTACCCAAGGCGCGCGATCTCTACCAGTACAGCCACAGCTTTATCGACGGCCTGTTTGAGGATATCCGTGAAAATCGCAGTGTCGATGTGGAGCAGGCCCGCGAGCTGACCAACCAGACGGTGGAGAGCGTGCTGGCCAACGAAAACGCCATGCTCTGGCTGGCCCAGCTCAAGCGCAAGGACGAGTACACCAGTCAGCACAGTATCAATGTCTCGACCGTGGCGATCATGTTTGGCAGCTACCTGGGCCTGGGGGAAGGGGAGTTGCAGATGCTGGGGATGGGGGCCTTATTGCACGATATCGGCAAGATGCGCATCCCGCTGGAGGTGCTCAATCAGACCCAGCGGCTTAGTCCCGAAGAGATCAGCATCATGCGTCAGCACCCCGAGCTGGGTGTGGCGATCCTGGATGAGGCCAAGGGCAAGGTGCCTCCCCAGGTACGCGCGGTGGTACATGCCCACCACGAGCGTTATGATGGCAAGGGTTATCCGCGTGGTATCAAGGGGGCGGCGATCGGCAAGCTGCCGATGATCGTCACCCTGGCCGATGTCTATGATGCGATGACCAGTGATCGGGTCTACCGCAAGCGCCTCTCCCCCCATGAAGTACTGAATATGATGTACAGCTGGGGAGGGAGTGTCTTCAGCCCCGAGCTGCTGGAGGAGTTCATCGGTTGCCTGGGGATCTACCCGGTGGGCAGTATCGTGGAATTGAATAGCGGCGAGGTGGCCCTGGTGATGACCATCAACCGTGAACGCCACCTGCTGCCCCAGGTGTTGCTGGTATTGGATCGCGACAAGCGCCGATACAGCCAGCCCAAGCAACTCAATCTGGAGCTTTTCCAGCATGGTGGCGAGCGTCTGCAGATCAGTCGCATCCTGCCTTCCGATGCCTATGATATCGATGTACGCCAAATCGTGATGAATTTTCAACCCGAGGCCGAGACGGCCGAGAGCGAATGAGGAAAAGATAAGGTATGCCTTCTTTTGATGTGGTATCCGAGATAGACAAACACGAATTGACCAACGCGGTGGATCAAACCAACCGCGAGGTGGGGAACCGTTTCGACTTTAAAGGCTCCAATGCCAAGGTGGATGAAGACGACAGTGGCCTGCAGATCGAGGCCCAGAGCGAATTCCAGATCCGCCAGGTGATCGACATCCTGCACCAAAAGCTCACCAAGCGCGGAATCGATATTAGCGCGCTGGAAGAGAAACCGGTGGAGGAGCGTGGCGGACGGGCCTATATGCAGGTCATCGTGCGTCAGGGGATCGAGACCGAGATCGCCAAGCAGATGGTTAAGGAGATCAAGGCCAGCAAGATCAAGGTGCAGGCGGCGATCCAGGGCGAGCAGGTGCGTGTGACCGGCAAGAAACGTGACGATCTGCAACAGGTCATGGCACTACTGCGCAACGCCGATCTGGGCCTGCCGCTGCAATTTACCAATTTCCGTGATTAATAAAGAGAGTACGATGAAACCAATGATCCGTTCCCTGCTGTTTACCCTGTTCGCCCTCCCGACCCTGGCCCTGGCCGAGATCCCCGCCGGCCTGGAGAGCCGACTGGCCGAACTGTTCAACACTCAGCCCGACAGCATCACCCCGATGCCGTTGGAGGGGATCTACGAGGTCAGCCTGGCCGGGCAGATCCTCTACATCACCGGCGATGCCGAATACCTTTTTGATGGCGAGATGTACAGCCTGGTGGATCGGGTCAACCTCACCGAGCAGAGCCGCAACCAGGCCCGCATGGGCTTTATCGATGAACTGGCGGCAGATGAACTGATCAGCTATCCGGCCAATGGCCAGGAAAAGCACGTCATCACCGTTTTTACCGACATCGACTGTGGCTACTGCCGCCGCCTCCACCGAGGCATGGAGGAAATGAACGACCTGGGGATCACCGTACGCTACATGGCCTTCCCGCGCAGCCCGGCAGGCAGTGCCTCCTTCAACAAGTCAGTGAGCGTTTGGTGTGCCGACGATCGCGAAGCGGCGATGACCGCAGCCAAGATCGACAACCGCGTTTCCCCCAAGAGCTGCGACAATGATCCGGTGGGCAAGCACCAACAGATTGGACAGCAAATCGGTGTGCGTGGCACCCCGGCGATCCTGCTCAGCAATGGCACCCTGATCCCCGGCTACATGGAGCCCAACAAGCTGCTTGAGGCCATCGAAGAGCGGCTTTAATAACAAAGGCCGGCGGGGGGCAGGTCACGATGCATGGGCCGCTAAGCCAGCGCGGCTAATCGACTACGATGGCCGCCGCCACCTGCCTGCCCTCGGCGGCCAGCACGTTATAGGTGCGACAGGCGGCGGCAGAGCCCATCACCTCATAGCCCACCCGCAAGCCAATCAGCGCCGCCAGTTGATCGAGGCCCGGCAGGACCATCTCCCTGCCGGTGCCCAGCAACAGCACCTCCAGGCCCATTTCGCCCAGTGCTGCCAGATGCTCGCCCTGCAGCTCATCCAGCCGGGCCACTGGCCAGTCGGTCTGCAAGTGGCGAGGGGTGATGATAAAGCTGCGTTCCAGCCAAAGGTGGCCAGCATCGTCACGCGGGTCATCGGCATAGGGAGAGTTGACACTGATCCCCTGTTCTTCCACGGCGTGGACGGAATAGATCCCGTCGGCCCGTTCGCGGGTGAATTGCATGGTATTTACCTGTTGGCTGAATTGACACGGAAAGGTCGCGCAAGTAATGTTAGCGGTTTGATTTTACTTCGGCCAGTGGCCACGAGTCCCCCATGATGCGCCCGGTTCACAAATCCAACAAGCTCGCCAACGTCTGCTACGACATCCGTGGCCCGGTGATGGCCCACGCCCGCCTGATGGAAGAGGAGGGGCATCGCATCATCAAGCTCAACCTCGGCAACCTGGCGCCGTTCGGCTTCGAGGCCCCCGAGGAGATCCAGCAGGATGTGATCTACAACCTGCCGCAGTCCTCCGGCTACTCCGACTCCAAGGGGCTGTTCTCGGCACGCAAGGCGATCATGCACTACACCCAGGCCAAGAACATCGCCGGGGTGGGGATCGACGACATCTACATCGGTAACGGTGTCTCGGAGTTGATCGTGCTGGCGATGCAGGCCCTGCTCAACAACGGCGATGAGGTACTGGTGCCAGCGCCGGACTACCCGTTGTGGACCGCAGCGGTCAGCCTGGGCGGCGGCGCACCGCGCCACTACATCTGCGATGAAGGGGCCGGTTGGCTGCCGGATCTGGACGATATCCGTGCCAAGATCCACAAAAACACCCGCGCCATCGTGCTGATCAACCCGAACAACCCCACCGGCGCGCTCTATCCGGACGATCTGCTTAAAGACATCCTGGAGATCGCCCGTCAGCACCAACTGATCGTCTTCGCCGACGAGATCTACGACAAAATGCTCTACGACGACCAGCAACACACCTCCATCGCCGCATTGGCCGACGACGTGCTGTGTGTTACCTTCAACGGCCTGTCGAAGAACTACCGCGCCTGTGGCTATCGCGCTGGCTGGATGGTGGTCTCCGGGGAACGGGATCACGCCCAGGACTACATCGACGGGCTGAACATCCTCGCCTCGATGCGGTTGTGTTCCAACGTGCCGGGGCAGTTCGCCATCCAGACCGCACTGGGTGGTTATCAAAGCATCAACGACCTGGTGGCGCCGGGCGGTCGGCTGCGCAAGCAGCGCGATATGGCCTGGGAGATGATCAATGCCATACCCGGGGTGAGCTGCGTCAAGCCCCAGGCCGCGCTCTACCTTTTCCCGCGGCTGGACCCCAAGGTCTATCCCATTGCCGATGACCAGGAATTCGCGCTGGAATTGCTCAAGGACGAAAAGGTTTTGGTCGTGCAGGGCACCGGCTTCAACTGGCCCCATCCGGATCACTTCCGCATGGTCTTCCTGCCCAATGGCGACGATCTGACTGACGCCATGGGCCGCATTGAACGCTTCCTGCACCACTACCGCAAGCGTCATGGTTGAATAATGGATTTACCACAGGGGACGCAGAGAGGATAAGTGTTTGGAACAGCCATCGTGATTGCTCCGTCAATCCTCAGCCTTTCTCAAGCGATATCTTCCCCGTGAACTCTGTGCCCACTGTGGTGAAATGTTTTTTCGGAAATTTTAGAGAGTAATTCAATGAATCCTGTTAAGGTCGGTCTGTTGGGTCTGGGCACCGTAGGCGGTGGCACCATCAATGTTCTGCGTCGTAATGCGGAGGAGATCACCCGTCGCGCCGGGCGCGGCATCATGATCACCCATGCCGCCGCACGCGATATCAACAAGCCGCGCATTTGTGATACCACCGACATCGAGTTGACCACCAACCCTCAGGAAGTGGTGGACAACCCGGAGCTGGATATCATCGTTGAGCTGATCGGCGGCGACACCCTCTCGCACGAGATGGTGCTGCGTGCCATCGCCAATGGCAAGCACGTGGTCACCGCCAACAAGGCGATGATTGCCAAACACGGCAACGAGATCTTTGCTGCCGCCAAGGAGCAGGGCGTGATGGTCGCCTTCGAAGCGGCGGTGGCCGGTGGGATCCCCATCATCAAGGCCATGCGCGAGGGCCTTGCGGCCAACCGTATCGAGTGGCTGGCCGGGATCATCAACGGCACCGGCAACTTCATCCTCACCGAGATGCTCGACAGGGGCCGTGACTTTGCCGAGGTGTTGGCCGAGGCCCAGAACCTGGGCTATGCCGAGGCCGATCCCACCTTCGACGTGGAGGGGATCGATGCGGCCCACAAGCTGACCATCCTCGCCTCCATCGCCTTTGGTATCCCATTGCAGTTCGAAAAGACCTTCACCGAAGGGATCAGCCAGATCACCCGCGAAGACGTGGTCTATGCCGAAGAACTGGGCTATCGCATCAAGCACCTGGGTATGGCACGCCGTAGCGTGGGTGGCATCGAGATGCGTGTTCACCCCACCCTGATCCCGGCACGCCGCCTGATCGCCAACGTGGATGGGGTAATGAACGCCGTGCTGGTACAGGGTGATGCCGTCGGCCCCACCCTTTACTATGGTGCCGGTGCCGGTGCCGATCCCACCGCCTCGGCGGTGGTGGCCGATATCATCGATGTGACCCGCGTACTCACCTCCGATCCGGAGAACCATGTCCCGCACCTGGCCTTCCAGCCCAACTCCATCGTCGACATCCCGGTATTGGGCATCGAAGAGGTCACCACCGGCTACTACCTGCGTATGCAGGTACAGGACCATCCCGGTGTACTGGCCGATGTCACCCGCATCCTCTCCGAAGTGGGACTCAGCGTCGAGGCGATGATCCAGAAGCCCTCGCTGGACGGCGGCTACACCGTGCCCTTGATCATGCTTACCCACCAGGTGGTCGAGGCGAAGATGAACCAGGCCATCGCCTCCATCGAGGAACTCAAGGCGATCCAGGGGCATGTGGTGCGTATCCGTATGGAGAGCCTGGGCTAGACATCGCCCGTGGGAGCGGCTGTGCCGCGATAGATCCACATCGTGGCCAAGCCACTCCCACAAACGCCGATCTCAGCGGGCGGCAGTAATGCAGGAACGGCTGCGCCGCGATTAGCCGTTCCACGATGCGCCCATCGCGGCGGGGCGCCGCTCCTACGTGGTGAGGGCAGCGCCGACTGACAGCTGACAGCCACGAGATGCCCAATGACACAACTCACCCTCTTTCTCGACGGCATGCCAGCGACAGACGATGCACTTCCTACACTGGCCCGCCTGCTGGCCCGCGCTGACGCACTTGCCCCGCTCACCGATACACGTCCTTTCGCATCGCTGCTCCACAGTTTCGGTCTGTCACCCGCCCCCGATGTGGATCTGCCCCTGGCGGCGTTAACTCGCCTGGGCACCCATGGCGAGGCCACCGGGTTATGGTTGTATGCCGCCCCGGTCCACCAGCAGGCCGATCAGGACAAAGTCTATCTGATCGGACGGGCGCAGCTTAGCGCGGAAGAAAACGCCGAGGCCCTGCGTACCCTCAACCAACTCTTCGCCGAGGACGGCTGGACTTTCCATCCCCATGATGATGGCGACTGGCTGCTGCACCTGCCCGCTGGCAAGCCCCCGCAAACCACCCCACTGGAACAGGCCATGGGTATGGCCATCGGCCCCTATCTGCCCCAGCCCCGTGACGCCACTCCCTGGCCCCGCGCCCTGACCGAGATGCAGATGCTATTGCACGGCTGCGCCTTCAATCGTGAACGTGAAGGGCAGGGCATGCCGATGGTCAATGGGGTATGGTTGTGGGGTGCGGGCAGCCTGCCGTCGGCCGTTGCGCTGCCCTGGCAAGGGGTGTGGGGGGCGGGGGCGCTGGTACAGGGCCTGGCCACCCTGCAGCAGAGGCCCTCTTGTCCTGCCCCCGTCGATTACCCTGCCTGGCAACAGCAGGCAGGGGAGGGCGACCACTGGCTGCGCCTCTTCCTGCCAGAGGGCAAGGCACTCGAACAGGCCTGGTTTGCCCCCCTGGCCCAGGCACTGCGCCGGGGAGAACTCAGCGGTCTGCATATTCATGCCGCCAATGGCCGCCGCTGGTATATCGAATCGCGCCAACGAAGGCGTTGGTGGCGTCGCCGCATGGACCTGTCCGAAGCCCTGCAGTAGTGGTCTCGGGAAGTGACACATTCATGGCAGCCAGATACCATTCCCCATTCTTTAACATAATGGCAAAGTCAGCCATGAGCCATGGCATAACATGAATTACCAAAGCAACCACCGCATCCTGCGCCGCGAATCCCAGCCCTTTCCGGGTCAGCCGCCCACGGATCTGCACCCCCTGCTGGCCCGTTTATTGGCAGCCCGTGGGGTCACGCGTCCCGAAGAACTGGAACACGGCCTGGGCCAACTGCTGCCCTACCAGCAACTCAAGGGCATCGACGCCGCCACCGCACTACTGGAACAGGCCCTGCGCGAGCGCTGGCGCCTGCTGATCGTCGGCGACTTCGACGCCGACGGGGCCACCAGCACCGCCGTGGCGCTGCGCGCCCTGCGCCTGCTCGGTGCCGAGCAGGTGGACTTTCTGGTCCCCAACCGCTTTGAATACGGCTACGGCCTCACCCCCGAGATCGTCGCGGTGGCCGCCCAGAGTCAGCCGGACCTGATCATCACCGTCGACAACGGCATCGCCAGCGTCGATGGCGTGGCCGCTGCACAGCAACTGG
>SLDE01000116.1 GCA_007125455.1 Ectothiorhodospiraceae bacterium
CAGGCGAGTGTGAGAGAAGGCAAAATCGGGCGAAAAAGCGCAGTTTACACGTAGTAAATGAGCATTTTGAGCCCGATTTTAACGCCCTATCGCGCCGCATGAGTAGAATTTCAACAGCCTGCTAAAGGATCGGCCACCATTGTCCCCGATCAACCCTGGGTGCGGCAATGGCAGCGAATATCCTTATGCCTTGCCTCGCGAACAACAAAAAAGGCCGGTGCAGCTTCCCCTGTGAGGGGAAGGCAACACCGGCCTTTTAGCGCCCTGCGCCTGCCAGCGATTAGCCAGCAGGGCAAGGTGCCAGACAGCGCTTACTGAGGGGTAACGCTGCTCGCTTGCGGGCCTTTCGGACCGTTTTCTACGTCAAAGCTGACAGCCTGGGCTTCGGTCAGGGTCTTGAAGCCTGAGCCCTGGATCGCGCTGAAATGTACGAATACATCAGCACCGCCGTCGTCTTGAGAAATAAAACCGAAACCTTTAGCTTCGTTGAACCACTTTACAGTACCTGTAGCCATGATATTCACCTGAAATAGTAATAATTAAAAATTGGGGTTGTGCGTACAGGTATTGAAAGGATTTTCGAGAAGAACTGGAAGAACTGCTTGATATACCGATTAAATTCTCTGTAGCCCATTCACTCTAGCACAGTTTCACCGTTTGACCAGCTTTATTTTCGAATTCACTCCGCTATGAAGGCATTGCGGTGAAACTCCGCCGCTGCTGCCACTTCGACGATCCCGCTCTCGGGCGGTTCGGGGGGCTGCGCGCCTGCCAGCACTTCCAGCACCGCCCGTGCCCCGCGGGACAGCGATTCAAGGTTGTAGCCCCCTTCCAGGATCATGGTCAGTCGGCCGTCACAGTGGCGATCGGCGATGTCTTGGACGATCCCGGTCAGTGCGGCGAACCCCTCGGTGCTGACATTCAATGCCAAATCGAAACGGTGCATATCGAAGCCTGCCGAGACCAGCACCAGATCCGGCTTGAAGTAGTCCGCCGCTGGGACCAGGATCTCGCGGAAGGCCTTGAGCATAGCCGCATCCCCGGAACCACCCGGCAGCGGGACATTGATCGTGGCCCCTTCGCCCAGGCCAACCCCGACCTCCTCCAGCATGCCGGAGCCCGGATAGAACGGGGCGGCCCGATGGGCATCGAACAGCATCACGTCGGGATCGGCCCAGAAGATCTCCTGGGTGCCATTGCCATGATGCACATCCCAATCCACGATCAGCACCCGCCCACAACCCAGCGCCGCCTGCGCATGGGCCGCCGCTACGGCGGCATTATTGAACAGGCAGAATCCGCGCGCACGCACCGACTCGGCGTGGTGGCCCGGCGGGCGCACCAGGGCGAAGGCACTGGAGGCCCGACCCGCTACCACGGCCTCGACGGCGGCAATGGCCGTGCCTGCGGCCACCTCTGCGGCCTCCACGCTGCCCGGCGAAACGGCTGTCGTATCCACATCCAGCCAGGCATTTTGCCCTCGCAAGGCGTAGATAGCATCCAGGTAGGAGGTGGTATGCACTCGGGCGAGCTGTTCACGGGTGGCCGCTGCGCCGCGCTCCAGATGGACGCCCGGCACCGGCTCGCGCTCGAGTAATTCCTTGATCGCCGTCAAGCGTGCGGGGTGTTCTGGATAGGCCCACTTCACCACCAAACCGGCAATGATCTCGCGCACCCGCCGGTCGAGCCGACCCGGCAGAAAAGGCACATCGGCATTCGGGCAATGGGCCAACATGCGCTCGTCGTAGAAAACCGTCACCTGGCGATCACCGAGCATCCCCTCCTCCTTGTGCCTGTAACCCGAAGATGAGCGGGCCAAGAGCCGACCCACATACGGCCTTCGCGTCTATCGCGCCACACCGTCGGGTTAAGTGTAGCAGGCCATCGGCGGCTGCAAATACTTGCTCTGCACCCTTCTTAGCTATTGGGATTGTGTGCAGGACTGTATCACTCGATGATCCCCTGCGCCCGCAGCAGGTTCAGGCTGGTGGCGCGCTGGATCATCTGTGCGCCCTGGCTGATCTGTAGCTTCTGAAAGATCCGTGCGCGGTGGTTTTCCACGGTGCGCACACTCAGGTTGAGCTCGCCCCCCACCTCGCGGGCCGATTTCCCCAGTTCCAGCAGACCGAGGATGGTCAATTCACGTCGGCTCAGGGCGTAGCGGCGCTGACGATAGTCCAGTGCGGCGTTGATATAGGATGACAGGGCCTGATCCTGCATCAAGGCCCGCTGCACCATGTCGATCACCTCCATGGAGCGAAAGGGGCGCTTGATAAAGCCGAAGGCGCCTCGGTTCATCACGTTGGTGATCAATTCCGGGTCGCTCCTTGCCGAGGTGAAGATCACCGGATGAAAACAGTCCCGGCGGCGCAACTTTTCCATCAACTGCAGGCCTGGCATCTCCGGCAGGGCCGCGTCGAAGACAAAGCAGATCCCCTGCCCCGAGGGTACGTCGCGCAGCATTTCGGTGGGGGAGAGGAAGTTCTGACAATGGATCTGCACCGTGCTCAGGGTTCTGACCATCACGCTACTGCTAACCGGGTCTGGATTGACGGTATAAACCTGGGACAGCCTCGGCGCGGTAGATTGGACCAACATTCCGGCCATAACAACCACCTTATTGAGTATTTATACCTATCACTCTTAAGTATATCCCATGTTTACCTGTGTCCACCATGGCTTTATTCTGCAGGCAAAGCCGCCGACAGATCCCAGACAGCCACAGGATTATCCCCCATGAGTGCAACAGAAGCCCTTGCAGCACCCCCTTCCCACTACGTTGTGATCGGTGC
>SLDE01000152.1 GCA_007125455.1 Ectothiorhodospiraceae bacterium
CATCACGTTTTGCAGTGCATTGAGGTGGGGCATTACCGAATAGCGCTGGAACACGACTCCCCGGTCGGGGCCGGGTTCGCCGGGCATGGGCTCACCATCGAGCAGCAGTTGGCCGCGGGTGGGGGCCTCCTCACCCAGCAGCAGGCGCAGGAAGGTGGTCTTGCCGCAGCCGGAGGCACCGACGATGGTGACGAATTCGCCGGCCTCGATCTTCAGGCTGAGGTTTTCCAGCACCACCTGATCGGCGTAGTTTTTCCACAGGTGTTTCAGTTCGATGCGGCTCATTTACCCCTCCCGTCCCGGTACCAGGGAAACAGATAGTGGCTAAGGCGACGCAACAGGATGTCGAGCAGCCAGGCCAGCAGGGTGATCCATGCCACGTAGGGCAGGATGGTTTCCATGTCGAGATAGCGACGCACCAGGAAGATGCGATAACCCAGCCCCTCGGTGGCGGCGATTGCCTCGGCGGCGATCAGGAACAGCCAGGCCGCGCCAAGGGAGAGGCGCACTGCATCCAACAGGCGCGGCAGCACCTGTGGCAACACCACGCGCAGGGCGATCTGCCAACTGGAGCCGCCCAGGGTCTGGGCCTTGATCAGTTGTTCGCGGGGCAGCTCTTCCACCCGCTGCTGGATGTCGCGGATGATGAAGGGGGTGATGCCGATCACGATCAGCATCACCTTGGATAATTCCCCGATCCCGAAGGTGATGAACAGCACCGGTAGCAGGGCCAGCGGCGGGATCATCGCCAGTACGGTGAAAAAGCTCGACAGGCTGTGGCGCAATATCGGCAGCAGGCCGGTGAACAGCCCGGCGATCAGTCCGATCACTGCACCGATAGTTACGCCTATCAGCAGGCGGGTCAGGCTGGCCCAGGTATCGGCCCATAACAGGATCTCACCGGTGCGGCGGCTCGGTTCACTGGCCAGGCGCAACAGACTCTCCACCAGGCTGACCAGCGAGGGCAGCAGGCGATCATCCGGGTTGTCGGCCAGGCGTAGTGTCGAGGCGATCCCATAGACCACCAGCACCAGCACGAAGGGCAGGGCCGCCAGGGCAACCCCCATGGCGCGGCTTGGGTGGCGATTGATCAGACGTTTCATCATGGCAGGCCCGGGTCATTATCCAGCAGGAGTGATGCAGGGCCGGTGAGGCCCTACATCCCGTTGCTTGCTTACAGGCTTCCGTCGGCAGCCATGCGCATGTAGTCGGCGTTAAAGCGCAGGCGGATGTTGTCGCGGCTGCCCAGCACCTGACCATCGGCCAGCTCGATACCGATGACATCCGGACTTCCGGCGTTGTCGCCCAGCAGGCCATGCTCGAAGGAGAACTGACGGACCCGGTCCATGGTCTGCATGAGTTGCGGGCTCAGCGCAAACTCGCTGGCCTCGGTGGCGGAGTAGAACATGCGGGTGGTGGCGAGCTGGGCCTGGAAACCGGCCAGGTCGGTACCGGCGGCAGCGGCCATCTGCTCCAGTGCGGCGGTATTGCTGGCGGCCATCTCGGCCATGATCTCGTACCAGGCACCGGCCAGGGCCTTGCCCAGTTTGGGATTGGCCTGCAAGGTGGCGCTGTTGACCGCCAGCATGTCGATGATCTCACCGGGGATCTGCGAGGAGTCAAAGACCACGTTGGCATCACGACGCTGGCGCAATTCGCCCAGCTGCGGATTCCAGGTCACCACCGCGTTGACGTTGCGGGTGCCGAAGGCGGCCACGATGTCGGCGTCGCCGGTATTGACCACCCGCACGTCACGCTCGCTCAGGCCCACGCTGTCCAGTGCCCGTGCCAGCAGGTAGTGGGAGACCGATAGCTCGACCAGATTGACGCGGCGTCCCTTGATATCCGGGAGTTTGTCGGTGCCCTTGAGTACCACCCCGTCATTGCCATCGGAGAAGTCGCCGATCAGCAGCGCGGTGGTATCGACGCCACTGGCGGCGGGGATGGTCAGGGCGTCCATGTTGGTGACGGTAACCCCGTCGAAGGAGCCGGCGGTGTAGAGATTGATCGACTCGATATAGTCGTTGATCTGCACCACGTCGATCTCGATGCCGTACTTGTCGGCCCACTTGTCTACGATGCCGGAGACATCCCCATAACCCCAGGGCATCCAGCCCACGTAGATGCTCCAGGCGATACGGAAACTGGACTTTTCGCTGGCCTGCACCGGGGAGGTGAGCAACAGACCAAGGGTGAGCAGAACGCTGAGCAACAGCGTGGATAAACGGCGGGTGTTGCGGTAGGACTGGTTCATGGGACCCTCCTGGGGTTACCGGAATCAAGAAAATACGCACGCGGAGAATCAGTAACGATCTCCCGGGCTTTTATCCCTCCGTGTAACCACAGGCACCTGTGGTCGATGGCTCTCGGACCAGCACCCGCAAGCGGATCGGAACCCTAGCCATCTGTTGTCAGCTTGTGGGAAGCAAGTCTGAGCATGGCACTGATTCTCCTGCTTCCATGGTTGTTACAGCAAGCCGTGTGCCAGCTTTGTTTGCCCTGCCCGTTCAACAACTTAGTGCCACATGCCAGCTTTGCGGCTGCTGTTGGTGCATTGTCGTGGTGCGTAAAGGGCTGGCAATGCACCACGGTGGTGAGGGCTGCTGCCGCCTCGAAAGGCATGATCCTGCCCTGGGGCGGGGACAGGTCGGCGTCGGTTTGGGGTCAGGGTGAGCGCATACTTACATGAAGTTCCTGCCCAAGCAGGCGTAACCCCCTGATTTCTGGTACGCCGTGAATACATCCCTGTAGGCTCGAAGGTCGCATCCCTGCGACCTACGACCAG
>SLDE01000041.1 GCA_007125455.1 Ectothiorhodospiraceae bacterium
TATCGCGCGCGTAACTCGCAAGCCCCTTGACCTTTCGCGTATCATCATAGATCGGATAGTAGATAGCATCGTACCAACGGGGTTCGCCGCCAGGAGAAAGCTTAAACTCCATTCTTTTGGCTTTTCCGGACCGTAGAATTTCCTTCTTGAAATTTTCCAGTTGTACCGCTTCCTCATGCGACAACAGTTCCCGATCAGTTTTACCAATAACCTCTTCCGGCGTCAGTGGTGGCGCTGGGTTGGTTATCCACGTGTATTTTAGTTCGTCATCCTGAGCAAAAATCACATCTGGAGTATTCCTTGCAATTAGACGAAAAACATTTTCGCTCTTGCGCAATGCTGCATCTGCGGCCCGTTTTTGAACGTCTATATAGTGCGAAACATGCATGACCGACTGAAGGTTCCCGGACTCGTCACATATCGGGGTATGGGTCATCTGGGTAGGAAATGTTGAGCCACTGCGATGCTGAACAAGCAACTCGCAAGAGCTGCTCTTCCCGTCACGCAATATGGTCATCATTTCCTCAGCATTCTGCTGGTGGTCTTTTGCGACCATTTCCTGCATGAAGCATTCCCCGCGTGCTTCCTTCTCGCCCCATCCATATAGCTTCTCAGCGTAGGGATTTAGATAAAGAATGACGCCCTCAACATCAGTGATTACGATAGCCTGTTCAATGAATTGCCATATTTGAGAAAGGATCTTGATGCGTTGATCCTCTACGTCACTTACTGACGGAAGAATGTCAGATTTCCTCCTCGCCATAGGTAGATTTCCTCATTTCGTAAAGTTAGCTTACCTTTTTACCTCAGGGTATGCCTCATCAGGTGAATCTGTTGGTAGCTGAGAAGGCCTACTAAGGATTGGAGTCCTCTCTATCTGAAAAGATGATGTTGCGAGCAAATAACTTCAAAGATGAGAGCGGGCGCGGCTCACTTTAAGATTATCCTAAATCAGGTTAAATTCAACTATCTATTCTTCTTCGTGGATATCTGTGCGGCAAGCACTCGACCGTTGAAATAATGGGGTCATAAATAATGTAAATAATGGGGTCAGAGAAAAATTAAGCGATTCCATCCGAGCTTATCTCGCGTCGCTCCTGTCGCTGCTGCGCGTTATCAGTAGGCTGATGGGTCATGGCTGTCCCCGTTTATGCCTTAACATCTGGATATAAGCAGGCAAAAATACATTCACCGCAAAGGTGCAAAGGCGCAAAGGCGCTCAAGTATATATACCGTATGCCCCACCTACATTAACGATCATCCATGAGAACTATCCCCCCCCTCATCTGAGTATCGAGCTGCGCTTTGAAGCACGCTTTGATCCTTAATACTCTGCGCCTCTGCGCCTCTGCGCCTTTGCGGTGAAAAAGGTCTTTCTTTGTCAGTTGAGATCTTTTTTAAAGGGCGGGGTGAAGCGACACCATGCCTACTCCGCCATTAAACCCCGCACCGCATCCAGCACTTCCGGTTCTTCCCAGTCGATGGCGCTGTTGACCGAGTAGCGCAGCCTGCCTTCGCGATCGAGGATGAAGGAGGAGGGGAAGGCGAAGACCTTCCATTCGGCGGATACCCGTCCGTCGCTGTCCATTAGCACCGGAAAATCCACTTGCACCTGTTGCAGGAATTCCCGGATGTGTTCGGCGCTTTCCTGGAAGTTGACCGAGACGATGACAAAGCCCTCGCCGAGGGTTTCGGCCATGCGGTTCATGGAGGGGATCTCCTCCACGCAGGGTGGGCACCAGCTGGCCCAGAAGTTGAGCAGGATGACGTTGTCGCCGTAGTCGGCCAGGGTGTGTGCCTGGCCTTCTTGGTCGGGCAGGGCGATGGGGGTGGCGTGGCGGCTGCCGTCCAGCGCCACCAGGCCGCGTCGGGTAGTGAGGGTGTCTGTCTCGGGCAGGGCGGCGGGGTGGGTAGGCCGTTCCATCTGGCTGAACAGACGCGCCGCGCGCAGTAGTTGTGTCGGGATGGCCTGTTGCGCCTCCAGCTCGTGGGGGGGCGGGGTGCCACGGCGCAGGTAGTAGAAGTCCTGTACCCCGGCGATGATCTGGCTGAATACCGGCGCGCCTCCTTGCTGCAGGGTGGTGATGATTTCATCCAGGTGCCAACGGTAGACCCCTTGCTCCGGTTGCAGCAGCCAGATGGGCAGGTTGGTGGCGTGGGCTGTTTCGATGAGGCGTGCCGGTTCACCGGCCACGGGCGTGGCTGCCATCAGGTTGGGGAAGTTCAGCACTGCACCGAGGACGTAGTTCGCCTCTGGGCCGTCTTCCTGCCATTGGCGCAGGCCGCGCAGGCTGGGGATGGATGGGCGCCCGGAGGTGACCAGCATGATCTGTTTGCCGCTGTGTTGGTGGGCGGCGCGCAGCAGGCTGGCAATACTGACCCCGCTGAGGTCGCGCATGTTTTCGTTGGTGCGGGTGAGGAAGTGGGCGTCGAGCAGGTCCACTTGCCATACTTCTACCCCCATCAGGTTCAGCTCCTCGGCGAGGAGGCGGTGGGCCGGGCGCTCGCCGGACTGGGGCAGCACCCATAGAAAGAGGTATTCGCCCTCGGCGGGGTAGACGCTGACCGGCAACTCCACGCCGTCGTCGTCTTCGATATAGAGGGTCTCACTGGCGTGCAGCCAAAACGGCAGGCAAAGCAGCAGCACTAGCAGGGGGATATGGCGCATGGTTATTGGGCTCTATTGTGGTTTTGTGCCACGACTGTGACCACAATGGATGCGGGGTGTTCCCCGGATCAAGGTCTTGTTGGTGTGTTTTGTCTGTTGCCCGTGTTCTCTGGGGCCTCATTGGCCGCGGGAAAACCCGATATCCCCATACCAGGCCTGGGCGCTTTGGCCGGTGTTATCGCTATCGGTCATGAGCGCTACTGCGTCCACCCTGCCCGGTTCGCTGCCGAACAGGCGGCGGTAGTCTTCCAGTACATTGCGCTGGTGGTGGCGCCATTGGCCAAGCTTTTCCTCTCCGGCATCCACGGCGATCATGCGGGCGTTGCCGGTGAAGGCATTGGGCCATTCGCTGCCGATCGCCTGGTGGCTGGACCAGACGTAGTTGATCGCACGGCTGCGCCAGAAGCGTATCCCACCGGAGAACACCACGTAGATCCGCACCGGGTAGTCGTCCCCGGCGCGGGTCTGTTCGTCGTTGCCCTCAAACAGCTGTTCGGTACGCCAGGACCAGTTCAGGTAGGGGGTCTGTTGCAGGTCGATGTGGATCTCCCGGTACAGCCCGGAGGCGCTGGCCTGGCTGTCGGCTTGCAGCACGGTGCGCCCGTCCTGCTCGACCAGGCGATACTCGGTGTGACCCTCAAAGCGGCGTTCCTGCCAGCCGTCCAGATCCCCCTGGGAGAACTCTCCTACCGGGATGCGGGTCTCGGCGCTAGCGATCAGCGGCCATAGCAGCGCCAGTAGCAAGATGGATCTATTCATTGGGCCTAACCTCAAATAGCGAGTCAAACAAAAACGCCTCATCAAAGTGGCGTCGACCGACAAAGGCGGTGGGGTGACGCCCCCACTGGCGCATTGCTCCGGCAGAGCGGATCCCCATTGGCCAGAACAGCCAGCGTTCCGGGCGCTCGGTGCCGGGGAGCAGGCCGTGCTGGTCAAACAGGCTGTGCCAGCTATCCTCTGCCGGCAGGGCGCGCAGCTCGTTGTAGGGGCGGGGGCGAAGTGCCAGGGCGGGCCGTTCGCCGCCATCGGGGTAGAGGCGCGCGATATAGTGCCGAGTGTGCTCTATGCGCAGCACCAGACGCCCCGCCTCGGGGGCCGTCTGGGGTGACAGGGGGGGTTCCAGCAGGCCCGTGGTGGGCTGCCCCTCGACCCAGCGCACCCGGTCGGTGGGAAAGAACAGGTGGTAACAGCCGCAGGGGTGGATGCTGTCGTACCACAGCGGCCTGCCATCTGCAGCGAGCGTTACGCGCCAGTGGATACCGTCCAGCCAGCCGGCGTAGATGTCGTTGCTGGGGCGCGCAGGAAACCAGATCAGGTAATTCAACTGCAGCAGTACCTCGTCGCCAAAGCGGGTGTGGGAGAGGTGGCGGTATTCGGTGGGGTGGCGGGGATCGAGCCGGGGGCCATCCTGCCAGCGAAAGCCGCCGATCAGGTCGTTTTCATCCACCACGTCCACCTCCCAGATCGGCGCGTGTTGGGCGAAGAGCTGTTGGGTTTGCTGTGGATCGGGTTGCGGTTGTCCCAGTGGGTCGTGCGGGATGGGGCCTGGCGGGGGCGGGGCTTGGCCTGGGCTTGCCCAGCGGTGCAAGCGGCCCTCCACGGGCAGGTGACCAAGTGGCATGGCGTAGCTGGCATGGGTTTCGCGGTGCCAGTTGCGGATCCCCCAGCGGATCCCCAGGGCGCTCACCGGGTAGAGGCCGAAGAGGCGTAGCCGGTTGAGGTAATCATCGGGTACCTGGCTGGCCTGGATTAGCGCATCCAGCCGTTGTGGGCGCTGTCTGTCATGCTCTAACAGCAGGGTACGGCAATGGTTGAGGCGTCGCGACTGGGCCTCGGCCTGTTGTGGATCGCCATGCAGGCGCAGCAGCTCGAAGTGGCGTGCCTGTTCGTCCAGGCCTGCCAACTGGGCCAACCAGTGAGCTAGCCGGGCTTCGTCCTCCAGCTCGCTGGCGAAGCTGGCGAGCAGACGGTTGCTGCGCAGATAGGGGAAACCGGGGATGCGGTACTCCCCCGCATCATGCAGCCCCGCCTCGGCCAACTGGGCATCCAGTTCGCTGAAGTGTTGCCAGCACTGCTGCTGTTCATGATCCAGTGTGGGTGGCTTGACCACACTGGCACAACCAGCCAGTAGCAGCAGTACTAGCCCGATAAGTATCCGTCCGCTCATGTCGTAACTATAGCAGTGTGTATTGCTACGTGGGGTTGGCTGGGGTACTTTGCCCTAAAGCAAATGGGGGTAGGGGATGAGTCTGTTAACCTGGGTAGGGATCGCGCTGTGTCTTTCCCAGTCGGCGATGTTATCCGGTTCCAATCTGGCCTATTTTACCATCAGCAAGATGCGTCTGGAGCTGGAGGTGGCGCAGGGCAACCCGATGGCGAAGAAGGTGCTGGCGATGCGCCAGGACAGCAACTTCCTGTTGGTGACCATCCTGTGGGGCAATGTGGCGGTCAATGTGTTGCTGGCGCTGCTCTCCAACTCGGTGCTGACCGGGGTGATGGCCTTTCTCTTCTCTACCGTGGTGATCACCATCGTCGGCGAGATCATGCCCCAGGCCTACTTCTCCCGCAATGCCCTGCGTATGGCCTCGCTGCTGGCACCACTGTTGCGCGGCTATCAGCTGCTGCTCTATCCGGTGGCCAAACCCACCGCGCTGATCCTCGATCGCTGGTTGGGCAAGGAGGCGATCCAGTATTACAGCGAAAAGGATCTGGAGTCGATCATCCTGATGCATGCCCACTCCGGTGAGAGCGATATCAACCGGGTGGAGGGGCGCGGGGCGATCAACTTCCTCGCCCTGGATGACCTACCGGTCGCCGAGGAGGGGGAACGGGCCGATCCGCTGAGCATCGTGGCGATGCCCTTTCGCAACGGGATGCCGGTCTTTCCCGCGATCAGCCACGACTATAACGATCCCTTCCTGCGTCGCATCCACCGCTCGCGGCGCAAGTGGATCATCCTGGTGGACGAGCAGGGCGAGCCGCATATGACCCTCAATGCCGATACCTTCCTGCGCGATGCCTTTTTCAACCCGGATCAGCTTAATCCGCACCGCCACTGTCACCGCCCCTTGATCGTGCGCCATGGGCAGATCTGTCTGGGGGAGGTGCTGCCCCGGCTCAAGGTCCACCCCAAGCGTTCGGGGGACGATGTGGTGGATGAGGACATCATCCTGCTGTGGGACGACGTGAAACGGGTGATCACCGGCTCGGACATCCTGGGGCGGCTGCTGCGCGGGATCGTGCGCAATGAGGCCATCAAGGTCGACTAGCCCGTATTTTAGGTGGGTCATATCCCGCGCTCACTGCGGCATATCACCCACCGTGCCATCCCATTCATCCACAATACCTGGCTATCCGGTTGATTTTATTGGCCTGTTTTTCTTGGCATATATGCTGCAAGAGGTTTGCCCGTGAAACGAGAGATGAAACGACTGATATTACCGCTGGCGCTGATTGTCCTGCTCGGTGGGGTGTTGCTCTGGCTATTGGTGCCGCGCCTCCAGGCCCTGCTGGATGGCGAGCAGACCAATCTGCTGTGGCAACTGGAGGGGGCGGCCGCGTGCGACCTCCACCATGGGCCTTGCCGCGCCAAGCTGGGTGAGGGGCAGTGGGTGGAGTTGGCGATCAGCCCCCATCCCATCCGCATGTTGCAGCAGTTGACGCTTCAGGTGAGCGTCGTCGGCCTTCCCGCCGAGCAGGTGCAGATCGACTTTAATGGGGTTGAGATGAACATGGGTTACAACCGACCACGCCTGGAAAAACAGGCCGATGGCGTGTTTGTCGGCGACGGTATCCTGCCGCTGTGCGTACTGGAGAGCATGACCTGGCGCGCCCGGGTGCTGCTCGACTCCCCGCCGGGACGCGGCGTGGCCGACTTTTACTTTGTCACCTCTAGGAGGCAGCAATGACTGGGCAAAAACGCGTGATGCCGGAACGAGGGCTGTGGCTGCTGGTTTTGCTACTGCTGGTGGCGGTGGCCCTGGTGATATTTTGGCAGGACAGTAGCGAGGAGTCGGCCGGTCACCGGGATCTGCCGCTGATCGCCGCCCCGCAAGGGGGTGACTTTGGCCTCAGCCGCGAGGGGGAGAGCTTCGCTCTGAGCGATTATCGCGGCCAGGTGGTGTTGCTCTACTTTGGCTACACCTTTTGTCCCGATGTTTGCCCCACCTCACTGGCGCTAATGACCAACGCGCTGCGTCGCATGACGCCGGAGCAGCTGGCGCAGGTGCAAGGGGTCTTTGTCAGTGTTGACCCCGAGCGGGATACCCCGGCCCAACTGGCCGAGTACACCGGTTTCTTCCACCCCAACATCCATGGTGTCAGTGGCACAGAGGCGCAACTGGCCGAGGCCGGGGCGCTCTATGGTGCGGCCTGGCAACGCGCCGAAAGCGATTCGGCGATGGGCTACGCGGTGGATCATAGCTCCAATACCTACGTGATCGACAAAGACGGCCAGTTGGTGGAGATCCTCGCCCACGGCGCCAGTGTCGAGCGCATCCTTGAAGTTGTACTCCCCCTGTTAGATGAGGAATAAAGCATGAAAAAACTGTTTAGCGCCCTTGCCATGTTCTTGCTGGTTGGTATGGCCCAGGCTGGCGGCCACATGGCCCACGGTAACCACCCGATAGAGGTACACAAGCCCTTTGTACGCCTGATGCCGCCCAGTCAGCCCAATACGGGGGCCTTTATGGTGCTCAACAACACCACGGATAAAGAGATGGCCCTGGTGCGTGCCGAGAGCGGGGTCTCCCGTGTGGTGGAGTTGCACACCCACACCATGGTCGATGGGGTAATGCAGATGCGCGAGATCCCGCGCATAGCGATCCCCGCCCAGGGCCGCACCGAGCTCAAGCCGGGTGGTCTGCATGTGATGCTGATCGGTCTGCATGAGCCGCTGCAAGATGGCCAGCAGGTGGATATCACCCTGGTCTTTGAGGACGGCTCGCAGCAGACCGTTCACGCCCCGGTGCGTCACCCCGGCAGCGAGATGCCGATGCATGGCCATGGCCATGGCCACTGAGCGCAGGGGTAGATGATGATGAAATGGCTGATGGTATTGGCTGCTGTGATGCTCAGCAGCAGTGTTATGGCAAGGGATGTCTCGGAGCTTTCTGCGCCAATCGTCCTGTTGACCCCGGTGGTGGGACAGAATGCCGATGCACTGGCGTTGAGTCCGCAGCAGCGTCAGGTATTGCGTGATTGGGTCAACACGGCCCCCGCCAAACGCATGGCGGTGGAGGATGAGGTGGTAGTGCTGCGCGCGAAACTGCGCGAGGCGATCTATCAGGGTAGCCCCCAGGCGGAGCGGGAGTCACTGGCACAGCGTATCGGTGAGCTGGAGACCCGGCTGCTGATGATCCGCAGCCAGTGTGTTGAGCACTGGCGCAGCCACCTGAGCGCGAAACAGTTCGCCAAGGCGGTGGCGCTGGCAAAACAACGCTGAGTATCCGGCGTGGGTACCCAGCCCGCGCCGTTCACCCTTGCTGGCTTGGGGCCTCTTCCTCGCCCGGCCACATCTGTCGGCGGCACAGCCCGGCCATGCGGCAATACTCACAGACCTTCTCGTCCCCCCAGGCGGGCAGGGGCTCACCCGCCTCAATGGCGAGATCCAATTGCTTGAGGCGTGCTAGCACCGCCTCACTGAGGCCATCCAATTCCTCGCCCGCCAGGGTATAGGGCTGCTTGACCCCTTTATCGTCCAGCTTCAGATAGGCCACCTCGCCCACCGGGCGTGCCTCGCCACGGCGCAGCAGGGCGTAGAAGGGTAGCTGCACCTGTTCACCCGCCAGCACCTCCTCCTGTTTGGGCGGGGTGCCGGTCTTGTAGTCGATGATCCCCAACTGCTCGCTGTCGGCGTCGATGCGATCCAGCCGCCCGTGGATCACCACCCCGTCCACTGGATGGCTAATGTTCTGCTCCACCTCGCTCACCTGCCAGTGGCGCGCCCGCTCCAGTTGCCAGTCGATATAGGCGGGGATCTGCTTGAGCCAGCGCTGTAGCCAGCCGCGATGGAGGAAGTTGTCCTCCAGATCGGCGGCGAATACCGCCTCGCTGATCTGCGTCAGTAGCTTGATCGCCGGGTCGCGATACTGCGCCTGGAAGGGCTGGTCGAAGGGGCCAGGTAGCCCCGCGATGCCACCGTGAAAGGCCTGCAAACAGCGGTGTACCCGCTCCCCATAGTCGGACTTTTCCAGTGCCTCGCGGATGGGCTCCGGGGCCACCAGGCGCAGCCCGCGCGCGGCAAAGAACTGGTAGGGGCAGTCCAGCAGTTGCTGGTAGGCCGAGGCGGAGTATTGGTGGCGCAGCAGCTCCCCAGGCAGGCTGGGGGCGGGCCTGGATGTGACGGCAGGTAGTGGGGTGGTTGCGGTGATACGGGTGGCCGGGTCCTGCAGCAAGGCGGCCAGCTCCCGATCCTGAGCATCCTCGCCCCAGGCCAGTTGCAAAAGCGCGCGCAGCCCCTCCAGCCAGGGGCTGGGGGTGATCTCTTCATCGCCCTCGCGCTGGCGGTAACTGAGCATGATCTGTGGGGCTGCCTCCAGCAGGCGGCGGTAGTGGTAGAAGCGCTCGGAGAGCCTTTCATCACCACAGGGTAGCCCCAGCTCGCGTCGCACCGCATCGTTGAAGAAGGGGGTGCCGGCATGGCCACCTGGCAGGAACTCGCGCTCCAGTGCCGCGATGATCAGCCCATCGAAGTGGGCGAACTCCGACTGGCTCAGGCCCATCAGCTCGACCCCGAACCCACTGGCCGGGGGCTGAAAGTGGTAGCGCTCCAGGCTGCGCCCCAGCCAGCCGCGAAAGGCGAGCCAGTCCATCCGCAGCGGCTCGGCCACCAGAGCGGCGCGCATCTGCTGCAGTTCATCGAGCAGCCGTTGTCCGGCGGCATCTTCGGCCAGTTGGGGGCTGATCCCCAGGCTTTCCAGACTGCGCAGCAGGGCATCGAACAGTCCCAGTGCCGACTGCTCACCAGCGGCGACGTACTTGCCCAGTGTTGCGGCCGCCTTGGCCAGCCGTTCCAGCAGGGTATCGATCAGTGATAGTTGTTCTCCCAGTTCCCCGGGGAGGCGCCGCTGGCGCAGGCGCAGGTGGTGGCGGTAGCGGCTTAGGCCGCTGCCGATCCCCTCGCCCTCGATCAGGTCATGTTGCAGGCGGTAGACCGTTTGCAGGTGGGCCTCGCGTGCCTCATCGGCCACGATGAAGGGGGACTTAAGCAGATCCAGCAGGGCCACGTGGGGGAAATCCTCCTCCACACATTGCAGCCAGCGTTCCAGCACCGCCGCCGCGCTGGTGGTGGAGAGGGCCCAGCCGCCGGCGTCCTCCAGTGGGATCCCGGCCCGCTCCAGCAGGGCGCGTACCCGCCGAGCCAGTTTGCGATTCTCGGTGACGATGCCGATCCGCTCGCGCCCTTCCAGCAACCAGCGGCGTACCTGCAGGGCCACCGCCTGGGCCTCCTCCTCGTTGCCATGGGCGGCGAACAGGCTGAGCTGCGCGTGCAGTGGGTTGTCTGGGTAGCGCTCGGCAAGGGCGCGCGCCCGTGCCGCCAGTGGCTCGCCTTGCTCGGCATCGGGCAGATAGAGGGTGTCGAACACCTGGCTGCGCGGTTGAACCGGGGGGGTGGGGATGTTGCAGTCCAGTGCGGCGGCGAGCTGCTGCAGTGGTCTTTCCGGGTGGAAACCGCGCTGGCCAGGGTCGATGTCGCCCAGTTGGGCCTGGATCATGACCGTGACGGTCGGCTGCCGTACCAGCCCCGCCAGCCACTCACGCTCGCTGCGGCTCAGGCAGGCGGGGGCCAGCAGGTAGAGTGCCCCTTCCGGGGGCTGCGCCAGGCTGGCCTGGCGTTGCAGCAATCGGTGGGTGGGGCGGTCGAGCAGTGCGCGAGCGCCCAACTCGCTGTGCCAGGCCTGCCACAGGGTGTGTACCAGCTGCGCCTCGCGCTGTAACGCCTGGTGAGGTTTTTCGCCGGGCAGGCGGTAGCCTTCTGTCAGTTGGACGATAAAGGTGGCGGCATCCTCCGGCAGGCGTACCTGCTGCTCGCCCAGCTCATCGAACAGTTCCAAAAGGCTGTCGGTAAGCGCCCACTCATTCCCTTCGCCAAACAGGCCGGGGTGTTGGCGCAGCGCGTTGAGCAGGATCAGCTCACGACGCTGGGCACTCACCGGGGCGGGCAAGCCTTGGCCAAACCCTCCCAGCCACTGGCTTAGTCCAAGGATGCGCGGCCCCAGCAGGGCTGAATAACCCAAGGCCTCGGCCTGACGCAGCAGCTCCCGGCGCAGACGCACCGCCGCCTGGGGATCGGGCAACAGGATGGTGACGGTTTCGAGGCGAGGCAGCCGCGACTGCTGATCGGCAAGCAACTGTCGGGCGAGCTGCTGCAGCGGATCCTCGGCATAGGCGATGAAGTGAAGGTTGTCTGGCATAGCGGGAAGATACCGCGTGCCAATGGGACGGGCAAGCCTATAAGTTGAATGGCTGGACACGGTACGAAAAACACCGTTCTTTGTGTCTTGAAAGTAGTAAAAAACACCCGCTGAACGTATGCTGTAATGGTAGTGGGTGGGGATTAATGACGGTAACCACCCGCCCACGAGATGCGCTAAAGCGATCACGGCGCTGATGTACGCGGCGCGTACTTACAAATAATGCTGGATATTGGCTGTTTTGCCACCGCAGGATGTTCATGTTGATGAAGTTGCCGAGCCTTGCTTTGCGTCACCTGTATTATCTGGCCTGTTCTAGTGGGTTGGTGTTACTGCATTTGCTGGCCTTGTTCGACGGTGGCGTGCTTCCCCTCCTGGCCCCGCTTGGCGTGTATCTTGCCTTCCTCTTGCTCGATCGCCTGGTGTGGGCGCGGCGGGAGCCCTTCCCCATGCTGGTGACGAGCATCGCCAGACACCAGCGCTTGCATTTTTATCACACCTTCTCGACCTATCTGCTGGTTGCCCTGCTGGTGTTTTTGTTGTTGCGGGAGGTGCTACAGCTTTCCCTGGCCGATTCGCTGTATAGCGTGGGTTTCATTCTGGTGTTTGGTTTGCTCGCCTGCATCGACCTTACCTTGATGGCCACCCGCGACTGGTATCAGCAGGGCGGACAGCAACAGATCAAGGGCTTTCGCCTGATCCCTGCCTCGGTGGTGCTAAGGGCCACCATCGTCACGGTGATGGGTAGCGTGGGATTGCTGTTGGTGATGATATTTTATGGCCTGTATGCGGTTGTGGCAGAGGCTGGCAGCATGGTGTCGATGGCGGTGCTCAATGCGGCGCTGCTGGCACTTCTCTATCTTTCGATGATGGCCTGGCTGATGGCGCGTATTGCACGCCGCTTTGCCGATAATCTGCATTATGTCCTGGAGACACAGCTTAAGGTGGTACGGGATGTTCAGGCCGGGGATTACTCCCAAACCATCCCCTTGCTCAATCAGGACGAGCTGGGCCTGATGAGTATGCAGCTCAACAGGCTGTTGGAATATATCCAAAAGCGCGCGGATGTTGAGAACATGCTCAAGCGGGTGGTTAGCCCGGAGATCATGGAAAAGCTGATGAGCACGGACAGCGAGTTGCTAAAGCGTGGTGAAGAGCGTGATGTGGCGATCCTGTTTTGCGATGTGCGCGGCTTTACCGAGATGAGCGAAGGGGCCACATCAACCGAGATCATCCGTTTTCTCAATACCTTCTTTTCCGAGCTGGCAGAGATGGTGCACCGCCACCATGGCACCATCAATAAGTTCATGGGCGATGCTATCTTGGCCGTTTACAGTGCCGAGACACCCAACGAAGCGGTGGATTCGGCGATGAATACCGCCAGTGAGATCAATATGCGGGTGCGCCAGATGCGTCTGCCCAATGGTGGTCTGCCGGAAACCGGCACCGGGATACATTTTGGTCGGGTCGTGGCCGGCACCATCGGCTCCGAGCAGCGCTACGAGTATACCTACCTGGGGGATGCGGTGAACACCGCCAGCCGACTGCAGGGATTGAGCCAGCGCCTGGGTTACCCGGTGATCGTCTCGGTGGAGGCCTACCTGGAGATGTCTGAGTATCTGCAGGCGGGATTGTCCGATCTGGGCCAGCATCGGGTGCGTGGCAAGGCCGATCCCTTACACATCTATGCTGGGAGCTAGTGTCTTGTCACGCTGACATGGGCAGTTTACTCGTGACACTACGCTAGCAGATAGGAGCGTATGTCCACCCCGTAGGCATTGGGCGGCAGGACCTGGCGAATGGCATAGGACTTGGTTGAGCCGCCCTTGTCGAAGCTGGCCAGGTTGAGCAGACGGGGCTGTTTGTAGGGGCGCTTGTCCGGGCCGCGTACCAGCATCAGGCGCGGGTGGAGGTGTTCGCCGGGGGGCGAGGACATCACGATACCCACCTCACCGCTATCCAGCTCCACCAGGCTGCCTACCGGGTAGACCCCCAAACATTGAATGAAGGCTTCGGTCAGCTTGGCATCGAATAGGCTGTCGCGGTGGCGATAGAGGTGGCGCAGCGCTTCACTTGCCGACATACCCTGTCCCTGACTGCCCTGGATGAGGTTGTCGTAGACATTGACGATCGCGACGATCTTGGCGAACAGGGTCATGGCCTTGCCATTCAGGCCACGGGGATAACCCTTGCCATCGACCTGCTCATGGTGGGAGTAGGCCGCATCGATCACGCTTTCGCTGATCCCCTGGGTCTCGCGCAGCAACTGCGCGCCAAACTCCGGGTGGCGCTTGAGTAGCTGACGCTCTTCTTCGGTGTTTGGGCCATGGATGATAATGTGTTGCGGGATACGGACCTTGCCAATATCGTGCAACAGGGCTGCAACGCCCAATTCCTCCACCATCTTCTGCGAAAACTTCATGTAGCGCCCGAGCGTCAGCGCCAGGATGCTGGTGCTGATGGCGTGCTCTTCCTCTTCCTGTTTGAGGCTTTTTATGCTGCCCAGCAGCAGCATGGCGTCGGGGTTGCGGGCCAGGCTTTCAAACAGATCCGAGACCACTTCAGTGATCACGATGTCATCAAGCGGCTGCTGCGAATTCATGCGTTGCAGTATCTCTGAGACCTGCTCCTGGGCGAAGTGCTTGACCTTGCGCGCCTTGCCAAGCTCCTCCTCGACGGCGATACGTGCGGCGGGTTTTTCGTAGCCGTGCTCAGATTTGGGGATGGCGAGCGACTCCATCGGTGGAGGAGGGGCCTCTTCTGCCTGGTAGTTGCTTTGCTCCTCGTCGATAAAGACGTAGGAACAATGGCGTGCCAGCTCGTTGATGTCGCCCTGGCTGGTGATGGCAAAGCCTTGAAACAAAAACGGCGTTTCGAGCCAGGGCCTGTCCAGTTCACTGACATACATGCCGATCTGCAACTTGTTGGTATCGACTTTTCGTTTCATGACACACCGGGGTTAAACAGCATCTTCGTACAGTAGCACGCCAAGGGGTTTGCATCACCCAGTTAGCATATTCCGGGAGAGACATGGGGCACAATGGCCGTTACTTTAGCGCCTTGATGGCCTTGCGGAGCCGGGACAGCGGCGGCTTGCGCAAGGCCCGTTTCAGGGCCTTGGTCTGCGCTGCCGAACGGGCCTTTAGCTGCTGTATGGCCTGGTTTAGCTGTTCGTGCTGGGCAGGGTTGTTGCACCCTTGCGCCAGTTGCTTAAGGGTCTGCATCAGCAGTTGCAGGTCGCGATGCTTACCGATTTGGTCCTGTAGGCGTTTGAGTTGTTTGACCGTACGGGCACAGGGGCGGCACTCGCCCATGAAGGGTTCCAGTAGATAGCGGATCTTTTTGATGCGTATGCGCAGACGGTGTACGTCGCTATCGCGCCAGTGTTTATTCACCTGCTTAAGTTGCCCCTTGAGGCGCTTGGCCTGCTTGCGCAGGCGTTTGGCGGCGAGGCGCCCCAGGCGTTGCTGGTCCGGTTGTGGCGGGGTATCCGGTGCCGCGTCCAGGGCCTGGATGGCGCTGGGCAGATCCTGCAGCCCGGCGCTGTATGCGTCGAGCTGTTGTTGCCATTCCCCCTCCAGCCAATCGAGGCGTGTCGGCAGGCTGTTGAGCAGCGCCAGCGCCACCTCCAGGTCGCGTAGTGGGTTGGTGCGCCGGAAAATTTCGCGTAGCTTGGCTGGGCGTGGATCACGGGGGTTGATGGCCGGGGCGAAGGCCTGGTAAAGGCTGCGTAGACGGCGCATCGCCACCCGCAGGTCGTGCAATGCCTCGGGGTCGTCCTGGTGGTGCTTGCGAAAGTGGGCGCTGGCCTGGCGCAGATCCTGCCAGGCCTGTTGCAGCAGTTGGTGCAGGCCGCTGTGTACCGCTTGGCCGCTTAGTTTTTTGTTAGCAGTTGTTTGGGGTTTAGTTGCCATTGTAGTTCGGCTTTGCCTGGATGGATGGGTTCTTCCAAGTGTAGCAGGGCAGCGCCGCCCTTTTTCAGGCGTACAAAGGAGCGGGCCTGGCCACACAGCAGCAGGCCGATAAACTCGCTCAGGTCCGGCTCGTGGCCAACCAGTACCACCGGGCCTGGCAGGCTTGCCAGCTGTTGCAGTAACTCCCCGGCATCACCACCCGGTGCCAGTGCCTGGCAGTCCCTGGGGAAAAGCGGCCACTGGGTGGCGAGGATCGCGGCGGTCTGGCGGGTGCGCAGGTAGGGGCTGCACAGCAGGCTGGCTGGTTCGGGCAACAGGGTGTGTAGTTGTTTAGCGATGGCCTGCATGCGGCCCTCTCCCTTGCGGGTGAGGGGGCGGTGGCTATCGGGGAGCCCCTGGGCTGTGGCCTCCTCCCGTTCGAGGGCGATGGCGTGGCGGACAATGAGGAGTTGTTTCATGCTACTTGTCCTGGCCCAAATGGAGGATCTTGATCACCGGTTCGCTAAGGCGGGGATCTTCGTTAAAGCCGGAGACCAGCAGCACGGTGTTGTTGGTGCGAATAAGCCCGTGTTTGTTGGCGATGGTCTCGCTGAGGATACGCCAGTTGCTGCTTTGTGCTTTCTTGCTCATGTAGACCGGGACGATCCCCCAGTGCAGTGCCAGCCGACGGCTGACCTGTTCGTTATCGCTCACCCCCACGCAGGGGCTGGTGGGGCGGGCGGCGGCGATGATGCTGGCGGTCAGGCCGCTGTGGGTGGGGATGATGATCGCCTGAATGTCGAGGTGGTCGGTCATGCCCAGTACCGCGCGGGCGAT
Organism: Ectothiorhodospiraceae bacterium; assembly: GCA_007125455.1. Taxonomy (GTDB): domain Bacteria; phylum Pseudomonadota; class Gammaproteobacteria; order Thiohalomonadales; family Thiohalomonadaceae; genus SLDE01. The sequence continues at coordinate 15,813 of SLDE01000041.1, forward strand.
GGCGCGGCGTTGTGGGTCGGTGTCATCTACCTGCCCCTTGAGCTGTTCGGCGTGGAGTTCGTGGCTTTGCTGGTAGCTCTCCATCTCGCGCACGATCTTGTCCATGGTGGTGATGGCACGTAGCGGGTATTTGCCGTTGGCGCTCTCGCCGGAGAGCATCACCGCATCGGTACCGGCCAGCGCTGCGGTGGCCACGTCGTTGACCTCGGCGCGGGTGGGACTGGGGTTGCTGATCATTGATTCGAGCATTTGGGTGGCGACGATCACCGGCTTGTTGTGGCGGCGTGCTGTTTCGATCAGATCCCGCTGGATCAGCGGTACCCGTTCGGCGGGCAGTTCGATCCCCAGGTCGCCGCGGGCGATCATGATGCCGTAGCAGTGGGAAAGGATGGCTTCGATGTTTTCCACTGCCTCGGGCTTTTCGATCTTGGCGATGATGGGGATGGGGCTGTGAAGCGCGTTTAGGTGGCTTTGCAGGGTGAGGATGTCATCGGCGTGGCGCACGAAGCTCAGGGCGAGAAAGTCTGCCCCCAGCTCGGCAGCCAGGGCGGCGTCTTCGCGATCCTTGTCGGTAAAGGCCGAGACGGAGAGGCGGCTGCCGGGAAGGTTCATCCCCTTGTGGTCGCGCAGTATGCCACCGCTGATCACGCGGCAGTGGATCTCGCGTGCGTGCACCCGTTCGATGGCCAACTCCAGGTTGCCGTCATCAAGCAGGATGCGCTCATCGGGTTTTACGTCGCGGTGCAGTTGGCGGTACTGGGAGGGGATCAGCCCTTCCTCGCCGAGCACATCGCGGGTGGTGACGACTACTCGCTGGCGCGCCTTGAGGGTGATGGCGCCGTCGGCGAAGCGCCCGGTGCGGATCTTGGGGCCACACAGATCCATCAGGATCGCCACATGGCGACCCAGTTCGATGGCTGCCTTGCGCACCAGGGCGAAGGTGCTGCGGTGTTGGGCGTGGTCGCCGTGGGAGAGGTTGAGGCGCACCACGTCCACCCCGTTTTTGAGAACCTTGTTGACCATCTCCGGGCTGTTGCTGGCTGGGCCCAGGGTGGCGATGATCTTGGTACGGCGTTGCTGTGCTGCCTGCTTTTGTGCCGATGTGGGCATGGGGTGTCCTTTGGTAACGAAAAACGGGTTTGCCACAGAGGGCACAGGGATCACGGAGTGGATTATCGGTGAGTATCTTGCTCCTGTCGCCTGTCATAGCGAGATGATCACTTCTGTATCCGTGCTCTCTGTGTTGAAAGGTCTTTTATAGCAGGGATTTTAACTGGTAAAGCTGCTGCAGGGCCTCGCGGGGGCTGAGTTCGTCCGGGTCGAGCTCAGCCAGGGTCTGCTCCAGTGGTGAGGGCGGCACCGGGGCCGGTGTTGCTGGCGGATCGAACAGGCTAAGCTGTGGGGTGGTGGCGGCATCGTTGGCGCTGTGTTGCTCCAGTTGGTGGAGCTTTTGCCGTGCGCGTTGGATCACCTCCCGTGGCACACCAGCCAGCTGCGCTACCTGTAGCCCATAGCTCTGGCTGGCCGGACCCTCCTTTACGCTGTGCATGAAGACGATCTGCTCGCCGTGCTCCACCGCATCCAGGTGGACATTGACCACGCCGGGCAGCAGTTCGGGCAGGCAGGTCAACTCGAAGTAGTGGGTGGCGAACAGGGTCCAGGCGCGCAGCCGTTCGGCCAGCTCCCAGGCGCAGGCCCAGGCGAGCGACATGCCATCGAAGGTGGAGGTGCCACGGCCCACCTCGTCCATCAGTACCAGGCTCTGCGCGGTGGCGTTGTGGAGGATGTTGGCGGTCTCGGTCATCTCTACCATGAAGGTGGAGCGACCGGTGGCCAGGTCGTCCGAGGCACCGATACGGGTGAAGATCCGATCGATGGGGCCGATGCGCGCACTCTGGGCGGGGACGAAGCTGCCGATGTGCGCCAGCAGTACGATCAGCGCGGTTTGGCGCATGTAGGTGGACTTGCCGCCCATGTTGGGGCCGGTGATCAGCAGCATGCGGCGGCTGTCGTCCATCTGCAGATCGTTGGCGACAAAGGGGCTGTCCATGGTCTGTTCTACGACCAGGTGGCGACCGCCCTGGATGGCGATCCCCGGGGCGCTATCCAGCTGCGGGGCGCGCAGGTCCAGGGCGTCGGCCCGTTCGGCCAGGTTGTTGAGGGCATCAAGGCGCGCCAGGGCCCCGGCACAGAGCTGCAATGGCGCGAGCTGCTCGCCCAGTTGGTCGAGTAGTCCTTCATAGAGGTGTTTCTCCCGTGCCAGCGCCCGTTCGGTGGCGGAGAGGGCCTTGTCTTCGAAGGCCTTGAGTTCGGGGGTGATGTAGCGCTCGGCGGCCTTGAGGGTCTGGCGGCGCTGGTAGTCATCGGGCACCTTGTCGCTCTGGGCGCGGCTGACTTCGATGTAATAGCCATGCACCTTGTTGTAGCTGACCTTGAGGGTGGCGATGCCGCTGCGCTCGCGTTCACGGGTTTCCAGGTCGAGCAGGTACTGGCTGGCGTTGGCGCGGATCGCTCGCAGGTCATCCAGCTCGCTGTCGTAGCCTTCGGCGATCACCCCGCCATCGCGGATCAGTACCGGCGGTTCGTCGATCACCGCCTCGTTTAGCAGGTGGAGGACCTCGGGTTGCTCGCCGATCTCGGCGGCGGTCTCGCTCAGCAGGGGGGAGTCGAGGGGGCTGAGCTGTGCCTGCAGGGCGGGTAAGCGAGCCAGGGCGGTGCGTAGCTGGGTGAGATCGCGGGGACGGGCGCTGCGCAGGGCGATGCGGCTGAGGATCCGTTCGATGTCGCCGATCCCGCGCAACTGATCGCGCAGTGTCTCGAAACGGGCCTCCTCCTGCAGGGTGGCGATGGCCTGCTGGCGGGCGCGCAGGGTCTGCTGCTTGCGCAATGGGCGGTTGAGCCAGCGGCGCAGCAGGCGGCTGCCCATGGCGGTGGTACAGCGATCCAGTACCGCCGCGAGGGTGTGGCGGGGATCGCCGGCGAGGTTGTATTCCAGCTCCAGGTTGCGCCGGGTGGCGGCGTCGAGGATCACCGCCTCGTCGTGACGCTCCACTGCCAGACCGCGCAGGTGGGGCAGGGCGGCGCGCTGGGTGTCCTGGACGTATTGCAGCAGCGCCCCGGCGGCACCGATGGCCAGTGGCAGTCCGGCGCAACCAAAGCCGCTCAGGTCGCGGGTGCCGAACTGTTGGCAGAGCAGGCGGGTGGCGCTATCGCTCTCGAACTGCCAGGGTGGGCTGCGGCGCTGGGTGGTGGTGGGCAGCGGCAGCTTGTCCGGCAGCTCGTCGTTGAGTAGCAGCTCTGCCGGACGCAGCCGCTCCAGCTCGGCCTGCAGGGCCTCGTCGCTGCTCAGCTGCTGCACGGTAAAGCGACCGCTGCTTAACTCCAGTGCGGCCAGGCCGTAGCCCTGCGGGTTTGCAGTGAGGGCGCAGATCAGGTTGTCGCGCCGCTCCTCCAGCAGGGCCTCGTCGGTGACGGTGCCGGGGGTGATGATGCGTACCACCTTGCGCTCTACCGGCCCCTTGCTGGTGGCCGGGTCGCCCACCTGTTCGCACAGCGCCACCGACTCACCAAGGCGTACCAGTCGTGCCAGGTAGCCCTCTACCGCGTGGTAGGGCACCCCGGCCATGGGGATGGGCTCGCCCGCCGAGGCACCGCGCGCGGTGAGGGTGATGTCGAGCAGCTCGGCGGCGCGGCGCGCGTCATCGTAGAACAGCTCGTAAAAGTCGCCCATGCGGTAAAACAGCAGCATCTGCGGGAATTCGGCCTTGATGCGCAGGTATTGCTGCATCATCGGTGTATGGGCGGTGGGGGTACTCTTGCTGGTCACGTTGATCCGGCGTTTGGTCGAAGTGGGTGGTCCGACAAAATCTTAGTCAGGTCAGCCGCCAAACATAACATAATCGTGAGCCCTTAGGCAGGGGGGGATTTTGTTGCTTGCGCGGGGCGTCGAGGTTTGTTAACTATGGGGAATAAACAGAATCGGTATCTACTCGCCCCACCCCCTTGAGGGGATAGGGCTGGGGTGGGGGGGGTGGCGAATATTCCCCCTCACCTTAACCCTCTCCTCCAATGGGGGAGATGAAAGGGGGCGAGCAGTTACCAGAATCGATAAGATGAGGCGGAGGTGGGCTATGCTGTATCGCGGCGACTATAGCGAAAAGCGGGACTTCATGCGGATGGCGGTGGGCTGTGCGATGCAGTTTCGTATCTATGGCGATGGTGATATGTATCAGGCCACGGTGCGCGATCTGAGTGCCTCGGGGCTGGGGTTTGTCAGTCAGCAGGGGGTCTTGGAAGGGGCGACACTGGAGCTGATCGTCAGCCCGGAAAAGGCGATCACCCCGCCGCTCCATGCCCGTGCCGAGGTGGTGCGGGTGGTGCAGCAGGGGCCGAGTGAGTGGGAGATTGGGGTGAAGATCGTCGAACACCTTTCCTGAGGGGACTAGACGTATTCATCCACCCGTGGCATCAGTTCAATCCCGCTAGTAAAGCGTTGTCCCTCTGCCGCTTGCTCCTGGTAGGCATCGAGGGCGCGCCGCACCCCCATCGGTTCACTGTCCATGCGAAAGGTGTTGCCGCCGCCGTGGCGCGCCTGATCAACGCGGGCCTTCTGTACCAGCTGTTGGTAGTCTGGGCTATCGTTGTCGGCCCGGCGCGGTGCCGCACGAGGCTCGGCCGAACGGGGGCCTTGGCTCTGCTGGCGTTCAACCGCCTCCTCGCGTCGACTGGCACCATAGCCGCCCGTATCCCGGCGCTCGGGGGCGGGGAGTGACCAGGGGTTGAGGGGGCTGCCATTGATTTCCATGGTTCGTAGTGGGCGCAGTCTATTAGTTAACCGAAGGATAATCCTAGATGAAAATCATGCCCTTGGATAGTCCCGATGATGTGCTGTTGCAGGATCTGGCTGCCCGGACGGCAGAACGCCTGTCGCGGCGTGGCTGGCGATTGGCCACGGCCGAGTCCTGCACCGGTGGCTGGGTGGCCAAGCTGTGCACCGATCTGGCGGGTTCCTCCCACTGGTTCGACAGTGGGTTTGTCACCTATAGCAACCAGGCCAAGCAGCGCATGTTGGGTGTTCGTGCCGATGCTCTGGCGACCCACGGTGCGGTGAGCGAGGCGGTGGTGGCGCAGATGGTGGCTGGGGCCCTGGCCAACAGCGAGGCCGAGGTGGCGCTGGCGATCAGCGGGATCGCCGGGCCGGGTGGTGGCAGTGACGCCAAGCCGGTGGGTATGGTCTGTTTTGCCTGGGGCCTGGCTGGTGCCTCCCCTCAAACCGCGACCTGCCGCTTCGCGGGGGAGCGGGAGGCGGTACGCCGTCAGGCGGTGGCCTGGGCGCTGGAGGGGGTATTGGCGCGTGTCTGAAGCATCCCGGTCCCAGCGCCTGTTCTTTGCCCTCTGGCCGGATGCGGGGGAGCGCCGTCAGTTGGCGGCGTTGCTGCCGGTTTTGGCGCAGGGTGGTGGTCGTCCGGTACCTGCCGACAACCTACACCTTACCTTGGCCTTTCTCGGCCAGGTGACGCCCGCGCAGCGCCAGTGCATGGAGGCCTGGGCCGACACGCTCAACCCGCCCCCCCTTGAGTTGATCTTGGATCGCCTTGAGCACTGGCCTGGCCCACGGATCGCCTGGCTGGGGCCGTCGGCCTGGCCTGAGGCGCTGGATGTACTGGCCGCCAGTCTGGCCGAGGGGATGCGGCAATGCGGCCTCCAGCCGGATACACGCCCTTACACCCCCCACGTCACCCTGCTGCGCAAGGCCCCGGGCCTGCCCGCTGTGCCAACGGGGCTGCCAGTGCCGTGGCGTACGCGCAGTTTCGTGCTGTGCGAGTCCCGCTCCGATGGGGATGGCGTGGTGTATCGGGTGCTCCGGCGCTGGGATGCGTAAAGCCCTTTGCGATTGGCCCTTTTTCCCCCCTCCCCATCTATGTGATAATCACTCTTCTTTTGATTCTTGGCGGCGGCAGGTAGGCGGTCGTCTCGCTACAACCCCCTTACTGGAGGCAGACAATGGATGACAACAAGCGCAAGGCGCTAAGTGCGGCACTGAGTCAGATCGAAAAGCAGTTCGGCAAGGGATCGGTGATGCGCATGGGCGATGAGACCGCTGTGCGTGATATCCAGGCGATCTCTACCGGTTCATTGGGGCTGGACGTGGCGCTGGGGATTGGCGGGCTGCCACGCGGGCGCGTTGTGGAGATCTATGGGCCGGAGTCTTCCGGTAAGACCACACTGACCCTGCAGGTGATTGCCGAGGCCCAGAAAGTGGGCGGCACCTGCGCCTTCGTCGATGCCGAGCATGCCCTGGACCCACAGTATGCGGGCAAGCTGGGGGTCAACGTAGATGACCTGTTGGTCTCTCAGCCCGATACCGGTGAGCAGGCCCTGGAGATCACCGACATGTTGGTGCGTTCCGGTGCGGTGGATGTGGTAGTGGTCGACTCGGTCGCCGCCCTGACCCCCAAGGCCGAGATCGAGGGCGATATGGGCGACTCCCATGTGGGCCTGCAGGCGCGCCTGATGTCCCAGGCACTGCGCAAGCTCACCGCCAATATCAAGCGCTCCAACACCCTGGTGATCTTCATCAACCAGATCCGCATGAAGATTGGTGTGATGTTTGGCAGCCCCGAGACCACCACCGGCGGTAATGCGCTCAAGTTCTACTCCTCGGTGCGCCTGGATATCCGTCGCATCGGTGCGATCAAGAAGGGCGACGAGGTGGTCGGCTCCGAGACCCGGGTCAAGGTCGTCAAAAACAAGGTTGCCCCACCGTTCAAACAGACCGAGTTCGACATCCTCTACGGCGAGGGGATCTCCCGTGAGGGCGAGATCATCGACATGGGTGTCAAGCTCAATATGGTCGACAAGTCGGGTGCCTGGTACAGCTACAATGGTGAGAAGATCGGCCAGGGCAAGGACAATGTGCGTACCTTCCTCAAGGAGCACCCGGAGATGGCCAATGAGATTGACGGGCGGATCCGTGCCGAGCTGCTGCCAAAGACCGGTGGTGCGCCCGCCGAGACAGAGGAAGCGGCTGAGTCCGAGGCTTGATGGCGGAACTGCGCGAGCTGCATCATGCCGCCGTGGCGATGCTTGCACGGCGTGAGCACTCTCATCAGGAGTTGCTGCACAAACTCAGCAGCAAGGGGCATGAGGCCGCGTTATGTGAGCAGGTATTGCAGGAACTGGAGGCCCAGGGGCTGCTCAGCGATCAACGCTACGCCGAGGCCTATGTGCGTATGCGCGCCAACCGGGGCTATGGCCCGGTGCGCATTCGTCACGAGCTAAGGGAGAAGGGGGTTTCCTCCATCATCGCCACCGCCGAACTGGAACAGGCCGAGGTCGACTGGCTTGAACTGGCACGGGAGGTGCGGAAAAAGCGTTTCGGCGACGCCCCCCCAGTAGACTTTGCCGAACGGGCCAAACAGATGCGTTTTTTGCAGTACCGTGGCTTTAGCCAGGAACAAATTAACTTTGCCACCGAGGGTGCCGAGTAGAGGTGCCGTAAACAGTACACCGCCGTGCTCGCAATCCCTTGCTGTGGTGGGTGTCTGCAATGGTCTCCTCTGTGAACGCTGTGTCCTTATGTGGCTGAGTCTTTATTTTTTAAGGCACCCGTTCGGGTGTCGCCCTATGGGATGAATGTGATGAATAGCAGCGCAGAACTACGCCAGGCCTTTTTGAACTTTTTTGCCGAGCGCGGCCACGAGGTGGTGGCCACCAGCCCGTTGATCCCCGGCAACGATCCGACCCTGCTGTTCACCAACGCGGGCATGGTGCAGTTCAAGGATGTGTTTACCGGCCACGAACAGCGCCCCTACAGTCGTGCCACCAGTGTGCAGCGCTGCGTGCGCGCCGGTGGCAAGCACAACGATCTGGAAAATGTGGGCTACACCGCGCGTCACCACACCTTTTTCGAGATGCTGGGAAACTTTAGCTTCGGTGACTATTTCAAGCCCGAGGCGATCCGCTTTGCCTGGGCGTTTCTTACCGAGGTATGCAAGCTGCCGCCAGAAAGGCTCTGGGTCACCGTGTATGAAGAGGACCAAGAGGCCGCCGCGATCTGGCTGAATGAGATCGGCATCGACCCCAGTCGCTTCAGCCGTATCGGCGATAAGCCCGGCGGCAAAAAGTATGAGAGCGACAACTTCTGGAGCATGGGCGACACCGGCCCCTGTGGTCCCTGCACCGAGATCTTCTATGATCACGGCGAGGGGATCTGGGGCGGCCCACCGGGCACCCCGGAAGAGGATGGTGATCGCTACATCGAGATCTGGAATCTGGTGTTCATGCAATACAACCGCGACAAGGACGGCAGCATGGCCCCCCTGCCCAAGCCCTCGGTGGACACCGGCATGGGGCTGGAGCGCCTCGCCGCGGTGATGCAGGGGGTGCACAGCAACTACCAGATCGACCTGTTCCAGACCCTGATCAAGGCCGCCGCAGCGCTGGCCGAGTGCGGCGATCTGGACAACGCCTCGCTCAAGGTGCTGGCCGATCACATCCGCTCCTGCGCCTTCCTGATCACCGACGGGGTGATCCCCGCCAACGAGGGGCGCGGCTATGTGCTGCGCCGCATCATCCGCCGCGCCATTCGCCACGGCCACAAGCTGGGGATCAAGGGCAGCTTCTTCCACCAGCTGGTGGCCCCGCTGGTGGCCGAGATGGGTGAGGCCTACCCCGAACTGGCCAAGGCCCAGGCACAGGTGGAGAAGATCCTGCGCCAGGAAGAAGAGCGCTTTGCCGAGACCCTGGAACACGGCATGGCCCTGTTGCAAGGGGCCATCGACACCCTTGAGGGCAAGGAGCTCCCCGGCGAGACGGTGTTCAAGCTCTACGACACCTACGGTTTCCCGGTGGATCTGACCGCCGATGTCGCCCGCGAACACCAGTTGCGCGTGGACATGGAAGGCTTCGAACGCGAGATGGCCGCCCAGCGCCAGCGGGCCCGCGCCGCCAGCCACTTCGATGCCGAATACCACGACGACATCGCCATCGAGGGCAGCAGCGAGTTTCGCGGTTACGAGCAGCTGCGCCACCGGGCAAAGGTGCTCGCCCTGTATCGCGACGGCCAAGCGGTAGAGCGCCTGGCCGAGGGCGAGAAGGGGATGGTGGTGCTGGATGCCACCCCCTTCTATGCTGAGTCTGGTGGTCAGGTGGGCGATAGCGGTCGCCTGCAGGGGGAGCAGGGCTTGTTTGAGGTACGAGATACCCAGGCACGGGACGAGGCCATCGTGCATATCGGCCTGGTAGCACAGGGTGAACTGCGCGTTGCGCAGACCATCGAGGCCGAGGTGGATGCAACACTGCGGGCCGAGACCGCCGCCCACCACTCCGCCACCCACCTGCTACACGCCGCGCTACGCAAGGTGCTGGGTGAGCATGTACAGCAAAAGGGCTCGCTGGTCAGCGCCGAGCGATTGCGCTTTGACTTTGTCCACTTCGAGGCGCTGAGCCCGGAGGAGATCCAAAGGATCGAGACGATGGTGAACGCCCAGATCCGCGCCAATACCCTGGTTGAGACCGAATTGATGGATATCGAAGCGGCCAAGGCCAGGGGGGCCATGGCGCTGTTCGGCGAAAAGTATGGCGACGAGGTGCGGGTACTTAGCATGGGGGACTTCTCCATCGAGCTGTGTGGTGGCACCCACGTCTGCCGCACCGGTGATATCGGCCTGTGCAAGATCATCAGCGAGGGCGGGACCGCCGCTGGGGTGCGCCGTATCGAGGCGGTTTGTGGTGCGCGTGCCCTGGTCTGGGTGGATGAGCAGGGGGCACGCCTGAACAAACTGGCCTCCCTGCTGCGCTGTGGCCGTGACGAGGTGGTCGGCAAGGCCGAACAGCTTGTTGAGCGCAGCCGCAAGCTGGAGAAGGAGCTGGAGCAGCTCAAGGGCAAGCTCGCCAGCAGCCAGGGCAGCGATCTGGTCAGCCAGGCCGTCGAGATCGGTGGGATCCAGGTGCTGGCGGCACGTCTGGATGGGGCCGACCCCAAGGGCTTGCGTGACATCGTCGACCAGCTAAAGAACAAGCTAGGCACCGCTGCGGTGCTGATCGCCGCCGTGGATGGGCAGAAGATCAGCCTGGTGGCCGGGGTGAGCAAGGACGCCACCGATCGGATCAAGGCCGGCGAGCTGCTCAAACACGTCGCTATCCAGGTGGGCGGCAAGGGGGGCGGACGCCCCGACATGGCCCAGGGCGGCGGCTCGCAGCCGGAGCATCTGGACGGTGCCCTGGCCAGTGTCAGCGCCTGGATCGAGCAAGAATTGAAATGTTAAATATTGTGACCTCTTTCAATTTATCGCGTAATAGTGTTTAATCATCGCCCTTTGAGGCCGGAGCAACCATGGCACTAATCGTTCAAAAATACGGTGGCACCTCGGTTGGCAGTGTCGAACGCATCCAGAGCGTCGCACGCCGCGTCAAACGTTTTCGTGATAACGGCGACGATGTCGTGGTCGTCGTCTCCGCGATGAGTGGCGAGACCAACCGCCTGCTGGAACTGGCGTCCGGGGTCAACCCCGAGCACTGCGCGCGTGAAACCGATGTCCTGCTCTCTACTGGCGAGCAAGTCACCATCGCGCTGCTGTCGATGGCGCTCAAGGCACTGGCGTGCGATGCCCGTTCCTACACCGGTTCGCAGGTACATATCCTGACCGATAGCGCCCACAGCAAGGCGCGCATCCTGGATATTGACCAGAAAAAGATCCGCACCGATTTGAACGAAGGTCGCGTGGTCGTGGTGGCCGGTTTCCAGGGTGCTGACGAACACGGTAACATCACCACCCTGGGTCGTGGCGGCTCCGATACCACCGCCGTCGCCTTGGCAGCGGCACTCAAGGCCGACGAATGCCAGATCTACACCGATGTGGACGGGGTCTACACTACCGACCCGCGCGTGGTTTCCGAAGCACGTCGCCTCGATCGCATCACCTTCGAGGAGATGCTGGAGATGGCCAGCCTCGGTTCCAAGGTGTTGCAGATCCGTTCGGTGGAATTTGCGGGCAAGTTTAATGTCCCACTACGTGTACTGTCCTCCTTCGAAGATAAGGAAGGGCCCGGCACACTGATTACCTATGAGGAAGAAGGGATGGAAGAAGCGCTGATCTCAGGCATCGCCTTTAATCGCGATGAAGCCAAGCTCACTATTCAGGGTGTGCCCGACCAGCCGGGCGTCGCCTACCGCATTCTGGGTCCAATCGGTGAAGCAAACATCGAAGTGGACATGATCGTGCAGAACGTGGGTGCCGATGGCACCACCGACTTCACCTTCACCGTGCACCGCAATGACTATGAAAAGGCCCTCGAACAGTTGCGCAACACCGCCAAGGAAGTGGGAGCAAGAGAAGTGGCCGGCGACAGCAAGATCGTCAAGATTTCCATTGTCGGTGTGGGCATGCGTTCCCACGCCGGTATCGCCAGTACCATGTTCGAAGCGTTAGCGAAAGAAGGGATTAACATTCGCATGATCTCCACCTCAGAGATCAAGATCTCGGTTGTGGTGGACGAGAAGTACCTGGAACTGGGCGTACGCGCCCTGCACAGCGCCTTCAACCTGGACGAGGCACCTGTAACAGCGGCGGGTTGAAAAACCGCCGATTTAACCCAAACTAAGCTTCACAGGACAGGCAGCAACCCTGTCGGCCTGTGTGGAACACAACCGCCTGGCTAGACCGCGATAACCGCTGTAGCGTGTTGTTGCCAGCAAGCAAGGAAAACGTAGGAGTAACAAGACATGTTGATTCTGACTCGGCGAGTGGGCGAAACCCTCGTAATTGGTGATGAAGTAACCGTAACCGTTTTGGGTATCAAGGGTAACCAGGTACGCATCGGTGTAAACGCCCCCAAGGATGTCTCTGTACATCGTGAAGAGATCTACGAGCGTATCCAGCGCGAAAAGGAAGGTAATCCGGGCAATTTTTAATTTTTTAATTAAATGCCCTTTACCTGAAGGTACTACACAGGTATCCTTCTGCGCGTAGTAATTGGAGAGCTGGCCGAGTGGCTGAAGGCGCACCCCTGCTAAGGGTGTATAGGGGAAACTCTATCGAGGGTTCGAATCCCTCGCTCTCCGCCATACGTGAACCGACAGATTATCCGGTAGCCATTCGAAGCCACGTTGGATTCGAACCCGAGATAATCAAAACGGTTGGTTTAAGCGCTGCATTGGAAGGCGGCGTAGCGCAACAGAGTGAAAGTTTTTCATACTGTTTTGATACGGACGCGCATACCTTGAGTGTGCAGCATGGGGCGAGAGAAAGTATCACTCTCGCCTCGTTTTTTTAAGGCAAACGCATTAGATGGCCTTGACAAAAAAACAAGGTTACCTGATAATGCATCGCCTTAACCCAAGCGCCTGTAGCTCAGCTGGATAGAGTACCTGGCTACGAACCAGGCGGTCGGAGGTTCGAATCCTTCCAGGCGCGCCATACAAATCAAAGGCCCATCTAGCAATAGATGGGCCTTTTTTGTTAAATCGCCAGTGTACTGTCTCGGTTAATGGCACATGTCAGAGTCTCCCTCCTGGCGTGCTGGATTACCGTCCATCCGTGGACGTAAACAGAACACAGATGACAGACGGCCGGTAGTCTTAGATCAAAGACCGTGCGCGCAGCGCACACCACCCTTCGTATCTCGTACCCCGCACCTTTTGCCTCCGTTAGCCCTGAAGCGATAACAAGATTCACGCAAGTGAGTCGGGTGCGATGTGTCCCACGAACCGCACCAAATGCTGTGTGGGGCGTACGGCTATTAGCGGTGCGGTGCGCTTCACGTGGCTCACCACACCCTGCGTACGGTGTTTCCTCGCTCTGCCCCACCTTGGGGTAGAGAGAGTCGGGCTACTCTCTGTGAGTTAAGGACTTATCTGGCCGGAGCGTCGAGCTCCAGCTCGATGTGGGTGGGTATCGGCCTGGAGGCCGACACTCCGGCCGATACTCCGACTTGGGAGATCACGCTAATTTGATTGCATAGACCTCCTCTAAGGAGGTCTTATGCTGTCTGGCTGGTGAGTCCCACGAACCACACCGAATGGTGTGTGGGGGGGGGACGGCTAATAGTGGTGCGGTTCGCGTAGCTCACCGCACCCTACAGGCTTTATTCCAATCTGACTGCATACACCTCTTCGAGGGAGGTGAGCTTCTGCCTGGCCATTTGCAGGGCGTTGCTGGTGAGGGTGGTCATGCCGCTTGCTACGGCGGTATCTTTGATCTCCTGGGTGTTGGCGCTTTTGCTTATCTTGCTGGCCATCTCCGGGTTGACGACGAGTAGCTCGACTACGGCGGCGCGGCCCTTGTAGCCGGTTTGGTGACACTCGTCGCAGCCATTGCCTCGGTAGAAGATCTCGTCATCGGCCACGCCGAGTTGTTTTCTGGCGTGAGGATCGAGGTGTTCTTCGACCAGGCAGTGGGGACAGTTAAGGCGGATCAGGCGCTGTGCCATGACGCCGAGCAGGGTGGAGCTGAGTAGGTAGGGTTCGATACCCATGTCCAGCAAGCGGGTGATGGTGCTGGCGGCGTCGTTGGTGTGCAGGGTGCTGAATACCATATGGCCGGTGAGCGCCGCCTTGTTGGCGATGCGGGCGGTCTCCAGGTCGCGGATCTCGCCGATCATGACCACGTCCGGGTCGTGGCGCAGGATGTGGCGCAGAGATTCGGCAAAGGTGTAACCGATCTGGCTGTGTACCTGGATCTGGTCGATACCCTCCATATCGTATTCAACCGGGTCTTCCACGGTGATGATGTGCGGACCTCGCTGTTTGACCTCGTTGAGTACCGCGTAGAGGGTAGTGGATTTACCGGAGCCGGTGGGGCCGGTCACCAGGAACATGCCGAAGCTGCGGCTGATGATGGTGCGCAACTCCTCCATCTCTCGCTCACCGAGGCCCAACTGCTCGAAGGGCTTGACGCCGGTCTGTTTGTCGAGGATGCGGACCACGACACTCTCGCCGCTGACGGTGGGCATCACCGAGATGCGCA
>SLDE01000108.1 GCA_007125455.1 Ectothiorhodospiraceae bacterium
AAGCGCAGGAATTACTCTCTACATCAACAATGTCATCCAGGGATGAAAGCACCATTCCAAGAGAGTTTTTCATGTCATGAATACTGGATGCCAGGATGCTGGAAAAGTCAAGATTACTCATAGTTATGCTCACTTTCATGATTCATGTCTTGCAATATCGCATCGCTCGTCAGCCTGCTGGCTAGGCCGCTAGATTTTATAAAAAATGGGGCATAAGCGCCCCATTCCGTTGGTCAAATCCTGACAAATACGACTTGGCGATCAACAAATACTGTCATATGCCTTACGCAATTCCAGGTAGGTGCGGTTTTTAGGATCAATCTTTTCTACCCTATCGAGGTATCGGCGAATATCCCCCATGGGGGCAGCATCGCCACCTCCCGTTGCCTTCAGCTTTTTCAGCATAACCAGTGCTGCATTGAGGTTGACGACACAGTTCCCTGGCAGCTTTTCTGCAGCCTTGGTAAATAAAGAGATTGACTCATCGATATTTCCTTCCTGGAAAAGAGAGACACCTTTATTATTGAGCTTGGCAACTTCTCGATGGGCATCATTGATTAGACGGTTACCCTCGTCTTCATAATCGGTGTTTTTAAATGCCGCCTGAGCGATAGCACGCACCTCCTCACTCTCATGGTGATTGCGTACCACATCCTGTATCAGTGCAAGCCCTTTTTCCTTATCGCCAAAGGCAATAAACTGCTTACCCATTTCTATCGTCGCCTCAATAGGTAAGGCCTCATCGATACGTTCATACAGCGCCACGGCATCGGCAAAGGATTTTTTTGCCAGCTCCTCATTGCCGCTTTCCTTATGAACGTCACTTTCGGTTATCGCCGCCTGTAGCATGGCGCTCTCATCACCACTAAAGTCCTTGCGCAAGCGCTTCAAGGTCTTGGCAGCCTCGCGTCCTGAGGCGCTATGGAGCTGCACCTTGGCCAGCCTGGTGTAATGCTCAGCACTCCGATGCACCGAGTGATGTCCGAGCCCCACGGCGCGACGAAAGGCACTCTCTGCGGTGGAATAATCCTCATTCTTGCTTGCCAACTTCCCCAGCGCCTCCTGTCGCTGGATAGCCCTGGGTGATAACCTGACCGCACTGGCCAACACCTCCTGGGCTTCCTTATCCATGCCTTGGCGAAGCAGGCACTCGGCAAGTAGATCATAGGACTCAGTATGGGTGCCATGCTCCTCAAGCAAGCCTTCGAGAATGTCCGATGCCTCTGGATAGTTTTTTCCCAGATAGCGGATCCTGGCCAGGGCGTAATGGGCCCACGGCATGCTGCGCTGCGCCAGCACCTGCTGACAGATCGCCTCCGCCTTCTCCAGGCTGCCCACATCAATCAGCAAACCAGCCTTCACCCTTAACAGCTCGTTGACATTTCGCGGGCCGACAGAGATCGCCGCATCACACAACGCGATAGCCTTCTGCAGCTCCTTGCCATCAATGGCCTCCTCAATAGCACGAAACTGCTGCTTCTTTTGCAGCAAACGCTCCAAACGCTTTTTCAGCAGATCCTTGGTAAATGGTTTGGTGAGGTAATCATCCGGGCGGCACTCAACCGCCCCCATCACCATCTCCTTGGTGTTCTCTGCCGTGATCATCACAAACAGCGTAGCCACACCGATCAAGCGGTGATGTTTTGCCTCCTCCAGCACCTGCTGCCCATCTGGACCTTCACCAAGGTTATAGTCGCAAAACACAATATCGTATCTGCGCTTGGCCATCTGCCCCAATGCATCCCGACCATTGGCAGAGAGGTCTACATCATCGACACCGATGCTTTGCAGCATCCGCTTGATTGTGCTGCGCATGTTCTGAAAGTCATCAACAACCAGCACCGCTTTTGTTCGTAAACCATGATTCATCAACTAACGCTCCAAACACATCGCCGCTGGAGTGGCATAAACGCTCGATACCTGCTTAACAGCGAAAAAACAAGGATAGCCAGATCTCCCCTTTGGGGTGACCATGGACGGGGGTTGCCATTGTCTAAACTCATTCAAATCATCCAGCTGGAGCTCGACGCTCCGGGCAGGCGTGGCAGTGATTGAGAGCAACCGTGTGCTCATCGTGGCGGCAGTGGTGTGCACAGCCCTCTGGACTTCTCGGCTTGGCTGGCGGGCTACCACATCAAATCATCCGGCACCTGAAACTCGGCATAGGGGTCGTCCTCTTCCACTTCGGGCGCGTCGCCTTTGCCTTTGTTGCTGTAGATCAGGTAGCTTTCATCGCGCAGGGCGATCTTTTCACTCACGGTGGAGGGGACGATCTCGTATTGGCCGTCGAGCATGACGATGGCGAGCAGGCCGTTGGCGAGCTGGCGTTGTTGGCGTTCGTCGACGTAGATGCGGGTGACCTTGTTGTGGTCGGTGAAGTGGTAGGTGATCTCACCCTTGCCCTTGGGCTGGCGGTTCATTTCGATCAGTTGGCGGATCTGGGCGCTGATGGCGCGCTGCTCGGCCTCTTGCTTGCGTTGCAGGTTGAGCTGGCGGTCGCGTTCTACCTTTTCGGCGTGGGCCTTTTCGGCGGCAAGGCGGGCTTCGTCTTCGATGACGACCTTGTTCTTGCGCTGAAGCTTTTGCTGCTGGTGTTTTTGTTTTTGGATCTTGCTGGCCTTTTTTTGATCGGCAAGGCCTGCCTTGAGTAGTTGGTCCTGCAGGGACATGGGGGTTCTCCGTTTACTGGATCTGGCCCGTGGGGGATCCTCACGGGCCTTTCCGGTAATACTACACCACCCGGGCGGCCATTTTAACGGATGATGTCGGCGATCATCTGTTCGTTGTCGGCGCTGGCTTCGGCCATAACTTCGGCAATGATGCCGCCGAAGGTTTGGGCGATGAGGCCGGAGTTCATCCGCGAGATCACTACGCGGCCATCGCTGGTCTCGTAGACGGAGAGGCGACAGGGCATCAGGGAGGTAACGACGCGGCTGTCATCCTGGGCGAGGATCTGGGCGGCGTGGTGGGGCTGGCAAAGCTCCAGCACGGCGACCCGCTCGACCTCGTAGCCGTAGGGCGCCACCGCTTCGTGCAGCTTGTGTACGGTGGGGATCTTCCAGTCCATCGCCTTGGCGTTGGCATGGATGCGCTCCAGGGTCTCTTCGTAGCTGTAGCGGCTGTCGTCTTCGATGATCATCATGCCGGGGGCGGCGGCGATGACGAGTACTGCCATGAGGATCATCCCGACGACGAGGCCACCGATGGCTGTGATAGTGGTTTTCATATTCCCTCCTGTTTTATAAGTAATTTAGAATAATCTAATGCTTAGCGTGGCACAGATTGCCGGGGGTCGCAAATCATCCCTGTACACGGCTGGCGGCGACCAGCCCTGCAAATAGCGCTAGTTGGCGAGGCAGGTAGGGGAGGAACTCGGGATGCCACTGTACCCCGAGTAGGTGGCGGGCGCGGGGGTCTTCGATGGCCTGGACAATGCCGTCCAGATCCCTTGCGGCGACCTTGAGCCCATTGCCGAGTCGGTCGATGCCCTGGTTGTGCAGGCTGTTGATACGACAGCGGCTGCAGGCCATCTGTTGGCCCAGTGTGCTGCCGGGCTCAAGCAGCAGTGTCTTGAGTGGCAGGATGGTGCGCCGGTGGGAGGTCTGCTTGCGGTGGAGGCGCAGGTCCTGAAACAGGCTGCCACCGCGCACGATGTTGAGCAGCTGTGCACCGCGACAGATCCCCAGCAGGGGCAGGTCGTGCTCGAGGGCGTATTCGATCACTGCGCGTTCGAAGTGATCGCGCTGTTCGTCGTAGCGGGGCTCGACTTCGGGCTCGGCGGCGTAGAGCACCGGGTTGACGTCGTGGCCGCCGGTGATCACCACGCCGTCGAGGGGGTGGTCGTGGGCGTATTGGCCGGGGCGCAGTTGTAAGGGCTCGCCGCCGTGCAGGCGGATCGCCATGGCCACCAGGCTACGCGGGCCGATGGCCCCACGGCCTGGCCCGGTGATAGCGATCAGCGGACGAGCCATTGACGCTCCAGTTCATAGATCCAGTCGCCAAACAGCCGTTCCAGTGGGTCATCCAGGTAGTGTTGGTAGGCGGCACAACAGGCCTGCAGGCGTTCGTGGTCGGCGGCCAGGCGCTCCACGGCCACCCAGTCGTTCCAGGCGCTATGCAGGCCCCACTCGGGCAGGTGGATCTCGCTGTCGGGCAGGCGGTAGTGAAAGGTGGGGCGGGGTTTGATCAGTGGATCGTCGGTGGTACGGCGGACCCGCGCCTCGTCCAGCCAGGTAAACAGCGGTAGGAGATCCAGCGCCCGGTTGCGGCTGGGATTGTGGGTCAGGTAATCGTCGATCAGGGTGGTCTGATCGGGCCAATAGTCCGTAGCGATCACCTGATGCACATACTCGCTGGGAAAGGGGTTTACATAGGAGGTGAGCTGGCGTGTGAGATCGATATTGGCGCGCTGCCACAACCAGGGGTAGAGGCAGGCAAAGGCCTTGAGGATGGCAAGCAGGGTGTGGCTGTCGCGGCTGGGGATCTCCGGGTTAAACTGCATGCCAAAGGCGTTGATCAGCCCGTCGGAGCTGCCCTTGGCCCCGGCCTGGCGCAGGCGGTCGATGAGGGTCTCGATCTCCCCCAGCCGTGGCAGGGGCAGGGGCGGCGCGACCAGCTCCACCGGCACCACCTCTTCGGCCAGCCAGGCGAGGGCCTGTTCGGCGGTGTCGGCCAGATCGTCTTCCCAGTGATGCGGTTGGCGCACCTCGCGGCCCATCTCTTTGAGTAGCTTGAAATCCAGCTCGATGATCCAATCACCAGCCGGGTCGCCTCGGATAACACGCTCGTAACGACCAATGGCCTCCACCTTCAGCCCAAGATAGTCGGCCACCACCTTGGCCACCTGATCCAGGGTGAGGCCGTTCATCTCAATCTCCACCCCGACCCGGCGCGGCTTACCCTCGGGGTTGTGTTGCCAGGGGGGAGTATCCAGTTGCTCTGCCATGCTTAGTCCTCGATACGACGATAGAGCCAGGCCTGGCGGCCATCGATCAGCGCATGCCGCTCGCGAGTGTAACGGCTGCCCAGCCGCTCGTAGCGATCCAGGCGGCGTAGCTGGGGGCCAGACACCGCAAGGTACTGACCTGATACATACTCGCCCGGTGCGACCACCAGATCCAGCCCCTGGCGGCGAAAACCCTCCAGCCGCGCCGCCTCTGCCGGGACGGATTCGCCCAGCACCACCCAGCGCACCACGGGCGAGGTGAGGGTGCCGTAGGCGAACAGGCCATGTCTTGATTGCAGGTAGATCCCGTCGGGGTCAGGCGGCAGGCTGTGGCCATAGGGGCTGAGCATCACGTACCACCAGTAGAGTCCGCCCGATGCCAGCAAGACGACCATCGACAACATCCAACGCTGTGTTGTGCGTCGCCTCATGGGAGGATCCTCCAGAGCAGAAAGACCGGCTTCGATGACCACTGTTTACGTGTCTGCTCCTCGCTATCGCTGCTGGGCATGGCCCCCCCAGGTGGCTACGTTTTTTTTCAGCCTAGCAGAATAACCATGCCCCGCCAAAGACGTGGTAGCGGCCCGGTGTGCATGCTATGGTGCTGTGATATCAATAATATAGGGACAGGGTGAGACGCATGAGCAAACGCTACTACATCTACAAACTGATCGACGACAGCGAGAGTAAAGGCGATAGCCTGCTCCAGGGGCAGGTGGAGATCCCGGAGCAGACCGACCAGCAGACCATGAACGATAATGATGCCCGCTCACTGGTGGCCGATGCGGTGATCAAACAACTGATCCGCTCCAAGCACCGCCCGGAGTTTTCCCATATTGAGTATTGCGAGCTGACCGGTCCGGACGACCCCCGCCTGCATGACCAGGCCGATGGCAGCGCCTTCGAGTGGCAGCGCTGCCAGCCTGAAGCGTTGGATCTGCATCTGGGTGAGGAGGACTGAGCGCCCCTTTGAGTGCTCGTTAATGGCAGGTGAGGCCGATCGAGGCAGCTGGGTTGTCGGCGGGCTTATCACAAGACAGGAAAGGCTAAGCGGTGCCGCTGGGGGGGAAAAAAAGAAAGGCGGGGAGGACCGCCTTATCAAGGTTTGGTGTGTTACTCACAGGGCGTCCGCATACTTTTGAGGAGCAGGCGCTCACCCTGGTGTTACTCATGTCTTGCTTGATAGGTTAATATAATGAATATACTTGATGTTTTTTGTCAACTAAAGGGCAGGCGAAGACCTGCGCGAGAGCATTGTAACTCCCCGGATCGCGTATCTACATTGGATGCGGGGTTTTCACGTGGGTGAGTAGTTGGCAAATCTTCGAGGCGTGGCACAGGAGGGGCGAAGCCTGCTGGCTTATGGGTGGCGGCTCGCCCCGCAGGTCTTGGCTGACACAGGGGACACAGGCTACTGACTACGGGCCGAGATCGGCATCCACATAGGGCTTGAACAGGGGCTTTAGCTCATCCAGGGTCTCCTTGACCAGGATCGGCATGCTCTTAACGAACATATCCAACAGCACGATGGCGTTAACGGTGCCATCTTCGCGCCGTTCGGCACGCATTCGATCGGCGATCCCCTTGTTCACGGCAGCGACCTGGGCGTAAAAGTCAAGCAGCCCGTCCAGCTCCAGATCGACACTCTTGCCTGCCTGCCAGCGATAGTACTGACCGAGCATATACATCGAGGTGGCGCGGTAGAAGGTCTCTTCGGTGTTGGCAAAGGGCAGGTGAAAGCGCGCCATGGGCTTGAAGAATACCGTATGCGGACAGCCGCTGGAGGCGGTGATGATCCCCATCAGCGAGCTGATCCCTTCCTGGGCGGTGGCACTGCGGGTGACGATACGATCCCCCAGTGCAACCTTGACCTCCACGTTGTCGATGGAGACCACATCGCCCATACGTTCGATCAACGGCAGCAGGCGCAGCGCCAACGGACAAAAGAAGACCTCCAGCGAGTCCAGCGGGCAGTGTGAACACTTGTGGTAGTTCAACCGTGCCCACTCCGGGGGGCGCTCCGGGGTCGGATCGAGCGGATCCAGTGTATGACCGTCCAGATGCACGTCAAACTGCTCTTCTCGCCCGTTCTCGAAGATGAACTGATAGGAGTAGTGTATGGGTTCCATGCGGTGTCTCGTATATCTCTTATTATTCAGCAGGGAATGGTACCTGCTTATCTATCCACTTGCATCCCCGGTGGCGACACCGCCGCACCAAGGCTGATAGAATCGGGGAATCTTAAGGCAAGCAGACACAGGATACCCGATATGAGCAGCAAGCATTATGACCTTCTCGCCATCGGCGGCGGTAGTGGTGGACTTTCGGCGGCAGAACGGGCGGCCATGCACGGCAAAAAGGCCGCCGTGATCGAGTCCGATCGCATGGGGGGTACCTGCGTTAATGTCGGCTGCGTGCCCAAAAAGGTGATGTGGAATGCGGCCAGCATTGCCCACGCCCTGCGCGATGCCCAGGGCTACGGCTTTGATGTAATGGTCAACAACTTTGACTGGCAGCAACTGGTTAGCGCCCGTGACGAGATGATCCAGGGGATCAACACCTGGTATGGCACCTATCTCAAGGACTCGGACATCGACGTGATCACCGGCCAGGCCAGCTTCGTCGACGCTCACACCCTGGAGGTGAATGGCGAACACTACAGCGCGGATCACATCGTGGTTTCTCCCGGCGGGGTGCCGATGCTTCCCGCCATCCCCGGTGCCGAGCACGGCATCACCTCCGATGGCTTCTTTGCCCTGCAGGAACAACCCAAGCGGGTGGCCATCGTCGGTGCCGGTTACATCGCCGTTGAGCTGGCCGGGCTGCTGCGCGCGCTGGGCAGCGAGGTGGATCTGCTGCTGCGTGGCCAGCACTTCCTCTCCAGCTTCGATTCGATGCTGCGCGAGGTGCTGATGGAGGAGATGGTGAACGATGGGGTGAATATCCTGCCCAATATCTCCATCAATGAGGTGGTCAAGGGGGATGATGGCCTGCTCACCCTGCACGCCCAGGGCGGCCATGAACTGACCGGCTTCGACTGCCTGATCTGGGCCATCGGTCGTGCGCCGAACACCATGGATCTCCAGCTGGAGAACGCCGGGATCGCCAAAGACGAGCGCGGCTACATCCCCACCGATGAGTTCCAAAACACCAATGTGCCCGGCGTGTATGCAGTGGGCGACGTGACCGGCCGTGCCCAGCTCACCCCGGTGGCGATCGCTGCCGCGCGCCGCCTGGGCGATCGGCTGTTCAACAATCAACCCGAACGCAAGCTGGAATACGAAAACATCCCCACCGTTATGTTCAGCCACCCGCCCATCGGCACCGTAGGGCTGACCGAGGCCGAGGCACGCAAGGTCCACGGCGATGCGGTGAAGACCTACCAGACCCGCTTCACCCCGATGTACCACGCGATCACCCCGCACAAGAGCGAAACCGCGATGAAGCTGGTCTGCGTGGGGGCCAAGGAGAAGATCGTCGGCATCCACATGATCGGCCATGGGGTGGACGAGATGCTGCAAGGCTTTGCGGTGGCGCTGAAGATGGGGGCCACCAAGCAGCAGTTCGATGATACCGTGGCGATCCACCCCACCAGCTCGGAGGAGCTGGTCACCCTGCGCTAACGGGGACAGCCATGCCACTACAGAGCTACCGCAATGTCCGCCCCCAGCTGGGAGAGCGCTGCTATCTGGCCAACAGCGCCGAATTGATCGGCGACGTGGTCACGGGAGAAGACTGCTCGTTCTGGCCCCAGGTGGTGGTACGCGGTGATGTGAACCGGATCCGCATCGGCGCGCGCAGTAATGTCCAGGACGGCTCGGTGCTGCACGTCACCCATGACCACAGCGAACAGCCCGGTGGCCACCCGCTGTATATCGGCGAGGAGGTCACCATCGGCCACCGGGCGATCCTGCACGGTTGCCGCATTGGCGGCCGTTGTCTGATCGGCATGGGTGCCATCGTGCTCGACGGAGCGGTGCTGGAAGACGAGGTGTTGCTCGGTGCTGGCAGCCTGGTACCACCCAACAAGCACCTGGAAGGTGGTTTTCTGTGGCTGGGCCAGCCGGTGCAGCGGGTACGCCCGCTCAATGATCTGGAACGCAGAAAACTGACCTATTCCGCGGCACACTATGTGCGCCTCAAAAACGACTACCTGGACGTATATAAGGAGTAGTACATGGATATCGCCCTGATATGGGTCATCGTCGGCCTGCTGTTGATCCTCTCGGAACTGCTGGCCACCAGCGTGATCGCGGTCTTTTTCGGCCTGGCGGCGATCATTGTCGGCCTGCTGCTGTGGCTGGGGATCATCGACTCGACCGCGATGCAGTTCTTTGTCTTTGCCACGCTCTCACTGGTGCTGCTGTTCACTGCCCGCGCCAAACTACGCCACTATCTGGTGGGGGATCTGGCCGACAGCAACGACTCACACAAGACCTTTCGCGACGATCTCGGCGGTCGTGCCACAGCGATCAAAGACTTTGATCATGGACAAGGTCGGGTGCGCCTTAATGGTGTACAGTGGAAGGCCTTCAGCGCAGCAGACGAGTCAATCAAAAAGGGCGACACCGTATGGATCGTCGCCAACGACGGGATCCAGCTTACCGTAAGCAAGACCAACCCAAGCAATAAAGGATAAGGAATGACCGACATGAATATCGCACTAATCATCTCGCTCGGCTTTGCCGCAGCGGTCGTTATCGCCGTCCTCAAATCGGCGGTGATCGTCCCGCAACGCTCCAACTTCATCATCGAGCGGCTGGGTAAGTACTCACGTACCCTCGACTCGGGCTTTCATATCCTGATCCCCTTCATCGACAAGGTGGCCTACCGCCAACTGCTCAAGGAAGAGGTAATCGATGTACCCCGCCAGGAGTGCGTGACCAAGGACAATATCCAGGTTGGGGTTAACGGGGTGCTATACCTGCAGGTGATCGATGCACACAAGGCCAGCTACGGCATACAGGACTACCGTTACGCCGCCGCCCAGTTGGCACAAACCACCATGCGCTCGGTGATCGGCCAGATCGACCTGGACAAGACCTTCGAGGAGCGCGCCAAGATCAACGAAGAGGTGGTGCAGGTTGTCGACGAGGCCGCCACCCCCTGGGGGATCAAGGTGCTGCGTTATGAGATCTCCGACATCAGCCTGCCCGCCAGCATCAAGGACGCACTGGAGCAACAGATGCGCGCCGAGCGTGAGCGTCGTGCTGCGATTGCCAAATCCGAAGGCGAACGCCAGGCGATGATCAACGTATCCGAGGGGCAGCGTCAGGAGGTGGTCAACCTCTCCGAGGGGGAAAAGCTGCGCCAGATCAACGAGGCGGAAGGTCGCGCCCGAGAGATCGAGATGATCGCCGTGGCTACCGCCGAAGGGATCCGCCAGATCGCCTCAGCGATCAACGAGCCGGGGGGCGAGCAGGCGGTCAGCCTGCGGGTGGCCGAGCAGTATGTGAAGGAATTTGGCAACCTGGCCAAGGCCAACAACACCATGATCATCCCCGCCGAGCTGGCCGGGATCGGCGGTGCCGTGGCCAGCCTGACCCAGATCCTCGATAGCAGTAAAGCGGCGAAGTAGCGAATAGGGAATAGGCATCCCAAACAGCGAAGCGAAGGTGCAAAGTATCTACTTGCCCCTTTTTGTGGGTCAGGCTTCAGGCCGACCAACATGGCGTGGGGTTTTCTC
>SLDE01000027.1 GCA_007125455.1 Ectothiorhodospiraceae bacterium
AACGAGCTGGAGCGCATCGCCCACTACGATCCCCTCACCGATCTACCCAACCGCACCCTGCTGGCGGATAGGCTAGGGGTGGCGCTGGCCCACAGCCGCCGCAGCGGTGAGGTACTGGCGCTGTGCCTGCTGGATCTGGACGGCTTCAAACCGATAAACGACCGCCTCGGCCACAAGGCCGGGGATCAGGTTTTGCAGGAGATCGCACGACGATTGCTGGAGGCGGTGCGCGATGATGACACCGTGGCTCGGGTGGGTGGCGATGAGTTTGTATTGCTGCTCACCGGGCTGCACGCCGAACACGCCTACGAACAGATCCTGCAACGGCTGCTGGCTGATATCGCCCTGCCGATTGGCTTTGAGGGGGAGATGGTGCGGGTCTCGGCCAGCATCGGCGTCACCCTCTATCCCGGCGACAGCGGTGAGCCGGACAAACTGCTGCGCCACGCCGATCAGGCCATGTATCGTGCCAAGCAGGAAGGCAAGAACCGCTACCACCTGTTCAACCCCTCTGCCGAATCACGCCTGCACGCCAATCGGGGGCTGCGCGAGCGCATCAGCAAGGGGATCGCCCAGGGGCAGTTTGAGCTTTACTACCAACCCAAGGTGGACTGCCGCCAGGGCCAAGTGACCGGCTTCGAGGCCCTGTTGCGCTGGAACCACCCCACCCTGGGACAGCGCTCCCCGGTGGAGTTTTTGCCCCTGATCGAGCAGGAAGAGGCGATCATCGAGCTGGGCGACTGGGTACTGGCCGAGGCGATCCGGCAGATCGACCACTGGCAAACCCTGGGGATCGCCCTGCCAGTGAGTGTGAATGTCTCGGCGCGTCAGTTTCTTAATGGCAGCCTGGCGACCCGCCTGGAGGCACTCCAGAAAACCCCCGCCGCCAGCCTGCTGGTGATCGAGCTGGTGGAAACCGCCGCACTGGAGGATGTGCAGGCGATGCGCCAACTGCTCACCCGCTTCCAACCCCATGGCATGAAGTTCTCCCTGGATGACTTCGGCACCGGCTACTCCAGTCTGGTGCACCTCAAGCAACTGCCGGTTAATGAGATGAAGATCGACGGCAGCTTTGTACGCGATATGCTCGACGATGCCGGCGATCTGGGGATCATTCAGGGGGTGATCGGCCTGGCCAAGGCCTTTGATCACGAGGTGGTGGCCGAAGGGGTGGAGAGCATTGAGCATATCCTGATGCTGCTGGAACTGGGCTGCGATGTGATGCAGGGCTACGCCATTGCACGCCCCATGCCCGCCGAACGGGTCCCCGCCTGGTTAGGCGGTTTCCGTGCCGATCCCCGCTGGCGTCTGGTCGATCAGAGTTACCCCAGGCGCGATGATTTTGATCTGCTGCTGATGGAGGTGGGCCATCGTCACTGGCTGGATCGTCTGCAACACGCCCCACCCCACCAGCACGCCCACCAGGACTATCAGCAATGCCCGTTAAGCGAGTGGTACCACAGCCCCAAGGCACAACGCTTTACCGATCAGCGCGGCCTGGAAGCGCTGGGCACAATGCACCGCAAGGTACACGCCCTGGCCGATGCCCTGGTGGCCGCACGCGATGCGGGCGAGACGGCACAACTGGACAACCTCGATACCAGTCTGAAACAAGCCAACGACGCCCTGGTAGAACGCCTGCACCAGTTGCGCGTAGCACAGGCAGGAGAGTAACTCAGAATGCGCACCGGGTGCATGGGGCGAGACGGTGCGGTTCGTACCTCACCACACCCTACCGGACGATACGGCGTAAAGAAGTGCGTAGGGTGCGGTGAGCCCCGCGAACCGCACCGAGGAAAATACAGCCCAGTAATTCAAACGGAGAAACAAGCATGACCGAAATAAGCAGCCCATTGGTTTGGCGCGACGAATTCGCCACCGGTGTGGAGGAGATCGACGAGCAACACAAGATCCTGATCCACACCCTGCAGGAGGCCAATCAATTACTCACCAACAACAGCAGTGCCGAGGTGCTGGACAAGATCACCCGCGACCTGCTGTCCTACGCCCTCTACCACTTCGATACCGAAGAGGAGCTAATGCAGCAATATGGCTATAGCGATCAGGAAGAAGACCTGGAGGCCCACCTGGCCCAACACCGCAGCTTCTCCGCCAAGGTGGTTTCGATCCGTGAGGATCTGAAGGCCGGTACATTGATCTCGCGCGAGGCCTTGCTCGGTTTTCTCAGCGACTGGCTGAGCCACCACATCCTCAATACCGACAAAAAACTCGGTGCGCATATTCGCGCCAAGCAGGCCCAGTGAGCCTGTTGTGACCAAACTGGGTAATGAGATGAACTATCGGGCAAGCTGCCGCTTCTCCTCTCAGGTCGCTTGGCTGGCGTGCTTGCTGCTGTGGATGGGCTATGCCCATTCGACCCTCGCCGAGACACCCGATTTTGAGCAGGTCTTCGAACAACACGGCGTGGTGATGCTGTGGATCGAGCCGGGTTCGGGACAGATCGTCGATGCCAACCCGGCCGCGGTGACCTTTTACGGCCACTCGCGGGAGCAGCTGCGTACTATGGCCATTCAGCAGATCAACACCTTCACCGCCAAGCAGGTTGCCCAGGAGCGCGAGCTTGCGCTAAGCGAGGGGCGCAATTACTTCATCTTTCGCCATCGCCTGGCCGATGGTGAGATCCGCACCGTGGAGGTCCACTCCCAGCCCTTCTCCGTCGATGAACAGCCCCTGTTGCTATCAGTGATCCACGACATCACCCCCGGGCGCAACCTGGAGCAGGGCATGTGGCACTACCAGCAACGCCTGGAGGAGCGGGTCGAGCACCAGTCCGCCGAGGCCATCGCACGGGAACAACAGCTCCAACACCGATTGATTGCTGCACTGGTGGTGCTGTCGATCCTCACCCTGGCACTAGCCCTGACCATGTACAAGCGCCGCCGTGTCGAGGAAAAGCTGCATCACTTTAGCCGGGACTTTCACGCCTTTCTCGATCAAACCACCGACTTCATCTATTTCAAGGACGCACAAAGCCGCATCCGCTTTTGCAGCCAGCCCCTGGCCCGTGTCACCGGGCATCGCAACTGGCGCGAGATGATCGGCAAACACGACCGCGAGCTCTTCCCTGCCGAGACCGCACGGATCTACCAGGAAGAAGAACAAGCCGTCTTCGCCGAGGGCCGACCGGTACTCAACAAGGTGAACCCCTACTACGATGCCGAGGGTCACATTGGCTACGTGCAAACCCACAAGTGGCCACTATTCGACACCCAGGGCCAGGTGCGCGGGGTGTTCGGCATCAGCCGCGACATCACCGAGCAAAAGCTGTTTGAACAGACCCTCTCTGCCCTCAACGGCCAACTGGCCCGACTGACCGGCAACGAGTTTTTTCGTGCCGCCTGCCGTCTGCTCAGCGAGGCCTTGAATACCGATATCGCCTTTGTTGGCCAGCTCGACGATAAGCAACAACAGATCCAGGTAGTTGAGGGGTGGGCGGATGGCCAGGCACTGAGCCCCTTCCGCTACGTACTTGCCGATACCCCCTGTGCCGACGTAATGAAGAAGAGTGCCGCCTGTTATCCAGAGAATGCACAGGCGCTATTCCCTCGGGATCTGCTGCTGGGCGAGATGGGCATAGAGGCCTACGTCGGGCACAGCCTGTTCGACAAGCAGGGACAGGCGCTGGGGATCCTGGTCACCCTGGGGCGCAAGCCTCTGCCGGAACGTCTGCACGAGTTGGCCCCCGCCCTGCTGGAGCTGTTTATCGACCGTATTGCCTCCGAGATGCAACGCAGTGCCGCCGATCAGCAACTGCAACAGGCCGCCAGTGTATTCCAGCATGCCAATGAGGGGATCGTGATCACCGATCCACAAGGCAGCATTATCGATGTCAATGATGCCTTCACCCGCATCACCGGCTATGGACGGGATGAGGTGCAGGGGCAAAACCCGCGCCTGCTCAAGTCCGGCAAGCACGATGAAGCCTTCTACACCGAGATGTGGCAGGCCCTGCAAGAGCAGGGCAGTTGGTCGAACGAGGTATGGAATCGGCGCAAGGGCGGCGAACTCTACGCCGAACTGTTGACCATTAGCGCGGTGCGCGATGCCACGGGTACCACTGAACGCTATGTGGGGCTGTTTTCCGATATTACCTCACTCAAGGAGCAGCAACGCCAGCTGGAGCATATCGCCCACTACGATGCGCTCACCGGCCTGCCCAACCGGGTGCTGCTGGCGGATCGCCTGCAACAGGCGATGGCCCAGGTGGCACGGCGCAAACAGAAACTGGCACTGATATACCTCGACCTGGACGGCTTCAAGGAGGTCAACGACAAACACGGCCACGACGTGGGGGATCGCCTGCTGGTCTCCCTCGCCGGGCAGCTAAAAGGCATGCTCCGCGAGGGCGATACCCTGGCCCGCCTGGGTGGCGATGAGTTCGTCGCGGTGCTGCTGGATCTACCGGATGTGGAGTCAGCCCTGCCGCTGCTAAAGCGCCTGCTCGACGCCGCCGCCCGCCCGGTAAGCGATGGGGAATACAGCCTGCAGGTCTCCGCCAGCCTGGGGGTCAGCTTCTACCCACAGGCCGAAACCATCGATGCCGATCAATTGCTGCGTCAGGCCGATCAGGCGATGTATCAGGCCAAGCTGGCCGGCAAGAACCGCTACCACCTGTTTGATGTGGAACACGACCGCGACCTGCGCGATCAACACGAGGGACTCAAGGCGATCCGCCGGGGGCTGGAAGGGGAGGAGTTCGTGCTCTTCTACCAGCCCAAGGTTTCCATGCAAAGCGGCAAGCTGATCGGGGCCGAGGCACTGATCCGCTGGCAACACCCTCAGCAGGGCCTGTTGCCACCCATCGCCTTCTTGCCACTGCTGGAGGGCCACCAATTGATGGTGGCGCTGGGCGACTGGGTAATCGAGACGGCATTGGCACAGCTCACCCACTGGCGCAGTGCAGGCCAGCCCATCTCGGTCAGTGTCAATGTGGATGCGCTGCAACTGGCCCAGCCCGATTTCGTTACCAAGCTGCGCGATGCCGTGTCACGTCACCCGGTAGTGCAGCCGGGGGATCTGGAGCTGGAGGTGGTCGAGACCAGCGCCCTGCAGGACATCGCCCACGTCTCGTCCCTGATCCGTGAGTGCCAGGGCCTCGGCATCACCTTCTCGCTGGACGACTTCGGCACCGGCTACTCCTCGCTCACCTATCTCAAGCGCCTGCCGGTCGAAACCCTCAAGATCGACCAAAGCTTTGTGCGCGACATGCTGGACGACCCCGACGACCTGGCCATCCTGCACGGGGTGATCGGTCTGGCCGAAAGCTTCCAGCGCCGGGTGATCGCCGAGGGGGTAGAGACCGAGCTACACGGCAAGATGCTGCTGCAACTGGGCTGCGAGATCGGCCAGGGCTACGCCATCGCCAAACCCATGCCCGCCGAGCAACTCATGCGATGGCAGGCACAGTGGCAACCGCTCAGCAGTTGGCACCAAACCGCCCCCGTACCCCATGAGCTACTGCCCGCGCTGTTCAGCATGGTCGCCCATCGTGCCTGGGTGAATACGCTAAAGGACTACCTGCACGACGCCAGCCCTCACCCACCCGAACTGGACCCACAGCGCTGCCACTTCGGGCGCTGGCTCAACGGCCACAACGACCTTGTACAACCTACCCTGCACCCCCTGCATGAAAAGGTACACCAACTGGGCCGTGAGCTGGTGGTACTCAAGCAGCAGGGCAAGGTCGAGCAGGCCCAGGCACGTTTTGTCGAAATGGAGGCGCTGCGCGAGCAGCTGATAGAAGCAATGCTGGGTTTGATCGGTTGAACAAAGGTGTCGGAATAAGCAGACGATGAAACTTCTGAATCTGAATCTACTCGCCCCCTCTGCCCTTGAGGGGATAAAGGGGGCGAGCAGTTACCTGAATCTTATTGAAAAGAAAGGTCTTGTGGCCGTTTTGTAAGGGGCTAAACCCTGGCACGACAAACAACGCTTTGTCAGCGGCGTCCTGGGTGGTAGTCTGCCCCCCTTAAAAACCAAACAATGAAGCAATCTCAAATGCAAAGCGTGCCCTCTCACACCCCTATCTCGTTCAGGCCCTGGTGGAAACACCCGGCGGCATGGGTGTCTGCCTGGCTGCTCTACTCCCTCGCCGTACTGGCCTATCTCGCCTATGACAGTGCACAACGTGGAATTTTCTGCCTGAGTATATCCTAGTGACCTTACTAACGAATTGGTTTACCCACGAAGCGCGCTTCGATGCGCTGCTCCATCCCTATCGTGTACGCGCCGACCGCATCATGGTGGGAATGAACGCCTTCTTGCTATTGGTTTGTATCTTGCTTGCACCCTTGTATGGCACCTGGCTATCGGTATTGCTGGTAGGGCTACCCACCTTGCTCCTGGCCGTATTGCTGATGCGCCTGTATCCGGGGGAACTGGTTACCCGCCTCTACATGGGGGCGGCATTCATGGTCTTTACCGGGCTGATCATCCATCAGAATGCGGGCGACATTGAGGCGCACTTCTCGGCCTTTGGCCTGATTGGCGTACTACTGTACTACCGCGACTGGCGCACTATCATCATGGCGACAGTGGTGATCTATCTGCACCATCTGATCCTGGGTTATGCCCAGACCATCGGTGTGCCGGTATATGTCTTTGACAGTGATGCGTTCTGGCTGCTGTTTGTGGTACACGTGGCCTACTTCCTGCCCTTTATCGCGATGATGACCTATCTATCGATCTGGCTGCGCCGTGAGGGCTATGAGGATCAGCACGTGATGGCCATCGCCCAGGACATCATGCAGGGGAACCTGATCTCGGATCGGCAGTTGCCAATGGATCAACAACAGGCCCCGCTGATCCACTCGGTATTGATGATGAAAAACCGCTTACTGGATCTGTTGCGCGTGATGCCAGTGCCTGCGGCGGTGATCCGCATCGACAATGAGACCCTGGTCAATATCAACGAGGCCTGGGAGCGCAAGATGGGCTCCTTGCCGGTGGGGGCAAAGGTGCGAGACTCGCTGATCTGCTCTGTGCCCGGCACCTGGGAGGATTTGCTCACGGCCTTGCATGCCTCACCTGACAAGCTGCTGGACAAGCACGAGATCAGCCTGCGATACCCGGACGGGAGCGAAGCGATCTGCGAGGTATCGTTGATCCTGCACGAAGAGAGCCACCCGGTAATGGCGATCCTAACGCTCGAAGATATTACCCAGCGCCGCCAAACCGAACAGACCATGCACCGCCTGGCCTTTCACGATATGTTGACCGATCTGGCCAATCGCACCCACCTGCTACACCATCTGGAGGACGCCCTGGCCCATTGGCGTGAGAGCGGCAGAGGGGTGGCGGTGCTGATGATGGACCTCGATGGTTTCAAGCCGATCAATGATCGCCACGGCCATGACGCGGGTGATGAGGTACTACGCATTATTGGCAAGCGCCTGCGCCAGATCAAAAGGGAAAACGACCTGATTGCACGCCTGGGTGGGGACGAGTTTGTGGTAGTACTCAACCACTGCGCGGACCATGCCCAGGCGCAGAGCATGGCCGAACGCGTGCTGGCATCGATTACGGCCCCAATGGCATTGGAGGTGACCACACAGGAAAAGATCTCAGTAGAGGTCGGAGTGAGTATCGGCATCGCCCATGTTGCCGATGGTGCCGCCAGTATCGATGAACTGCTCAAGCAGGCGGATATTGCCCTCTACCAGGCCAAGCAGGCGGGCAAGCGTCGGGCTGTCAGCTACCGCCCTGAATAAAGCGCATCTCGCAGTGCCTGAGTGCGTGTTGCCACATCGCTGCCATCGGTGAGCATCCTCACCAACTCCCCCTGCGGATTGAGCAGATAGCTGTAGCTGGAGTGGTCTATGGTGTAGGTAATCGCCGACTCCAATTCCACTCGCCGATAGATCACGCCGTAACGCTTGGCCACAGCATCGATCTGCTCATGGCTGCCACTAAGGCCGACAAAGTCCGGGTGAAAATGGCGGGCGTATTTTGTAACCAGCTCGGGCGTGTCTCGCTGCGGGTCCAGGGTAATAAAGAACAGCGCAAGCTGTTGCTGCTGCGGTGCAGACAAACCATTGATGGCGTGGGCCCAGCGTGCCAGGCTGGTTGGGCAAACATCGGGGCAACTGGCAAAACCAAAATAGAGCACCACCCATCTTCCCCGGTAATCCTCTGATGCCACCGGCCCATTGCCACCCTGAAGGATAAAATCGCCCCCGGCAGGTTGGGGGCGCAACTGCTCTCCAGCCAGATAAAGCCCACCAGTGAGGGAAACCAGCAACAGTACAATCAGTAACAGGAGCTTCATCACCACAGGCCTGCGACGGCGCTGTTGGAAGAAAAACAGGGTGAAGCCTTATCCATCGGCCTGCCAGTTCCGCCGCTTAGCGCCTTACCCAATATCATCACTCCCAATCAGCGGCAGTTCAAAGTAAAAGGTGGCCCCCTCGCCCGGTGGAGAGTGATAGCCGATCTCGCCCCCCATGCGCTCGATCAACTCCCGGGAGATCGCCAGGCCCAGCCCGGTGCCACCCTTCTGGCGGGTATCGGAGGCGTCGGCCTGGGCAAAGCGCTGAAAGATACGTGAGCGAAACGCCGACGGCACCCCCGGCCCCTGATCCTGTACCGCCACCCGCACCCTGCCCTGTTCGGCACTGAGGCTAATTATCACCTCACTCTGCGGCGGCGAGAACTTGGCCGCATTGGAGAGCAGGTTGTTCATCACCTGACGCAGGCGCTGGCCATCCACCTCGACCTGCAACGACTCATCAGCGGGCAACAGGTGCAGGCTCACCTGATGCTGTGCGGCATAGGCCTCGCCGCTGGCCACTGCCTCGACCAGCAGCGGCCACAGTGGCTGTGCCTGCATCTCAAAACACATCTCACCAGAGCTGAGCTTTTCCATATCGAGCAGGTCGTTCACCAGCTCGGTAAGGTGTTCACTGTTGCGCAGGGCGATCTGTAGCATGGGCAGCGCCTGCTCGGGGATATCACCCAATTGCCCCCCACAGGCCAGCCCCAGGGCACCGCGGATCGAGGTGAGCGGGGTGCGTAGCTCGTGGCTGACGGTGGAGATGAACTGGCCCTTCATCAACTCGATGCGTTTGCGTTCGGTGATATCCCAGTTGGTACCCAGCACCCGTGTGGCCTTGCCATCGGCGTCGCGCAGCACGCTGCCGTTGGCCTTGATCCAGCGTACCTCGCCGGTGGGGTGAACCACGCGAAACTCGGTGTCAAAACCACCCTCGCCGCTAATCGCCTGCTCCAGTTTCCTGCGCGCCTCGGGCCGGTCGTCCGGATGAACCCCCTCCTCCCACACGGCGTAGGCACCGCGAAAGTCCCCCATATCAATGCCGTAGAGGGCAAACATATTCTCATCCCAGATCAACTGCCCGGTTTCCACTCGGTAGTCCCAGATCCCGACCCCACTGCCGGAGGTGGCCAGGGCCAGGCGCTGGCGTTGCTCCTCGTGAGATTCAAACAGGTGGTTAAAGGCCTCAACAAGCTCCCCTACCTCATCGTCACTGCCGTGTGACAACAGGGTATAGGGGCATTGGCCTGCACTCATCGCATTGATCGAGGCGGTGGCCTTGCCCAGCGGGGCAAGCATGCGCCGCAGCAGCACAAACAGCAGCAAGCCGGCCAGCAAGGCAAGCAGCAGTGCATAGACACTTAGCTCACGGGTTAAGTGCGAAACCGGCCCATGCACATGCTCAGCGGGGATGGCGCGCACCACCTTCCAGCCCATTTGCGGCAGGGTGGCCGTGGCGAAGATGTATTCACGATGGTGACTATGGCGGGCCTGCCCACTGGCCTGACCGGCACGCACCGCATCGATCAGGGGGTTATCCCCCGTTGCGGGCAGGGGCTGCATCGCCAGGGAGGGATCGCTGGCGGTGACGATCAGGCCGTTGGCCTCATCCAGTACGTAATAGATCCCACCCAGCTCTGCCGCTTCGCGACCCACTTTGAGCAGAAAGTTGTCACGCTCCAGAATCGTCACCCCAACCAGAAAGCCTTGCAGCTGCTGATGGGAATCCAACACCGGTACGTTGATAAAAAAGCTCGGCAGGCCCAGGCTGCGGCTGAGCAATGGCTGGGTGATCACCGGTTGCAGGGTGGCGCGTGCCTGGCGCAGGTGCTCGCGGTCACTGATATCCAGGCCGATACGCCCGGAATCCCGTGGCGCCTCGGCGACACCCTGGCCTTCCGTATCGAAAAAGGCCAGCCCACCATTGAAGTAGCGTCCGGTAAGGATCGACTGCTGCAACCGCTGGTTGAGCTGTTCGATGCTCATCGGGCGGTCATCGACCACCAGCATATGGGCCAACTGCTGCAGGGCATTGCGACGGTCATCCAGCTCTCCCTCGGCCTGCGCCACCAGCAACTCGGCCTTGGCCTGCTGCTCCTGCAGCAATAGCCTGGAGAGGTCCTGGGGGAGGGTTTGGCTGAGGACAATGATCAGTACCAGGGCGCTGGCGATAAACACGCCCAGCCCCAACAAGGTAACTTTATGGGTAATCCTCAATACCGCCCCTCCCCTTCCACGGCTTTAATGCCTTAGTTGCTCTGCCGTGATATTGATGGATCGGCTGAAACTCTGCAACTC
>SLDE01000043.1 GCA_007125455.1 Ectothiorhodospiraceae bacterium
AATAGAATTACCCGAAAGAACAACCGCCAACATCTGGAGTTTACAATGAAAACGTTTACGGGATTTAAACTTATTGCCGTGATGGCACTGGTTCTTGCCTTTGCTACGGGTTGTGCGACCAAGCCTGCCGAGGAGCCGGTGGATCAGAGTGCCATTCAAGAGGCCCGGGCGGCCATCGTTGACGCTCGCGCTGCACATGCACGGGTTGATCCTGCCCACGCGGACTACGCCGCGATTGGCAACATGATCGCCGACGCCGAAGCCGCCCTGGCCGAAGGGGATACCGGTCGTGCCATCCAGCTCGCCAACCAGGCTCGCCAAATGGCTGAGGCTGCAGCGGCTGCCAGGAAGCCAGTCGTTGAGGAGCCCAAAGACAAGGGCGTGACCCAGTACACCGTCGTTCGTGGTGATAGCCTGTGGGCCATCTCCGGCAAGAATGAGATCTATGGCAACCCCTACCAGTGGCCACTGATCTACAAGGCCAACCGCGCTCAAATCAAGGACGCCGACCTGATCCATCCTGGTCAGCGCTTCCAGATTGAACGTGGTGCCAGCCAGGCAGAGATCGACGCGGCCATCAACCATGCCCGCACCCGCGGCGCATGGACCCTGGGCGTGACCGAAGAGGCTGACCTGCGCTACCTGTCGCGCTAAGTCACTTCGCTCCGCTTCAGCAAGAAGGGCCCCTTGGCGGGGCCCTTTTTGCGTTCAGGGCGATGATGCGGCGGAACTGGTGTTAGAATTGGCGGTCGAACCTTTAACGTACTCTTATGGCAGGATAGGCATGACATACAAACATCTCCCACTCATGGCAGCGTTGCTCCTGTTACCTGTCCTTGGACTGGCAGCTGATAAGGAGGCAGGCTTTACCGATATTCATGGCAATACCATGAATATGTCTGAGTTGCAGGGAAAGTGGGTGGTGGTGAATTACTGGGCAACCTGGTGTCCGCCCTGTTTGGAAGAGCTTCCGGAGCTTGAGCAGTTTCACGATACCCACAAGGACGATCTTGCTGTGGTGTTGGCGTTTAACACAGAAGATGGGCTGACTATGGACGAATTGGCGGCGTTTGCCGATGATTACATGCTCAGCTTTCCGATCATCCCACAACAGGATACGCTGCCCAGCTTCGGCCCGGTGCCGGGTCTGCCGACCACTTTTTTGATTGATCCCCAGGGTGAGGTTGCCGCACGCCAGGTGGGCAAGGTCACCGCCGAGATGATTGAGGGCTTTATCGCACGCCATTAACTGAGAGGAGCCTGACGATCCCGCGTGCGCAGATACAGCGACGCGTCATGAGATAAAGCGTCCCACTGGGACGACCTGTACCCAAGCTGCCAACGAGCAGCACCGCTCCCCCCGAGCGGCTACCAATAATACCCATTGAGGAGTCGATACGATGAAACAGCTATTCGCAGCACTCTGTCTAGCCGTGCTGAGCGTGGCATCGGCCACAGCGTCAGATACCCGTGACCCATCCAGTCATTTCTTCCATGAGAGCTTTGGTGATTTCTCCGAGGAGCTTGAGTTGGCCCGCGACGAGGGGAAAAGTGGCGTGGTCATCTTCTTTGAAATGGACGACTGCCCGTTTTGCCATTGGATGAAGCAACATGTGCTTAACCAGCGAGAGGTACAGGACTATTTTCGTGAGCACTTTCAGGTCTATGTGGTCGATGTGGATGGCGGGATCGAGGTGGTGGACTTCGACGGTCGCCGCATGAGCCAGCAGGACTTTGCCTTTCGCGAGCACCGGGTGCGCGCCACGCCGGTCACGATCTTCTTTGACCTGGAAGGCAATGCGGTACACCGCTTTACCGGTCGCACCGCCGATGCGGATGAGTTCCTGTTGATGGGCCACTTCGTCAAGGAGGGGATCTACAAGGAGATGCGCTTCGCCCGCTATAAGCGCGAACAGCAGGAGTGAACCCATGCACCTTCTCAAAGGAATGGCCTGCCTGTTGCTGTGCGGCTTGCCGCTAGCGCTGCAGGCCCAGCAAGATACTCCCCTGCCAGAACCCCTGACCCTGGAATACGCCCTCTCGCTGGCGAGCGAGACCCATCCCGATGTGTTGATGAATGAGGCCGCCCAGGCCCGGGCATTGGCGCAACGCGATGCCTCCCGTGCCGAGACGAGCCTCAACGCCTCTGTCGAAGGGCAGTTGCGTTGGGTGGGGCCGCGCCGGGAAGACCCGGACAGCATCACCGATGACCACCGCCTCAGCCTGTTTCTTCGCAAGCCGCTCTACGATTTCGGGCGTAGCAGCGCCTCCCTGGATGCCGCCGACCATAGCATCCGGGGTAGCGAGCTGCGTTATCAGGCCCTGCTCGACCAGCGGCGTCTGCAGATCATGGAGGCCTACTTCGCGGTGCTGTTGGCCGATATGGGCTACGACCGGGATATGGAAGCGATGGCGATGGCCTACATCCGCCTTGATCGTTTGCGCAATCGCCACGAGTTGGGCCAGGCCTCGGATATCGAGCTGTTGGAGTTGGAACGGGACTATGACGTCTCACGCCACCAGCTCTCGCGCAGTAGCAACGAGCAGCGTGCCAGCCGTGCCCGCCTGGCCAACCTGTTGAACCGTCCTGGGCAGCTGCCCTCCAGCCTGTCCCGCCCACGCCTGGACTCCCAGGGGCGTGAATTGCCCGAGCTGGATGCGCTGTATCAGCAGGCATTGCAAAACAACCCCCGTATCCTGGCCCTGGAGGCCGAGCTGTCGGCCGCCAACCGTCGGGTGAGAGCGGCGGGGAACGATGCCCGTCCCCGTCTGGATGGTGAGCTGGAGGCATCCCACTATAGCCGCGAACTGGGCTCCAGCGATCGCTGGCGTGCTGGGGTCTATCTCACCGTACCGATATACAGTGGCGGGCGTGTCGATGTCGGGGTAGCGCATGAGCGCGCGGCGCTGTACGAGGTGCAGGCCAGGCTGGAGCGGGAACGCTATGAGCTGCGTCAGCAGGTGCTGGAGACCTGGTTGGCACTGCAGTCATTGCAGCTTGAGCGCCAGCGGGCGCTGAGTGAGCAGAGCTTTCGCGATCTTTACCTGGATCGCAGCCGTGCCAATTACGAGATGGAGGTGCGTTCCGACCTGGGGGACTCCATGGTACGGCTGAGCGAGTCGCAGTTGGCACTGGCACAGGTCAACTACGACCTTGCCCTGGCCTGGGAGCGCCTGGCGCTGTTGCTTGGGCAACAGGGTGCCCCCCACCACTAAACACCACATGGCATCCACGAAGCGGTGCCGGGAGAATCGATAATGAACAAGAAAATTGCGTTTGCCCTGACTACCTGTCTGCTACTTACCTCACCACTGCTGGCCGACTGGGAGGGAAGCACCCACTGGGCCGGACTGACGGTGCTGAGCACCCCGGCCAGTGGGGTGGTGGCTGAGGTCAATGTGCAGGCCGGTGATGTGATCCGCCAGGGCCAGACGCTGCTGCGTCTGCAACAAAACGCCCTGCGCGCTGATCTCGAACAGGCGCGGGCGCAGCGGCGTTATCAACAGATGCAAAATGAGGAGGCCACACGGGAGTTGGAACGGGCCGAAGAGCTCTACGAGCGCACCGTGCTGGCAGACCACGAGCTGGAGCTGGCCAAGATCGCTGCTGCCCGCGCCGAGGCCAGCTACCAGCAGGCCCGCGCCAGTGAGCAACTGGCCCGCCAGGCACTGGCCGACAGTGAGTTACGTGCCCCCTTCGATGGCTTGGTGATCGCGCGCCACGTTCAGCCCGGAGAGACCGTAGCCAACCGCCACACGGCCACGCGGATGCTGGAGCTGGCCGATAGTTCGCGTATGCTCGCCGAGGTGGCGCTGGCCGCCGACGCGGTCACCGGCCTGCGAGTGGGGGCCGAGATGGCGGTAGAGGTGGCCGGTGAGCGCTATCCGGGGGTGTTGGAGGCGATCCAGTATCGCCATGGCGAGTCGCGCCCCTACCTGCTGCAGGTGAGCTTTCCATTACAGGGGCCGATGCAGGCCGGCCTGCCCGCCAGGGTCCGTCGCCCATGAGTGGCTGTCGCCGCTGGCTTGTCAGTGGCAAGGTGCAGGGGGTCTGGTTTCGCGACTCCACGCGGCGTCAGGCCCTGACGCTGGGCTTGCAGGGCCACGCCCGCAATCTGGCCGATGGTCGGGTCGAGGTGGTGGCTTGTGGTGAGTACGATTCGCTGCAACACTTGCAGGAGTGGCTGTGGCAGGGGCCCGAGCGGGCCAGGGTGGATGGGGTGGATGCTGAGCCTTTGCCGGAAGATACCGAGGTGAATGCGGGCTTTGTGATCGCTTAGGGGTGGTCGAATGCCACGATTATTCCGATCTGCCTAGGACCAATGGCGGGCACGGTCCACCCTATAGGGCGGACCATGGCCGCTGTCATTGCGCCATGATGGTCGAAACGACGACAACGGCACGAGTCATTACCATTCAGCTTAGCTTAGCGGAACCGGACAGAGCTTGCGCTCCTGCATCTGCCGGTATTCTGCGTCGAAGAAGAACGCCTCTTCGCCAAAGGCTGGCTCCAGGTGGTTGAGCCAGGTGGCCTGTGGATTGTACTTGGCAAAGAAGGGGCGCTGCACCCACTCAGGGTTGCGCCCCTGGATGAAGCGCAGTACGAAGACCTTTTCCCCATTGATCTCGCTAACCCCCTGGATCTCCACCTTGCCGGGCCCGGCGCTCATCGACGGGCCACGGGCGGTGCGGGCCAGCCCGGACACCCGTGACATCGCGTCACGATAGATCTCCCAGGCACGCTTCAGTGGCACCTCGAAGTAGTGACGCGCTCCGGTATCGCGCTCCACGAACATATAGTAGGGGATGATCCCCAAGTGGCTTTGCATTCGCCACATGGTCGCCCAGACCTGCGGATCGTCATTGATGTGGGCCACCAGGGGGGATTGGCTGCGGATCACCGCACCGGTGGCGCGAATACGGCGTATCGCCTCACGGGCGATAGGGGTGTCGATCTCACGCCAGTGATTGATGTGGGCCATGATCGCTACCTGCTTGCCGTTCTTTACCAGCTTTTCTAGCAGGCGCAGCAGTTCATCCGCATCGGGGTCGCTAACAAAGCGCTGCGGCCAGAAGCTAATGGCCTTGGTGCCGATCCGCAGATTGTGGATATGCTCGAATTCCTTACCCAGCAAGGGCTTGAGGTAGCCCTCCAGGTGACGTGTCTTCATCACCATCGGATCACCGCCGGTGATCAACAGGTCGCTGACCGCCTTGTGGCGGCGCAGGTAGTCATGCAGTCTGCCCGCTTCGTTGGAGCTGAAGCGCAGTTCTTTGTCGCCGACGAATTGTGCCCAGCGGAAGCAGAAGCTGCAGTAGCTGTGGCAGGTCTGCCCCTGACTGGGGAAGAACAGCACGGTCTCGCGGTATTTGTGTTGGATCCCCTCCAGGCGCTGGTTGTCCAGCTTGGGGACATTCATCTGCATCTGCCCGGCGGGGTGCGGGTTGAGTTCCTGGCGCAGGGTTTGGGCCAGCTCCCGAATCGCGCCACGGTCATCGGTTTGGCGCAGCAGATCGGCCATGCGCTGATACTGCGTCTCACTGAGCATGCCGCGCTGCGGGAAGCTGAGCTGGAAGATGGGATCGTCGGGGATATTGTCCCAGTCGATCAGCTCGTCAATGACATATTGGTTGACGCGAAATGGTAGCACATTGGCAACCACTCGCATGGCAAAGCGTTGTTCTTCATCCAGCCTGGCCAGTTGCGGGATCTGATCCAGCTGGCGCTCGGTGAAGACCTGAAAGCGTCGAGTGGCGATTTCCGTATCGTTATCCCTACTGACGCGAGCACTTCTCTGTAAATAGGAGAATGTCGTCATGGATACCCATCGTCTTAATCGGTTTATGGATGCCGGTCTGTTATCCCTGTGGTGGGGATAATTGGCATATTGCAGCCGCTGGTGCGGCCAATGGAGCCGACCTTTATACCAGAATAGGGGCTGCCTGGCAAAATACCTTAATTAAAACAAGGGGTTTTATGGGGGTGTGGACGCTCGAGATCAGCGTCTGGAGGAGAACGCATCACCTTTATGCCCATCCTTGACCCGGTAGACCACTCCTTTGGGGCTGCGTAGTAGTTCGAAGGCGTCGGTATAGCTGGTGGGCGACTCGGAGCCGCCAAGGAAGAGATAACCACCGGGGTTGAGGGACTTTGCGATGCGGTTGAGGATATCGGTCTTCATCTCGCTGGAGAAGTAGATCAGCACGTTACGACAGAAGACGATGTCGAACTTGCCCAGCGCGGAGAAGTTGCTCATTAGGTTAAGCTCACGGAAACTTACCCGGGCACGGATCTCAGGGCGTACCTCAAACTTGCCATCGCGTTCGATAAAATAGCGTTTGCGTCGCTCTTCGGAGATCCCGCGGGCCAGTGACATCGCCTCGTATTTGGCCTCAGTGGCCTCGCGCAATATGGTCGCAGAGATGTCGGTGCCCACGATCTGGACATTCGATGGCAGGCTGCCAGGCTTGCTGGCCAGATACTCCTGGATGGTCATACTGATGGAATAGGCCTCCTGGCCGGAGGATGAGGCCGCCGACCAGATCCGCATTTGGCTCATGCGCTTTTGGCTGTATTCCGGGAAGATGACGTGCTTGAGCACCTCAAAGGGATAGGTATCACGAAACCACAGGGTTTCATTGGTGGTCATCGCATCGACGATCTGCTCGTGCAGTTTGGAGCGACGCTCGGTCTTGAGGCGGCGCAACAGGTGGCTGAAGTCGTCGATGCCGAATTCGCGCATCAGGCGATTGAGGCGGCTGGTCACTAGGTAGTGTTTGTTCTCCCCCAGTACGATCCCGGATGCATCTTCTAGATAGCGACGAAAGTCATCGTAGTCCTGATGGGTAATCTGCTGGCTGCTCACTATGGGGTTCCGCTGGGAGTAATAAACAAGGGCTATGGTATCCGAGGTGATCGCTAGTTGTCACCCGTTGTTGAGGCGTTTTTCTCTTCCAGCTCGCGAATTCGTCCCAGTACGGCGGTTGCCAACTCGTCGGGATCAAACTTGGGAATGAACTTGTTGGCACCTACCTTATCCACCAAGGCACTATTGAAGACACCGCTAAGTGAGGTATGCAGCACCACGTACAGATCACGCAGACGTGGATCCTGGCGGATCTCGGAGGTCAGGGTATAACCGTCCATCTGTGGCATCTCCACATCGGAGATGACCATTGCCAGGCGATCCGTGACAGCCTGCTCCTCATCAGCCCAGGCTTTTAGCTGTTTAAGCCCAGCGGCACCGTCATTGG
Source organism: Ectothiorhodospiraceae bacterium (assembly GCA_007125455.1). GTDB lineage: Bacteria > Pseudomonadota > Gammaproteobacteria > Thiohalomonadales > Thiohalomonadaceae > SLDE01. The sequence continues at coordinate 7,255 of SLDE01000043.1, forward strand.
CCAGGGTGGACTCTATTCCCAGCTGATCCAGCGCACGTTTGATCTGGTTGCGGGCAACACTGGAATCATCCACCACCAGGATGTGGCGCGGGATTTCACTCTCGTGCACGTTGGACAAGACCTCATCGGAGACCTGCTCATTACCACCAATGACCTCGGACATGATCTTTTCCACGTCGATGATCTCGACGATCTCCTTGTCCACATTGGTCACGGCGGTCATATAGCCGCTGTTGGCACCCTTGGGGGGGGGGAGGATATCTTCCCAGTTGAGATTGACGATGTGATCGATTCCGGTGACAAGAAATCCCTGGGTGCTGCGATTGTACTCGGTGACGATCACAAAGCCTTTACGCGGGTCTTCCAGCGGCGGCTGTCCGATCGCCATCCCCAGGTCGATGATGGTGATCGCCTGGTCGCGTATATTGGCAACGCCGCGTACCGCCGGGTGTGAGTGGGGCACCTGGGTTAGCTGGGGGCAGTGGATCACCTCGCGCACCTTAAACACATTGATGCCATAGCGCTGCTTGCGCTGCAGGCGAAACATCAGTAGTTCAAGCCGGTTGGTTCCGGCAAGTTGTGTGCGGCGATTCACGCCATCAAGGATCCCAGCCATAACGACCTCCATGAGTCAGCAATACCCCCAATCATTGCATCTCACAAGGAAAAATGCGAGGTGTCAGGCGCGCTTTAGCCATCGAGAAGGCGCGCTGATGCGGGAACCATTGAGCGTTTCTAACATCTGACTGAGGAATACTTCCCTTTCTGCTGGTGGTATCCTTCCCCCATGACACGCTATCTCCTGACACTTGCCCTGGCCCTTGCTCTGTGGAGTACAGCTCCGCTGGCCCAGCCGATCCAGAGTCTGGAGAGTATCACGGAGGCCGTCGAGACCTTCCTGCTCGATGAGACAGCGCATAGTGCCAGCGAGGTGGTGGTCGAGGTGGGGCGTATCGATAGCCGCCTGCGCCTAAGCCAATGTGAGCTGCCGCTGGAGGCCTACTGGCCCGATGCGGCAAGACGGGTCGGGAATGTCGCGGTCGGGGTACGCTGCGAGTCGCCCAGTTCATGGTCGCTGTTTGTCAGGGCCCGCCTGGAGTTACGCGAAGAGGTTCTGGTCAGCAGTCGCCCCCTCTCCCGTGGGGCGCGGCTAACCGCCGAGGACATGGAGCTGGTCAGCCAGGACATCAGCCGACTCAACCAGGGCTATTTTACCGAGCCGCAGGCGCTGATCGGCTCGGTACTGACCCGTCCGATCCGCGCCGGTACGGTCTATACCCCGGCGCTGGCCAAGGCCGCCTCGGTGATCAAGCGTGGCCAGCGGGTCAGCATCCTGGCCCAGAGTGAGCACATCCAGGTGCGCATGGAGGGGGAGGCGCTGAGCGATGGTGCCGTCGGGGATGTGATCCGTGTGCGCAACCTCTCCTCCCGCCAGGAGGTGGAGGCCGTGGTGGTGGGGCCGGGGCTGGTGCAAGTGCGCATGTAAGTGTTAAAGTTCGCCGCAAAGCGGCCGATAGCTATGGCATGAAAGATCCAATGAGTGGGAGCGAGCGGCAATGACCGTTAACAATATCAATAGCTTGGGTGGTGGTAATACACTGCGTAACGATGCTGGAAAGCCCAGCGCCGCACGCAGCGGGCAGGGCGAACAGTCCCCCGTCGCAGCGGAGGCGGGTAAGCAGGCGGGTGATGCGCTCAGCCTGAGCGCCCGTGCCGAGCGGATGCAGGCTATTGAATCGCGCCTGGCGCAAACCCCCGAGGTGGACCAGGAGCGTGTTGCTGCGATCAAACAGGCCATTGCCGAGGGCAACTACCCGGTCAACGCCGAGCGCATGGCCGACAACATGCTTCAGCTCGAATCGCTGCTCAGCCGCTAATCATGCCCCAGCACACCGCCCCCTATCAGCCCTTTCTGCAACTGCTGCAGCAGGAGCAGGCGGCGGTGCAGCAACTCCTTGCCACCCTCCAGCAAGAACATCAGGCATTGGGTGCCCGTGATGTCGATGCCATCGACCAAGCCGTGGCTGCCAAAGAGCAGCAACTGGCCCAGTTGGGGCAATTGGCCCAGCAGCGTAATCAGTTGTTGGAGCAGGCCGGGGTGAGCGCCGACAAGGAAGGCTTTTCCCAGTTCATCGCCAGCGAGCCCAGTGGTAAGCTCAAACAGCGCTGGGATGAATTGGAGACGCTGTTGCGTGAATGCCAGCGCCAGAACCAAATCAATGGCAGCCTGCTGGAGACCGGCAGGCAGGTCAGCCAGGAGTTACTCTCCATCCTCACCGGCCAGGACTTCGGCAAAAACGAGCTGTATAACCAGCGTGGCCGAACCTCCTCTGCCATGGGGCAAAACACCTCTTTCAAGGTGTAAGTATGCCTTGGCCCTTTGGGGTAGCCACCTCTCCATCCCTGGTGAAGTCATGAATGCCCTTTCTGCCCGGTTCCAGCCACTGCATGATCCCGGCTATATCGCCACATTATTCGACCGTTTGATTCGCCGTCATGTACTGGTCAGCCTCTTCTTTGAGGGTGATCCCACCCGCTATATCAGCACGATCATGTCGCTGGAGGGCGATAATGCCACGGTCCTGTTGGACACGCCTTACCCCTCGGCGGCGCAGGCCAAGATTGCACCAGGGGGCAGGATCCAGCTTGAGGCCCGCGTGGATGGCACCGCACTGCGTTGCGCGCTTAATGTCCGGCAGCTTGTCGACCAACAGGGGATGATGCTCATTCGCACCGAGCTACCCGCGAGTGTCGACTATGCCCAACGACGCCAGGGGCACCGGGTGCGCATAGACACACTTGCGGTGCCTGCCGAGATCTATGCCGCCGATGGCATGGCCTACAAGGGGGTGATCTACGATATTGCCACCGCCGGGGTGAGCCTGGTGCTGGAGGATATACGCCCGTTTCTCAACACCGAAGTCTACCGTTGCACCCTCTACCCCCATGGGGAACCCAGCTTTCACAGTCGCATCGAGATTTGCTGTCGGCGCCATGATGCCGCGCTGGGGCGATACATCCTCGGGGGCAGTTTTGTCGAGCTCGATCGACGGCTGGAGCACAACCTGAACCGCCTGGTCACCGAAATGGAGCGCCAACTTCTGCGTAGCCGACGCCTGCCAGCGAATAGCCCCGAGAACAAGGCTTGATACAACCTTGGGAGGCCGTGCCTTGTGTGCTAGAATCCCGCCTCCATGCCCCGGTAGCTCAGCTGGATAGAGCGTCCCCCTCCTAAGGGGAAGGTCAGAGGTTCGAATCCTCTCCGGGGCACCATTATTCCCCCTGTCGCATTTTTGACGTCCCT
>SLDE01000010.1 GCA_007125455.1 Ectothiorhodospiraceae bacterium
CTTCAGGTGAAAAGGTTGGTAGCCGCTTAACCCGAACCGTAGGAGCGGCGCCCACCGCGATTAACCACAGCCCGAGCCGCTCAACAGCCAGCCATAACCCTGGCAGGCTTGCCTCGCCTAACAGGCTGTTGTTGTTCGATGTCGGTCGCGCTCATGGCGCGCCACCTTTTAGCGGGATTCTACCCCAGTTTGGCCATTTCGTGGTGGTATGACACCACCACGCTTTAACTTACCCCCCATAGCGCAGTAAACTTCGAGGCCATGACCCGGCGGCACAGCCGCCCCATCCACCACAGCGGGACGACACCAACCTTGGACGACGACAACCGCGCCCTCAGCCAGAGCTATCTCACCGCCCGGCGCCAGCATCCGGCGTGGCTGCTGCTTGCATCCCCTCGGGCGCCGCTGCTGCTGAGCTGTCTCAAACCGCTGTTCGAGGTGGGCCACGGCAGCATCGAGATGGAGGAGGCGCTGCAGCGCCTGACCGGGCTGCTTGCGCGCTACGGCGGGGATGCGGATCTGGGCCTGGAGGGCGACGACTACGCCGCCTTGGCACGGCGTGAGCTGCGCGGCTGGATCAAACGCGGGCTGGTGGTGGAGCGGGAGGGACGCCTGAGCGCCACCGACGCGCTGCAGCGGGTGATGCGCTTCGTCGAGGGCTTGGGCGAGCGAACCATGACCTCCACCGCCTCACGCCTGGCAACGGTGCAGCGCGAGATCGAGAACCTGGAGAGCCGCCTCAACCCCGACCGGGAGAGCCGCGCCGCCCACCTGCGGCGCAAGATCGCCGCCCTGCAGGACGAGTTGGCGGAGGTGGAGGCGGGCCGCTTCGAGGTGCTCGATGGCAGCGCCGCCGAGGAGGGGATCCGCGAAGTGTATAATCTCGCCCAGAGTCTGCGCGCCGACTTCCGCCGCGTGGAGGACTCCTACCGCGAGGCGGACCGTCGCCTGCGCCACGCCATCATCAGCGAGCGCCACCACCGCGGCGAGATCGTCGACAACCTGCTCGACAGCCACGCCAGCCTGCTGGAGACGGCGGAGGGGAAGGTCTTTCAGGGCTTCTACGAGCAGCTGCATCGCAAAGTGGAGCTGGATAATATGAAGCAGCGGCTGCGCAACATCCTGCGCAGCCCAGCAGCGACCGACGCCCTCACCCCACCGCAACAATCCGAGCTGCGCTGGCTCATCGCCCGGCTGGTGAGCGAATCGGGCAACGTGATCCGTGCCCGCGCCCGCAGCGAGCGGGACGTGAAGGGCTTTCTCAAGACTGGCCTGGCCGCCGAGCACCACCGGGTGGGCGAACTGCTCAATCAAATTCTGGAAAGCGCCCTGCACATCGACTGGACCCGTGCCGCCACCCGCCGTGCCGCCGCCCCGCTACCGCCAGTGGGAGTGGCCGCCGGTCCGCTGCCGCTGGTGGAGCGGCTGCGCTTCAAGGTGGTGGAGAGCGACGAGGAGGAGGCCCTCGACCTGCGTCAACAGGATGTGAACCTCGATGAGGTGGACGAGGAGTTCTGGCAGGCCTTCAACGACCTCGACCGCCAGGCACTGCTCCACGAGACCCACGAACTGCTGCTTGAGCGCGGCGAGGCCCTCACCGTCGGCCAATTGAGTGAGGCCCTGCCGCCGCGCCACGACCTGGAGACCCTGGCGCTGTGGCTCAGCCTGGCCCGCGAGGCGGAGCTGCCCATCGACGAGAGCCGCGAGCAGGTGACCCTGGAAGACAGCGACGGCCAGCGCCTGCGCTTCACCCTCCCCCGGGTGGCCCTCTCCGCCGCGGCCCTGGAAAACCTAGAATGGGAAGCCTGATCATGGAAAACCTCTTCGACAAACGTGCCGCTGAAAAGCGTAACGATCCGGACCATCCCGATGTGTCACCATCGGCCCCTGCCTCCCCAGAGAGCGACAGCGGCTACACCGCACGGGAACTCAAGGACACCGTGCAGGAGCTGTTGCGCAGCGGCCTGCTGGAGGCGGAGCGCAAACCCAACCTCTACCGCAGCGCGCTGACCCACCGGGACGCCATCACCGCCATCCTCGAACCGCTCGACCTGCGCCTGCGCATCGACGATGTACGCGGACTGGCCTTCCTCACCGTGGCCGAGGCACTGTTCGGCGACGAGCTCGAGCAGTGGTCCCATCCGCTGGTGCGCCGCCAGCGCCTCACTCTGGAGCAGTCGCTACTGGTAGCGATCCTGCGCCAACAGTACATCGCCCACGAGCAGGAGGCGGGGGCCGGCGCTGGCGATGCGGTGGTGGAACTGGAGGAGCTACTGCCGCAGCTGCAGGTCTACCTGGGCGATAGCGGCAGCGAGATGAAGGAGCAGAAGCGGCTGCGCAGCCTGCTTGAGGCGCTGCGCGGCCACGGCATCGTCTCCGAGGTGGACGAGCGCGAACAGAAGGTGAAGATCCGCCCCCTCATCACCCACCTGGCCAACCCGGAGAGCCTGCAGAGCCTGCTGCACCACTTCCGCACCCAGGCCACCGACGGGGAGAGCGAGAACGCATGAACGACACCGCCGAGCTCTTTCCCGAGACCGCCACCGGCCCCGCCCTGCTGCGAGTGCTGGAGGTGTTCAACTGGGGCCCCTTCGGCGGCCTCCACCGCGCCGTGATCGACCCGCGCGGCAGCGCCATCATCGGCCCCACCGGCAGCGGCAAGACCACCCTGGTCGATGCGCTGATGACCCTGCTGGTGCCCCAGCCGCGCTACAACCTCGCCTCCACCGGCGGCCACGAGAGCGACCGCGACCTGCTCTCCTACGTCCGCGGCGTCACCGGCGCGGGCAACGAGAGCGGCGACAACGAACACATCGCCCGCCCCGGCAAGACCATCAGCGCCATCCACGCCCGCTTCGGCGAGGGCGAACAGGCACTCAGCATCGGTGCCCTGCTCTGGCTCGACGGCACCAGCAACGCCCCCTCCGACCTCAAACGGCTGTGGCTCTTCGCCCGGCGCGACGACCAGGACCTGGCCCAATGGCTCGGCCTGTTCGAGGAGGGCGGTGCCCGCGCACTCAAGCAGTACGCCAAAGAGGGCGAGGCGCTGCGCGCCCACGACAGCAAGAAGGCCTTCCTGGCGCAGCTACGCCGCCACTTCGAGGTGGGCGAAAACGCCTTCACTCTGCTCAACCGCGCCGCCGGACTCAAACAGCTCAACAGCATCGACGAGATCTTCCGCGAACTGGTGCTCGACGACCGCTCCGCCTTCACCCGCGCCGCCGAGGTGGCCGCCGAGTTCGACGACCTGGCCGCCATCCACGCCGAGCTGGAGACGGCACGCCGCCAACAGCAGTCCCTCGCCCCCATCGAGCCGCTGGCCCGTGACCACCACCAGTGCCAGGAGGAGCTGGCGCGGCTGCAGCGGCTACAACAGATCCTACCCATCCACTACGCCCTGCACGGCCAGCGGCTCTGGGGCGAGGAGCTAGGCGACCTGGAGCAGGCCATCGCCGGCCACGACGCCCGCATCGCGGAGCTGACGCAGCAGCAGCAGCAACGCCGCCGTGAGGCCGACACCCTCAAGACGCTCTACCTGCAGGCCGGCGGCACCAGCATCGAACAGCTCAAGGAGCTGATCGACAAGCAGCGCCAACAGCTTGAACAGCGCAGACTTGCCGCCGGACAGTACACCACGCTCTGCGCCAACCTCTCGCTGGACGACAGCCTCAGCGCCGAGGCGTTGCAGGCCAACCAGCGGCAAGTGACGGAACGGCAAGAGGCACTGGGGCAGGCACAGCAGGCGCTCGAAGAGCAACAACTGCAATCCGGCGCGGCACTGGTGGAACAGCGCCGACGCCGCAGCGAGGTGGAGGACGAGTTGGGCAAGATCCGCGCCCGCCCCGGCTCCAACCTCCCCGGCCACTACCAGGACTTTCGCGCCGAGCTGGCCCGGGCGCTCGACCTGGACGAAGAACAACTGCCCTTCCTCGCCGAGCTGATGGAAGTGAAGGCCGAGGAGAGTCGCTGGCGCGGCGCCATCGAACGTGCCCTGGGCGGCCACCGCCTACGCATCCTGGTGCCAAGCGAGGCGATGCGGGCGGCGCTGGACTGGGTCAACCACCGCGACAACCGCCTGCACGTACGCCTACTGGAGGCGCAGGCACCGGCACAGGCAGCCCACTTCCACGACGACGGCTTCTGCCGCAGGCTCAACTTCAAGCCCCATCCCCACCGCGAGGCGCTCAAGGGGCTGCTGGCCGGGCTCGACCGCCACTGTGTCGAGACCCCCGCCGCCCTGCGTGATACCCCCCACGGCATGACCGCCGAGGGGCTGATGTCGGGCAAGAAGGGGATGTTCGAAAAGCAGGATCAGCGTCCGCTGAACGAAGGCTGGATGACCGGCTTCGACAACCGCGACCGCCTCGCCGAGCTGGAGCGGGAGCTGGCGCAACTCAAGGAGGAGCTGGAGCGCGCCGAAGCCGACCACCGCCAGACCCGGGACGAACTCAAGCGGGTAGCGGAGCAGCAGACACTGCTCGAGCGCCTCACCGAGCTGGATTACCCAACCATCGATCTGCCCGGCGCCGAGGCCGAGCTGGCCAGCCTGCAACAGCGACTGGAACAACTCACCGCCCCCGACTCCGACGCCGCCCGCGCCCGGCAGCAGTACGAGGAAGCCGAAGAGGTGCTAGAGGCGCTGCACGAGCGGATCCGCGAGCAGGAGCACGAACGCAGCCGCCTGCTGGAGCGGCGCGACAGCGCCGCCGGGCAGCGCGACAACGCCTCCGCCCGCATCGGCGAGGGCTTGGATGATGCCGACCGGCAGCTCGCCGCCGAGGCGCTGCCCACTCCCGAGGCGGCCCAACTGCGCCAGCTCGATAACCTCGAGCGACAGGAGGGGCAACGCCTGGGCAGCGGCATCGAGGCCGCCGGTAACCGCCTCAAACGACTGGAGCAAAAGCTGGTACGGCAGATGGAGACGGCGCAACGGACCGACACCGGCGCTCTGGCCGAGAGCGGCAGCGAGCTACAGGACATACCCGACTACCTGGAGCGGCTGCGCGTGCTCAACGAAGAGGCGCTGCCGGAGAAGCAGGCGCGTTTTCTCGACTATCTCAACCAGTCCTCCGATCAGGGGGTCACCCAACTGCTCAGCGGCATCGACAACGAGGTGCACATCATCGAGGAACGTATCGAAGACCTCAACGCCACCCTGCGGCGGGTCGACTTCCAGCCCGGTCGCTACCTGCAGCTGCAACCGCGCCGAGTGGTCCACGAGAGCCTGCGCACCCTGCAAAGCGCCCAGCGTCGACTCGCCTCCGCCGCCCTGGCCGACGACGGCGGCGAGAGCCACTACCGAGCCCTGGCCGAGCTGGTGGCCCTGCTGCGCGACGCCGCCGAGAACAAACGCACCCTCGGTGCCCGCGCCCTGCTCGACCCGCGCTACCGGCTGCAATTCGCCGTCTCGGTGATCGAGCGCGACGGCGGACGCATCATCGAGACCCGCACCGGCTCCCAGGGCGGCAGCGGCGGCGAGAAGGAGATCATCGCCAGCTACATCCTCACCGCCTCGCTCAGCTATGCCCTCTGCCCCGAGGGCAGCAGCCGCCCCCTGTTCGGCACCATTGTGCTGGATGAGGCCTTCTCCAAAAGCTCCCAGGCGGTGGCCGGACGCATCGTCTCTGCCCTGCGCGAGTTCGGCCTCCACCCGCTGTTCGTCACCCCCAACAAGGAAATGCGCCTGCTGCGCGCCCACACCCGCTCGGCGATCCTGGTCCACCGCAAGGGGCTACAGGCCACCCTCACCGACATCAGCTGGGAAGAGCTGGAGGCGCATGCAAAAAAGAAGTTGCTCGATAAGTAGTTCCCAACCCCGGCAATCCAGACCACGTCGGACAAGAAGTGGAGAACAACCCCGCCTTGTGCCACACTTATGCTATCCGTGACACAGGCCGAGAACCATGGCAACTGAAAACAATGAGATCCAGATTGGTGCCCAGGGAAGAGTGGTCATCCCCGCAGCGCTACGCAAATCGCTGCAACTGAAGCCCGGGGATCGGCTGGTCGCCCGGCAGGTGGGCGACTCCCTCGTACTCGAACGTCGCGAAGCGGTCATCAAGCGGCTGCAGGGACTGTTCGCACACATTCCGGCAGAGGTGAGCTTGTCCGATGAGCTTATCCACGAACGTCGCGACGAGGCCGAACAGGAGAAGATGTGAGTACAGTAGTCGACGCCTCGGCCCTGCTCGCCTTTCTGCACAAAGAGCCCGGTGCCGAAAAGGTAGAGGCCGCCCTTGACGGTGCACGGATCTCCGCGGTCAACTGGGCCGAGGTGATGCAGAAGGCATTGCGGCAAAATGTCGACACTACCGGCATGCAAGCGGCCTTTATCGAACTGGGCGTGCATTTCGAACCGTTCACCCCAACCCAGGCCGAAACCGCAGCCCAACTTTGGAAAGCGGGGAAAGCCCTCGGCCTGTCGCTCGCCGATCGCGCCTGCATCGCCTTGGCTTCAGAGCTCAACCTGCCAATCCTGACCGGCGATCGCGCCTGGACCCGACTTGAAATAGATGTGGAAATCGTGCTTTTCCGTTGAGGAGGACGCAAAATGATGGAAAACGGCATGCACCCGGTTCATCCCGGCGAGATCCTGCGTGAGGATTTCATACGCCCATTTGATCTCAGCACCAACGCCCTGGCCAAAGCGCGGCATGTCCCCGCCGGACATATCAACGATATCGTGCTGGAGCGCCAGGGCATCCCCCCCGACACAGCGCTGCGCCTGGCCCGCTACTTCGGCGGCGATGCCCGCTCCAAGCTCAACCTGCAGGCGGAATATGACCAGAAAGTCGCCACCGCAGAGAGGGGTGAGAACATCGTCCGCAAGATAGACCCCAGAACGGCCTAGTGCGCTCCCCCACCGACCTGGCAGAGAAACTGGCCCGACAGTGGCAACAGGCCGACCTTCGCGAGCGGCGGTTGCTCGACGGCGAGGGGTGGCCATTGGCGCTGCCCATCGGTAAACCGACGGGCAGGCAGATGGCCGAGTCGCTCCCCGAGGTGCGCCGCCATGTGGCCCGCTGGCGCGAGGTGAAGGTCGGCGAGGTGGTGTGGGAGGCGATACGCTTTCGCGCCACCGCCGAGGCAGTGGCGCTGCCGCTGACCTGGCGCTTGCACAGCCCAAGCGAGTGGATCGCTGCCACGGGTGATACCACCATCAAGCAGGAGTACCAGCGCCTGGAGCGATTGGTGGCCGGTAGCGACGAATGCTTCCACCGCCTGCTGCTGCGTCGGCGCCACCTGCATGCCGATAAACCCGAAGGCGAGGTGCTGCGCGCCACGACGCTGGCGCTGCAACTGAGTCCCGGCTGCGCTGGCGGGCTGCCGCTGCGCACCCTCCCCTTGGCAGGGATCGATAGCAAGTTCTTCGAACGACACCGTAGCCTGCTCACCGCCCTGCTCGACACCCGCTTCGATGATGCCGCCAGCGAGCTGGGGCTGGAGGGCTTTCTCGGTGCCCTCGATGAGCGGGATCATTGGTTGCTGCTGGCCGATCTCGACGGCAGCCTGCTGCCCTTCCGCCAGTTGCGGCTACGGGACAAGGAGCTGGCGGAGACCCCGCTACCCGCTGCCAACATCCTCGTAGTGGAGAACGAGCAGAGCCTCCATCAACTGCCACAAACACCGCAGACCATTGCCATCCTCGGCGCTGGCCTCAACCTTGCCTGGCTCGCCGCCCCCTGGCTGGGTGCGCACCGCCTCGCCTACTGGGGCGACATCGACAGCTGGGGCCTGAGCATGCTCGCCCGGGCCCGCCACCACCAGCCCCACCTCACCGCGCTGCTGATGGGCGAGGATCTATTCGAGTGCTACAAGGCATCCACCGTGACCGAGCCCCACCCCGCCGATGCCACACCGCCGCATCAGTTGAACGAGGACGAACGCCGCCTCTACCGCCGTCTGCTTACCGAGGCACGGGGACGGCTGGAGCAGGAGTTCATCCCGCTCGAGCGGGTGGCCGAGGCCGTCACTGCCTGGGCTACCGGCGCAGAGCATGCTCCATAGCCGTTTTTGGCCCGTGCCTGTGCATCAGAATTTACCTGTGATCCAGAGATCGTGGAACGCCGTGACGAATAACACATCGAGCGGCTACATCCATCCAGCGGATATGGCAATACCCGATGGGCATGTCGGACAACGCGCTGTCGGCAAACAGACAAAGAGGCCAGCCAGGCCGCGCAAGGCGCACGGCGCATAAACCCCTACCTATACAATTCAACAAGATACACTCAGAAAAAACCAATCGCTGCCAGCGAATTCACCACGTCATACTGGCATACCCCTTGCTAAACAGAAACCAAGACAACCAACCCCAAGGAGTCAAGCATGGCAACGATCTACTTTTCCTCCCCCATCATGCAACGCAACCGCAAGGTAGAAGCCACTGCCGGAAAGCGCACCGCATTGCTAGGCGTCGCCAAAGAACACGGCATCAAGATCCCCTTCGAATGCGAGGATGGCGAGTGTGGTTCCTGCATGGTCAAGGTGACACACCTGGATGGTGAACGCATCAAGGGTGTGATGCTCACGGACAAGGAAAAGAACGTGCTAAAGGGGATCGGTAAGCTGAGTAAGCAGGAAGAAGAGCGTGCCAACGTCAAGGACCTGCCACCTACCTTCCGCCTTGCCTGCCAGATGATCGTCCCAGACGAGGATATCCTGGTGCAATTCACCGGAGAACCAGGCGGAGCCTGAACAACCACCAGCGGCAATACGCGCCACCCGGCGCGTATTATCCACGGTGTACCGAGGAACAGGTACTTACACCCGGACCTGTAGGCACGATACGCAATATGCCCCAGCCCTGGATGCACTCAGCCTGAGCCTCATTGACCTGTGATGGCGTGCCTACTACCACCAATACACATACATTTTCGCCATCGGCGGTCACTACGACCCGAAGATGTAGCGCCTGAAGCAGGGAGCAGCCCTTACAACGCCCTCTATGCGTGGGAACACGTCCGTTCCCGACCGGAGGCTCGATCACCCGGTCGGCATTCACCCACACCATCGAACCGGATCTCAATGCGCCGACCTGACAATGATATTGAGATACCACGCCCTTCAGTCCGCCCCTTTCAGATGGGAACAAAGATCAAGGCGAGTACATCGTTGAGGTAATCGCCAGTGGTCTTGTATTCACGATAGCCCTGGGACATGGCACCACCGACGGCGTAGTGCTGGCCTTCATATTCCAAAATGGCAGAGTGTCTTGCTCCATTGTCCAGCTTGGTAAAACACACCTCCAGTGCCAGGGAGCTACCCGGGTTCAGATCTTGACGTGTAGAGGCGATGATCTGACCGTCACGTCCGGCAAACAGCCCGAAAGCCCCTGCCAGGGGCTGTCCATGCTCATCTCGTGGTAGGGCGTCTTCCAGCATGGCGATAAACTGTGGTTCGGCATCAAACACGATGGCAATACCGCCGACGGCCTGCGCCTGTTGATTGGGTGCAAGTATCGCGGTTGAATAGACATAGGTGTGTCGCCCGTCATAAAGCTCCGTAGGTACAAAGGGTGAAACCACATATCGCTGCGTATCCTTGACCGATAGGGCGGCCTGTAGAAAGGGTTCATCGGGTAGCCGGTTGCCGATCAACCGGCGCTGTTCGTCATTGGAGACGGCAAGCACTTTCCGTTCGGTATCAAACAACAACAGGTTGGTGTACACCGTGTAGAGCTCATTGATGTACTTGAGGATATTTTCTAGCGTGAGCAGGTCGTCTTCGGTGTGTTTGAGCTGAGCAAGAATACGGCGAAAACGGCTGGTGAGCGCCCACCAGCGCACATCATTTGCCCGCTCATAGAGGTTACGATCCATAATATCCACTGCCAGAAAGGCCTGAAACTGCACCTCGCTGAGCAGTGAGTGAATCACGGTGCTATGAAGTCGTCTGATGGAATCTTCGAACAGGCCCTTGGTGCGCTCACCGATGTGGCGGATCTCCACCAACACCGGCATGAACTCCTTGGCATCACGCTTGGCCGAGATGATCTGCCCATTCAATACAATCAGGCTCAAATCGTCGGTCACCAGGGCGGCATGAGAACCGATCTGGCGAATCGCCTCCGGGATACATTGTGAACGCTGGAGCACCTCTTGGGCCAGGCTCAGTTCCTTGACATGCTGAATGAAGGCCTCTTCTGCCCGCTGCATCACATACCCTTGCCATCCCAGCCCGTAATAACCCTGATAGCCCTTGGTTTGTGCCGTGCAGGCCAGATAGGCACCATCATGATGATAATTTATCTGCAGCCCAAGGGCCGCCCCCTGGGTGCTGGCTATATTCTCACCCACCCCCTGTCGCACGGGGTCACTGGAAGCGATAATACGCTGCCCGTCGAGGAGTAACACGGTCTCCCCGTCCCTGATCAGGCTGGCAAAGATCCCTGCCATTTCGTCCTCAAATCGAAAACACAGACACAGCACCCCCAGCACCGGGGCATTGGGTGCATCGGAGTCGGTGATGCGTGCAGAGAAGATATGTGCATCACGACGCCCTAGCTGTAGATCGGAGGCCCGAAAGGTCTCCAGATACGGTTCCCGCGAGCAGAGCGTGGCCGAAATGAGCGGATCATTGCTGTGCTCAACCGGATTATCACTATCCAGATGTGCCTGTACATGACCTTGTGGGTCGAGGATCAGGATCTCATCGTACACGCTGTATTTTTGGGTGTACTCGTGCAACCTAGCAACGATCGCCTGGCATTGGTTATCGCTCGGTGAAGGCTCACGCAGGAAGGTACGAATATCTTCATCCGTCGCCAAAAAGCCCACATCGGCGGTACGCTCAAAGAGATTGCGGATCAGGATATCGATGGCCACCTGGGCACGCGCCCGGGTCTCTTGCTCAAGCTTGTGGATATTCTGTTCGACAAGATTAGTGATCAAGCGGGTGTGCAGCGCCTCGAAACGGCCCTTGGTGCTGCCCATATCTTCCAGCAGCGTCGCCGCGACCTCCAGGCTGTTGATCTTGCCAATGAGAGTGACCTTTTCCCACCAGCTACCCAGTTCATTCAAGCTGCGCTCATAGGATGTGATAAAGGGCATGTAACTGCGTATTTGGCTGGCAAGACGGCGCTCATTCATAGCTTATATGCCTTGCTGCAACCATCGTTTGAGAAAACGCTTGCGTGCCTTTTGCTCCAGGTGGTCGCGCAGTTTATCGCTCACCTGTCGAAACGGCAGGGTCTCGGCCGGATGGATCTGTTCGCACCAGAGTAGATGCAAACCCAGCGGGGACTCGACGATGTGGCTCATCTCGCCCTCCGCCAGGGCGAACAGGGCCTTGTCGAGGGCGGGAAAGAGCTGGCCCGGCTTGATCCGTCCCAGCACCCCCTCGTGCATCGCGGTGGGACACTCGGAGTAGCGTGCGGCCTGCTGAGCAAAGTCCTTGATGTTGTCGATCGTTGACATCAGCTCAGCCAGACGTTGTTCTACCTGGGCACGGCTGTTCTCGGCATAGTCGTCGTTCAGGGTGATCAGGATCTGGCGTGCGCTACGTGTCTCGGGCAGGGCGAAGCTTTCCAGGTGTTGCAGGTAGTAGATCTCCAGCTCGGTGTCGCCAATGCGACACTGGTCAGCGAGGATCTGTTCCAGTGCCGCCTCAACACGCAGTTCATGTTCCAGCGCAAGGTATAGACCATGGCGATCCAGGCCGTTGTGGGCCAGGGTGTCGGCAAAGGCATCGCCCCCCTCGAAGCGTTGGGCCAGGGTGGTGATGGCCTGTTCGATCACCGCTGCGGGCACCACGACCTGGCGGGCCTGGGGTGCCTGCAGGATGCGCTGCTGGATCACCCGTTCGCGTGCCTGCTGCTCGGCCAAGGCCTGTTGCTGGGCGGCGCTCAGGCCATCGGGCAGTACACCGTATAGCTCCAGCGCACCGCGCATATGGGCGTAGCGTTCAATGGCATTGCCCTGGCTGTGCAGTTGTGCGGCCATTAGCCCTCCTCCACAGGGATCAGTGATTCTTCCGGCACCAACAGGGTGTGGCCGGGGAAGCGCACGTGGTAGGCCACCCCGTCGCTGTGGTGGCGCAATACCTTGATCACCTCGCCGCTCTCACCGGCCTGGGCGATCACCTCACCCTTGACCGCCAGGGTTACGTTGGCACGCACCTTTTCACGAAACTCGTAGCGACTGGGGATCCACTCGTCCTCGGCGTCGATCAGCTCTTCCTCGCGGCAGCCAACCACCCGGCCCAGATCCACAAAATGGACCTCGTAGATCACCTGATCCTGCAGGAAGGTGCCGCGATTGCGCACGTAGCCGACACTGCCGCGACGCACCAACAGGTTGCCGGTCTTCTCGCCGGGATAAGTGCCGTCGTTACGGATATTGCGGATCACCCGCACCGATTGGCCATAATCGTAATAGGGCATGTCCATCAGCTGCGTCCTATTTGGGTGATCGGCACCGAGGCCATACCGCTGGCGCGCTGGTAGACCTTGAGTACCTTTTCGGTCTTGGCATCGGAGTGCACAAAGTCGTTGTAGGCCTGGCTAAGGGCATTAAGATACACCGCCCGCTGTGCCAACTCGCCCTCGGGCATCCTGGCCGCCGCCAGGTAGTTGTGAAAGCGTTGCAGGATATGCAGTCGATTCACCCTCACCACCTGCTCATCGTAGGGGATGGCAAAGTAGTCGAGAAAGTCCTCGGCGGAGACCAAATCCTCCAGATCATCCATCAGTTCGTTGTTCATGTGGATCCCCCTTGTTGGAGATAAAAAAACCTGCAACACAGAGAGCACAGCGGACACAGAGAAAATCGTGATCGATGTGTCAATAGTGCGTTCGATGACAGATTCGTGGGGAGCATCAACCACACACTGTTTTGCTCTGTGTTCTCTGTGCCCTCTGTGTTGAAAATCACTCAGCAAAAACGATCGTCGCCACATTGGCGACAGTCCTCATAACTCTTGGCCTGCAACTGGGCCTCCAGTGCCTCGATGCGTCCGATCAGGCAGGCCATGGCCTTGCCCACCGGGTCGGGTACCAGGTGGTGGTCCAGGTCGATGCCGTCGATGGCGTTGGCGGAACGTTCCCGTCGCACCATGCGCGCTGGGATCCCCACCACCGATTGCTGTGCCGGGACGTTATTCACCACCACCGAATTGGCCCCCACGCGCACTCCGTCCCCCAGGGTGATCGCCCCAAGCACCTTGGCCCCGGCACCGATCATCACCCCGTTGCCCAGGGTAGGATGGCGACGTCCCTTGTTCCAGGTAGTGCCACCAAGGGTCACACCGTGGTAGAGGGTGACATCGTCACCGATCACGGCGGTCTCGCCGATCACTACCCCGGCACCGTGGTCGATAAAGAAACGCCGCCCGATACGTGCTCCGGGGTGGATGTCGATATTGCTTAGCAGGCGTGAGAGCCAGGCGATCAGGCGAGCGGTAAAACGCAACCGCCGCCGCCAAAGGCCGTGGGCAATACGGTGCCAAAGCAGGGCATGCACGCCGGGATAGGTCAGCAGGATCTCCAGCCGGGAGCGGGCCGCCGGGTCGCGCTCGAAGACGCAGTCGATGTCTTCCCGCAGGCGTGCCCAGGGGCCGATACGGGGGGCGGCGTCGCTGAGGGTGTCAGTGCGCATGACGCTCGCCTCCGAAGAGGGCCTGGTAAAAGCCGGTCAGTTCGGGCTCGGTGGGGGCACGCTTGTTTTTGCTGGCAAAGCGGCGGATCCCTGGCAGCAGCATCGCCGCCTGTTCGCGGCTAAGCGCGATACCGATCTCGGCAAAACGACGCAACACCCCCTTGCTGCCAGAGTGCTTGCCCAGCACCAGGGTGTGTTCACGACCGATCAGGGCGGGGTCCAGCCCCTCATAATTGCGTGGGTCCTTGAGCAGGCCATCCACATGAATGCCGGACTCGTGAGTGAACACCCCCTCGCCGACAATGCTCTTTTGCCAGGATAAGGGCCTGCCGGAGGCCTGCGCCACCAATTGTGCAACGGCATAGTACGCTTGCAGACGCACCGGACTCTCCAGCCCGTAAAGCACTGCCAGGCCCAGCACCACCTCTTCCAGCGCGGCATTGCCGGCCCGCTCGCCCAGACCGTTGACGGTGGTGTTCACATGGCTGGCCCCGGCGCGGATCGCCGCCAGGGTATTGGCGGTGGCCAGGCCCAGGTCGTCGTGGGCGTGCATCTCAATATCCAGGTCGGTTCCACTCCTGAGGCGACTGATGCGCGCATGCACGCTAAACGGCTCCATGATCCCCACCGTGTCGGCAAAACGAAAGCGATCGGCCCCGGCCCGCTGCGCCACCTCGCAGACCTCCAGCAGGAAGTCGTCATCGGCGCGCGAGGCGTCCTCGGCACCGACCCCCACCGCCAGACCCAGATCGCGGGCAAGTGCCACGTGGCGTTCAATGTGCCCCAACACCCAGGCGCGATCCTTGCCCAGCTTGTGGGCGATCTGTTGGTCGGATACCGGGATCGACAGATCAATCCGCGCCACACCCAGGTCCTGGCAGGCAGAGATATCCGGTGCATGCATGCGACACCACACCAGCATCTCAGCATTCAGCCCCAGGCTGGTCAGGGTACGGATATCGTCGCGCTCCTCCTCGCCCATGGCCGGGATCCCCACCTCCAGTTCCTGTACCCCAAGGCCATCCAGGGCGCAGGCGATGGCGATCTTCTCTTCTAGGGTAAAGGCAACCCCGGCGGTCTGCTCACCATCACGCAGGGTGGTGTCATCGATCACAACGCTGGCTTGGGACATGACCATCTCCTCAGGCATATTTGGGCACGAAGGCTTGCTCGGGATTTTCCACCGGGCCACACTCCCCCCAATAAGGTGAGAGGCGGCGTAACTTCTCAACGATGGGGGGCAGTGCAGCGATCACCTGCTCGATCTCCTCCATGCGGTTGTAGCGCGACAGGGAAAAGCGCACCGTACCGTGGGCGGCGGTATAGGGAATGCCCATCGCCTTCATCACATGGGAGGGCTCCAACGATCCGGAGGTGCAGGCCGAGCCGGAAGAGGCGGCGATCCCGGCGCGGTTGAGCATCAACAGGATCCCTTCGCCTTCGATGTACTCAAAGGCGATGTTGGCGGTATTGGGCAGGCGGTTGTCTGGATCGCCGGTGACAAAGGCGTTGGGGATCGCCCCAAGCAGCCCCTGTTCCAGACGATCCCGCATGGCGCGTACGCGGGTGTTCTCTTCAGTCAAATGCTGCCCGACCAACTCGGCGGCCTGGCCCAGCGCGATGATCGCGGCGGTATTCTCGGTACCGGCGCGGCGTCCGCGCTCCTGGTGACCACCGCGCAGCAGTGGACGAAAGCGGGTACCGCGACGCAGGTAGAGCACCCCGATCCCCTTGGGGGCGTGCAGCTTGTGGCCGGAGAGCGAGAGCATGTCGATGGCGCTGTCCTTGAGCGAGAGCGGGATCTTGCCCACCGCCTGTACCGCGTCGGTGTGAAACATCACCCCGGCCTCACGGGCCATCGTGGCCATCTGTTCCACCGGAAAGATCGTGCCGGTCTCGTTATTGGCCCACATCACCGAGACGATCGCCACCCGCTCGCTAAGCAGCGCCCGATAGGCATCGAGATCCAGGCGTCCCTGGCCGTCCACCTGGAGACGGTGCACGGTGTAGCCATCCTTCTCCAGATAGTCGCAGACGGTCAGGATCGCCGGGTGTTCCACGACGGTGGTAATGATCTCGCGTCGCTCGGGTTGTGCCTTGAGCGCCGAATGGATGGCGGTGTTGTTCGACTCGCTGCCACAGGAGGTGAAGATGATCTCCGAGTCGTGTTCGGCACCCAGCAGGGCCTGTACCTGGCGGCGCGCCTGCAGCACCGCACGCCCCACCTTGTCGCCAAAACTATGCAGCGAGGAGGGGTTGCCAAACTGCTCGGTAAAATAGGGCAGCATCGCCTCAACCACTGCCGGGTCAACCATGGTCGTGGCATTGTTATCCAGATAGATCGCATCCATCAGACTATCCCCTCACCATTTTCGGCATCTGCGAGGCAGGCACCACACGCACCAGCTCACCCAGCGCATCGCAGAGCTGTTGCTGAATGCCGTTCAGGGTCATGGCCGCCATCTGGCAGCCGGTACAGGCCCCGAGCATATTGACGTAGATGGTCTTGTCCACCACATCGACCAGCTCCACATCGCCATGGTCGCGCTGCAACATCGGGCGCAGCGACTCCAACACGGTTTCAATGCGACGGATGCGTTGCAGGTTGGTCATCCCGCCGGGCGCGGGCATACTGGCCACTTCAGGCAGCGGTGCGGCCTCGGCCACCGGTGCCTCGCCCAGCACCCGCGCCAGGATCTCCTCGATCCCCTCGTGGCAGGCGGAGCAACCGCCCCCGGCCTTGGTGTAGTTGGTGATCTCTGCCACGCTGCGCAGCCCATTGTCGCGGATGGCCTTTTCGATCATCACCTCGTCCACCGCAAAACACTTGCAGATCAGTGCCCCCTCCTCGTGGTCGTCCTGCCATACCTCGCCCCGGTAATCGGCAATGGCCGCCTCCAGGGCCTCGCGCCCCATCACCGAGCAGTGCATCTTCTCCGGCGGCAGGCCGTCAAGAAAATCGGCGATGTCCTGGTTGCTGACCTGGAGCGCTTCGTCCAGTGTCATTCCCTTGACCATCTCGGTCAGTGCCGAAGAGGAGGCAATCGCGGAACCGCAGCCGAAGGTCTGAAACCCCGCATCGAGGATCACATCGCTGTGCGGATCGACCTTGAGGGTCAGGCGCAGCGCGTCGCCACAGGAGATCGAGCCCACCTCACCGGTGCCATTGGCATCACTGACCGCCCCGGCATTGCGTGGATTAAAAAAATGTTCCTGAACCTTCTCGGAATATTCCCACATCGCACTACCCTCCTCAGGCCGAGAACGACTTGCCGCAGCCACAGGAGGCCGTAGCATTGGGGTTGATGAAGGTAAAACCGGAGCTCTCCAGCGACTCGGCAAAGTCGATGGTCACCCCATCCAGCAGCGGCGCACTGGCGGGATCGAGAATGATGCGCACCTTGCCGTGCTCGACAATGGTGTCATCGCTGGCCGGGTGGGTTTCGAGGGAGAGGTTGTAGCTGAAACCAGAGCACCCACCGCCGGTGATGGCAATGCGTAGCCCCGCGTCGGGGGTATCGGAACCCAGGATGAAGAGTCTCGCCGCCTTGGCGGCCTTGTCGGTCATGGTGATCATCTGCTGCTCCCGTTCGGTATCCGCTTAACAAGCTGTTAGGCGATACGGAGCAAGCGCTGTGCCACGACCACAGACATCGTAGGGCTCAGTAATTCAGTATCTTAGCGATGGCTAATGGCGGGCTTACAACAACCGTAGGCGACAAATTGTCGCAAAGGCCTCAACGACTGGCCGACAGACTGGCCCGGTAGCGGGTGTAGAGCAGGTTGACCCGTTCGACATAGTTGCGGGTCTCTTTGAATGGGGGGATACCGTTATAACGGGCCACCGCGGTGGGGCCGGCGTTGTAGGCGGCGGCGGCGAGGCTAATGTCGTTGTTGTAGCGCTTAAGCAGTTCACTGAGTAGTTGGGTGCCCCCGTTCAGGTTGGCCTCCACATCGAAGGGATCGGCCACATTGTAGCTGCGCTGGGTCTGCGGCATCAGCTGCATCAGCCCCTGGGCACCGGCGCGGGAGACCGCCAGGCGGTTGAAGCTGGACTCGGCATGCACCACCGCCCGCACCAGCGCGGGATCGACACCATGACGCTCGGCTGCACGCTGGATAGGCTCGCGATAGTCGTCCATGTTGAGCGGTGCCTTGCTCCAGTCCCAACCGGCGCGTTCACAGCCCATGTAGGCCATCGCACAACTGGGGCCGAGATCCTGATAGCTGCGACCATGCGGACGTTCGCTGCTGAAGCTGACCACACCATCTTCATCGACATATTTGTAGACATTCACCGCCTGCACGGCGCTACCTTGCCCCAACAGCAACAGCAGGAGCGAAAGACGAAGGGTGAGCGGTAGGGAGATGCGTTCCATGACAAGGCCGACCATTGCAGGGGAGGTATCCGGAATTTTAGCCCGAATGTTGCACTTGTGTACACGCCCCTCCCTCAGGGCGAGACCTCCAGCATCCGCTCCAGTGCCAGCTTGGCCTGAACGGCCTCATCGGGGGCCACATGAACATCATTGACCACATAGCCTGCCACCAGGTTTTCCAGTACCCAGGCCAGGTGCTGCGGGTCGATGCGGAACATGGTGGAGCACATGCACACGGTGGGCGACATGAAGTGTACATGCTTGCCCTCGTGCTTGAACTGCTGGTGCAGGCGGTTGACCAGGTTCAGCTCGGTGCCCACCAGCCAGCGGGTATTGGGCGCGGCGTCGCGGATGGTGTTGATGATGTATTCGGTGGAGCCGACATAGTCGGACTTCTGGCATACCTCGAACGGTGATTCGGGATGGGAGATGATGTAGCTGTCCGGGTACTTGGCCTTGAAGGCGTCGATGTGCTCGGGGCGGAACATCTGGTGTACCGAGCAAAAGCCCTTCCAGAGGATCATTTTGGCCTGTTTGATCTGCTCCGGGGTGAGGCCACCCAAGGGTAGATCAAAGTCCCACACCACCATCTCTTCCAGCGGGATGTCCATCTTGTAGCCGGTGTTGCGTCCCAGGTGCTGATCGGGGAAAAACAGCACCTTCTCGCGCTGGGAGAAAGACCACTCTAACACCCGTTGTGCATTGGTGGAGGTACAGACGATACCACCATGGCGACCACAAAAGGCCTTGAGATCCGCCGCCGAGTTGATGTAGGTCACCGGTGTGACCTGCTCATCGGGTGCCAATACCTCGGCCAGCTCACGCCAGGCCCGCTCCACATTGGCCAGGTTGGCCATATCGGCCATCGAACAACCGGCGGCCATGTCAGGCAGGATCGCGGTCTGCTCGGGGCGGGAAAGGATATCCGCCACCTCGGCCATGAAGTGTACCCCGCAAAAGACAATGTAATCGGCCTTGGAGTTGGCCGCCTCACGGGAGAGCTTGAGCGAGTCACCGGAAAAGTCCGCGTGGCGAAACACCTCCTCGCGCTGATAGTGGTGGCCCAGGATCACCAGGCGCTCACCCAGCGTCTGCTTGGCCGCCACGATGCGGGCCTCGGCCTCGGCATCTGTCAACTGGGTATAGTCCTGGATCGCTAACATCATCGATTACCTTGGCGTGAAAAAAAACATTTTAACGCAGAGTACGCAGAGATAAAAATGGCAACTGCTCGCTCCCACTCGATGGGCAAGTAGATACAAATAATGAAAGGTGAACGGACTCATTCATAACGAACACAGGCCCTTTCGCTTACATCATACCAGCCTTTCACTGCGTGCTCTGCGCCCTCTGCGTTTAATCGCCTTTAACCGGCTTGTTGACGCGGATCCCCAGTTCCACCAGTTGTGCGGGGGAGACATTGGACGGGGCGTTGGTCAGCAGGCAGGCGGCGCTTTGGGTCTTGGGGAATGCCATCACATCACGGATCGACTTGGCGCCGGTCATCAGCATCACCAGGCGGTCCAGGCCGAAGGCCAGCCCACCATGGGGCGGACAACCGTACTTGAGTGCTTCGAGCAGGAAGCCGAACTTCTCTTCGGCCTCTTCGTCGCTGATCCCCAGCGCCTTAAAGACCTGCTTTTGCACCTGCTCGCGATAGATACGCATCGAGCCGCCGCCGATCTCGGTGCCGTTGAGCACCATGTCGTAGGCACGTGACAGGCAGGCACCCGGATCGGATTCCAGCTTGTCGATGTCCTCCTCGCGCGGTGAGGTGAAGGGGTGGTGCAGGGAGTACCAGCGCTGGTCCTTTTCATCCCACTCGAACATGGGGAAGTCTACCACCCACAGCGGACGCCAGCCACGTTCCACCAGACCCAGGTCGTGGCCCAGCTTGACGCGCAGCGCGCCCAGTGCCTCATTGACCACCTTGGCCTTGTCGGCACCGAAGAAGACGATATCGCCATCCTCGGCACCAACGCGCTGCATGATCCCCATCACCACCTCATCGGGCAGGAACTTGAGGATCGGTGATTGCAGCCCTTCAACGCCCTTGGCCAGTTCGTTGACCTTGATATAGGCCAGCCCCTTGGCACCGTAGATACCGACGTACTTGGTGTAATCGTCGATCTCCTTGCGGGAGATGCTGCCACCCTTGGGTACGCGCAGCGCGGTGACACGGGAGCCGGGATCCTTGGCGGGAGCGGCGAAGACCTTGAACTCCACCGCTTCCATCAGATCGGCCACCTCCACCAGCTCCAGCGGGATGCGCAGGTCGGGCTTGTCGGAGCCATAGCGCTGCATCGCCTCGGCATAGGGCATGCGCGGGAAGGGGTCGGGCAGCTGCTCTTCGAGCACCTTGGCGAACATCTCGCGGATCATCCCCTCCACCAGTTGGATGATCTCCTCCTCGCTCATGAACGAGGTCTCGATATCCAGCTGGGTGAACTCGGGCTGGCGATCGGCGCGCAGGTCTTCGTCGCGGAAGCAGCGCACGATCTGGTAGTAGCGGTCCATCCCCGAGACCATCAGCAACTGCTTGAAGATCTGCGGCGACTGCGGCAGGGCAAAGAAGCTGCCCTGGTGGGTGCGGCTGGGCACCAAGTAGTCGCGCGCGCCTTCTGGGGTGGCCTTGGTCAGCATCGGGGTCTCGATGTCGAGGAAGCCGCGCTCGTCCAGGTAGTAGCGCAGCGCACGGCTCATCTCGGAGCGGAATTTCATCCGCTGATACATCTGCGGACGGCGCAGATCGATGTAGCGATGCTTGAGGCGGTGCTCCTCGCCGACTTCCTCATCGTCGATGTCCAGCATGAACGGCGGCGGCTCGGAGCGGTTGAGGATGGTCAGGGCCTGACCCAACACTTCCACCTGACCGGTGGGTAGATCGGCATTCTCGGTGCCCGCGGGGCGACGACGCACCCGACCCTTGATGTGCAGCACGAATTCGTTGCGCACGCTCTCGGCGGTGGCGAAGATATCCGGCAGATCCGGATCAAACACGACCTGGGCAAGGCCCTCGCGGTCGCGCAGGTCGATAAAGATGACCCCACCGTGGTCACGGCGGCGGTGTACCCAACCGGCCAGTTCGATCTCCTGATCGATATGGGATTCATTGATCTGGCCGCAGTAAAGGCTGCGCATGATGGTATTCCTGATAAGATTGAGTGATGGGTGAAAAGCGGGAATGTTACGGATTGGCGCGGCTGGGCGCAACTTTTTGCCGCCGTTGGGGAAAAGGAGAAAACGTCCAGACGTGAAGCGGCCGCGATAGGCTTACCGCGGCCGTCCCACAACATTAGCGTCTATCGCGGCGCAGCCGCTCCTACACGGGCCGTGGCTAGTCGGCGGCGCAGGCCGCACCACAACCGCCGCTGGCGCAAGCCGGGGCGGCATCAGAGCTGGCCAGATTCTTCTTGGCACCGCTCTTGAAGTCGGTCTCGTACCAGCCGCCGCCCTTGAGACGGAAACCGGCGGCGGAGATCTGTTTTTGTAATTCGGGGAGCTCGCAGGCAGGACAATCGACCAATGGGGCATCGCTCATCTTCTGGATCGCCTCCATTGCATGACCGCAGCTCTGACATTGATATTCGTAGATCGGCATCGTTACACCTCATCAGTAAGGGGGTAGGGATGGGCGCAAGATGGGGGCTGGCAACCGCTTTACCAAAGCCGGTTCCCGAACCAACCCGCCTGCATTACGGCAATTTTACCCCGCCTGCCGGGAAACGGCCAGCCCTGATTCTGGCCTCAACGCAACCAGCCCTGCTCATCCTCAATCGCCCCGGTACGGGAGATGGCCTTGTGGGCCTCTTCCGCCGCCTTGCGTAGGCGCTGATGCTCCTGTACCGCCTGGCCGGAGTGGAAATAGCTATCGACCGCCTTAAGCACCTGGCGTAGCTTCTGTTGCTGGTAGTTGCAGTTCAGCAGTGCCTTGGCAACGTGGTGGGGGTCCTCCCCCTGTTCACGCATCCGTCCGGCCTCGGCCAGTGCCTGATTGAGCTCTTCTTCTGTGGGCATTGCCATGCTAATCGACTCCTTGATTGGTTCTATATTCACCTCAAGGTACACCAGGCCACCCAGGCTTGCCAATATCGCGGTAGAATAATCCCATGCATATCAAATACACCGAACAACCCGAATCCCACCGCAAGGACTGGCTTACCATCCGCTCCCTGCTGCCCTACCTGTGGAACTACCGGGGCCGCGCCGGGCTGGCACTGGCCTTTTTGGTGCTGTCCAAGGTCGCCATCGTCGGGGTGCCGCTGGCGCTGAAAGAGATCGTCGACGCACTGGATACCCCGGAGGGGCGAGCGGTGGCCCTGCCTATCGCCCTGCTGCTGGCCTATGGTCTGTTGCGCCTGGCCGGTTCGGCCTTTAACGAGCTGCGCGATGTGGTGTTTGCCAAGGTACGCCATGGCACCATGCGCACCCTTTCCCTCAAGGCGCTGGATCACCTGCACAAGCTCTCGCTGCGCTACCACCTGGAGCGCAAGACCGGGGCATTGTCGCGCGACATGGAGCGCGGCACCCGTAGCGCCTCCTCGCTGCTCAACTACATGCTGTTCTCGATCCTGCCGACGGCGGTGGAACTGGGCTTGATCACCGTGATCCTGCTCAGCCAGTACCACCCGCGCTATGCGCTGATCGTGGCGGTGATGGTGACGATCTACGTCACCCTCACCGTAACCATCACCAACTGGCGCATGAAATACCGCCACCGGATGAATGCGATGGACTCGGAGGCCAACTCCCAGGCCATCGACAGCCTGATTAACTACGAAACGGTCAAATATTTCAACAACGAACGCTTCGAGCAGCAACGCTACGGCAAGACCCTGCAACACTGGCAGGACGCGGCGGTGATGAGCCAAACCTCCATGTCCGGCCTCAACATCACCCAGGGGGCAATCATCGCCCTGGGGGTCACGCTGATCATGATCTTCGCCGCCCAGGAGGTGATCGACGGCAGCATGAGCCTGGGGGATCTGGTGTTGGTGAATGCCTTCATGCTGCAGGTGTTTATCCCGCTCAACTTCCTCGGGGTGGTCTACAGCCAGGTCAAACACGCCCTCTCGGATATGGACCGCATGTTCAAGCTGCTGCAGGAGGACCCGGAGATCCGCGACCTGGAAAACGCCCCGGCCCTGCAGGTGGGCAGTGGCGAGGTACGCTTTGAACAGGTCCAGTTCCACTACAACGCAGACCGCCCCATCCTGCGCGGGGTGAGCTTCACCGTACCCGCGGGCAGCAAGCTGGCGGTGGTCGGTCACAGCGGTGCGGGCAAGTCCACCCTGGCACGACTGCTGTTTCGCTTCTACGACGTAAGTGCCGGGCGCATCCTGATCAACGGCCAGGACATCCGCGAGGTCAGCCAGCAGAGCCTGCGCGAGGCGGTTGGCATCGTGCCGCAGGACACCGTGCTGTTCAACGACAGCGTCGGCTACAACATCGCCTACGGGCGCTGCGGTGCCAGCCAGGAAGACATCGAACAGGCCGCCCGCATGGCCAATATCCACGACTTTATCGCCTCCCTGCCGGAGGGCTACGACACGGTGGTGGGTGAGCGTGGCCTCAAGCTTTCCGGCGGCGAAAAACAGCGCATCGCCATCGCCCGCGCCATCCTCAAGAATCCGCGTATCCTGATCTTCGACGAGGCCACCTCCTCGCTCGACTCCCGCTCGGAAAAGACCATCCTCGACGCCCTGCAACAGCTCGCCAGCCACCACACCACCCTGGTGATCGCCCACCGCCTCTCCACCATCGTGGATGCCGACCATATCCTGGTCATGGACCAGGGCAACATCGTCGAACAGGGCAGTCACCAACAACTGCTCGCGCAGGACGGCCACTACGCGCAAATGTGGGCACTGCAACAACAGGAGGCGGAGGAATTGGGTATACTGGCCGAACAGCCAGAAGGAGTTGAAGCACGGTGAGTAAAGACAACCAACCCGAACAACTGCTGTTGCGGCGTGTCGCCATCGACACCTACCGCGAGAACGTCGCCTACATGCACCGCGAGTGCGATTTCTACCGCGCTGAGGGTTTTCAGGCGCTCAACAAGGTAGAGATCACCGTCAATGGCAATGGGATCTTCGCGGTGCTCAACGTGGTGGACGACGAAAATATCGTCAAGCCCAACGAGCTTGGCCTCTCTGAACAGGCCTTCGAACAACTGGGCCAGCAAGAGAGCCACCCGGTACGCGTTGCCCAGGCCGAGCCCCCCGCCTCGATGGATGCGGTGCGACGCAAGATCCGCGGTGAGCGCCTCACCCAGGACGACTTCTACGCCATCACCGAGGACATCGTGCGTAACCGCTACTCCAAGATGGAGATGGCGGCCTTTTTGGTCTCCTCCGGCCAAACCGGGCTGGATCGGGAGGAGATCCTGCACCTGACCCGGGCAATGACCCAATCCGGCGATCGCCTCGACTGGCACGAATCCCTGGTAGTGGACAAACACTGCATCGGCGGCATCCCCGGCAATCGCACCACCATGCTGATCGTGCCCATCGTCGCCGCCCACGGCATGGTGATGCCCAAGACCTCCAGCCGGGCGATCACCTCCCCCGCCGGCACCGCCGACACCATGGAGGTGTTGTGCGAGGTCAACCTCAGCCCCAAAAAGCTGCACGACGTGGTGCGTCGTCACCGCGCCTGCCTGGCCTGGGGTGGCACTGCCAAGCTGGCCCCGGCGGACGATATCCTGATCTCGGTGGAACGTCCGCTGGGGATAGACTCCCAGGGGCAGATGGTCGCCTCCATCCTCTCCAAGAAACTCGCTGCCGGCTCCACCCACCTGCTGATCGACATCCCGGTCGGCCCCACCGCCAAGGTACGCCTCATGCGCGAGGCCTTGCAGCTGCGCAAGCTGTTCGAGTACATCGGCGATCGCATGGGGATCCACCTGGAAGTGATCATCACCGACGGCAGCCAGCCGGTCGGACGCGGCATCGGCCCTGTGCTGGAGGCGCGCGATGTGCTGCAAGTGTTGCAGAACGATCCGCTCGCCCCGGAAGACCTGCGCCAGAAATCACTCCGCCTGGCCGGGCGTATCCTTGAATTCGACCCGGACGTGCGCGGCGGCTACGGCTATGCCATCGCCCGCGATATCCTGGAATCTGGCCGTGCCTGGCAAAAGATGCAGGACCTGATCCACGCCCAGGGCGAGATCACCGAACCACCACGCGTCGGCCAACTCAGCTACGAAGTCTGCGCCGTTCAGGATGGTGTGGTGACCCACATCGACAACTACATCCTCGCCAAGGTAGCGCGCCTCGCTGGTGCCCCCATCGACAAGGGGGCCGGGGTCGATATGCTGAAAAAAGTGGGCGATGAGGTGGCAAAGGGCGAAGTGCTCTACCGCGTACACGCCGAATACCGTGCCGACTACCAATTTGCCCGCAGCCTCACCGATCAAAAAAGTGGCTATCGCATCGGCACCGCTGATGAAGTGAGCAAAACCTATATGGAATTCTGACCATGATCCTGGGTTTCGAAGACTACCGCCCTCAGGGCGAGGCGCTGGCCGCCACCCTCCGCCAGCCTTTTGCCCTGGTGGGGGTTCACCGCTTTCCCGACGGCGAGAGCAAGGTCAGCCTCCCTGGCGCATTGCCGGAACGGGTGATCCTCTGTCGCAGCCTCAACCACCCCAACCACAAGCTGATCGAACTCATGCTAGCGGCACAGACCGCACGGCAACTCGGTGCCCGCCACCTCACTCTGGTCGCCCCCTACCTGTGCTACATGCGCCAAGACATCGCCTTTCATCCCGGCGAGGCGGTGAGCCAACGGATCATTGGCGAATTTCTTGCCAACCTGTTCGACAAGGTAGTCACCGTCGACCCCCACCTGCACCGCATCGAACGACTCGAACAGGCCATCCCCGGACGTGAAGCGATCGCCCTGGCCAGTGCCGGGATCATGGGGGAATTCCTCTCCCATCACGTCGACAAGCCCCTGCTGCTGGGCCCCGATGAAGAGTCTCACCAGTGGGTACGCGCCATCGCCGAACCCGCCGGACTGCCCTGGGCGGTGGCACACAAACAACGCCACGGTGATCGCCAGGTCAGCATCGAGCTACCGGAATGCGACTTCCGCACCCACACCGTCGTGCTGGTCGACGACATGATCAGCACCGGCAATACCCTGCTCAACGTCACCCGGCAACTGCGCAACCAAGGGGCAAAGACTATCCACTGTCTGGTCACCCACGCCCTGCACGACGAGTCGGTCAGCCAGGCCTTGCACCAGGCCGGCATCGACCAGCTTTGGAGCAGCGATAGCATCCCCCATCCGAGTAATGCGATAACACTGCAACCGCTACTCGCCACCGTGCTCTAAGGCAGTTGCCGAATGACCACAATTACGGCAGGATAATACGCTACCACAAGAAGCGATCCGGCAAAGCCGGGCGACCAACAATAACAAGCGCACGTCCGCAACACGCGGCTGCACATTGCAGCCCCTGCGCCGTGCCTGTACGGTAATATCAGGGGGCTCAACCATGGACCAGGCGCAGATGTTTTCCCACGCCGATACCCTGGCGGTATTGCACGAAAACCGCCCGCTATCGGAAAAGCTGGAGTTTGTCCACGACACCATCAACCAGCGCTACCACTTTGTCAGCCGCCTGGCGGTGGCGGTGTACGACCCCAAGACCGACCTGCTCAAGACCTTTATCCACAGCAGCGGTGGCAGCGAGCCACTCAGCCACTATCACGCCAAGCTGTCCCTGGCCCATTCGCTCAATACTATCGTAAAGTCCGGGCGGCCACGGGTGGTCAATGACCTGCGCATCTTCGCCGACAGCTCGCAAACCCACAGCCAGCGCATCCTCTCGCAGGGCTATGCGGCCAGCTACACCATGCCGATGTACCACAAGGGAGACTTCTTCGGCTTCGTGTTCTTCAATGCCGACCAGCCTGATGTGTTCGATCACGAGGTATTGCACTACCTGGATCTGTTCGGCCACCTGCTCTCGCTCACCGTGATGCAAGAACTCTCCCAGTACCGCACCCTACAGGCGGCGATCCGTACCGCCTGTGAGCTGACCCACCACCGAGACAACGAGACCGGCAGCCATCTGGATCGCATGTCACGCTATGCGCGGCTGATCGCGCAAAGGCTGGCCCCCCAATACGGCTTCTCCGACGAGTACATCGAACACATCTTCATGTTCTCGCCACTGCACGACCTGGGCAAGATCGCCATCCCCGACACCATCCTGTTCAAACCGGCCAAACTGGATCAAGAGGAGTTCGAGGTGATGAAGACCCATACCAGCAAGGGGCACGAGATGATCGAAGGGATGCTCAACCACTTTGGCGTTACCAAGCTGCAAAACAGCGAACTGCTAGCCAATATCGCCCATTACCACCACGAGGCAGTGGACGGCAGCGGCTATCCCCACGGCCTCAAGGGCGATGCGATCCCCATCGAGGCGCGCATCATCGCGGTCGCCGATATCTTCGACGCCCTGACCAGCGCGCGCCCATACAAACATGCCTGGAGCAATGCCGAAGCCTTCTCAGCCCTGGATGAGATGGCCGGAGTGACGCTGGATAAAGACTGCGTACAGGCCCTGCTCGATGGCCAAAGTGAGGTGGAAGAGATCCAGCAGCAGTTCGCCGAAGACCTACTCGGCTGATAGCGCCAACACCCGCGCGCATAACATTTTGCTTTATATACAGCCACTTGCCTAACTCAACAACGCCAGACCATGCTTTCTCCCCGGCGCATGGAGTGTTAACCTTACGCCCATGCCAGCCAAACCCCTAACCGAGCCACATGCCATCCTGATCACCGGTTGTTCATCGGGGATCGGCCTGTGCGTGGCGCAGGGATTGCGTGCCCGCGGCCATCAGGTGATTACCAGTGCACGCAAGGCGGAGGATGTGGCACAGCTTGCGTCCCAGGGCTTTACCGCCGTGCAATTGGACCTGGCCGACTCCCACTCCATCGCCAGCGCGCTGGAGGCCACCCTCGCCCACACCGGCGGCCGACTGGATGCACTATTCAACAACGCCGCCTATGGCCAGCCCGGCGCGGTGGAAGACCTCAGCCGTGAGGTCTTGCGCGAACAGTTCGAAACCAATCTGTTCGGCACCCACGAGCTGACCTGTCGCGTGCTTCCCATCATGCGCCGCCAGGGCCACGGTCGGATCATCCAGAACAGCTCGGTGCTGGGGCTGATCGCGCTACCCTTTCGCGGTGCCTACAACAGCAGTAAATACGCCCTGGAAGGGCTCAGCGACACCCTGCGCCTGGAGCTGCACGGCAGCGGGATCCACGTCTCCCTCATCGAGCCGGGGCCGATCACCAGCCGTTTTCGCGCCAACGGCTACATCATGTACCAGCGCCATATCGACAAGGACCACAGTGTATTTCGCGACAGCTACCAACGCATGGAGCAGCGCCTGACCAAGCCGGGGCCTGCCGCCCCCTTCACCCTGCCCCCCGAGGCAGTACTTGAGAAGGTGATCCACGCCCTGGAGTCACCCCGTCCCAGAGCCCGCTACTACGTCACCTTTCCCACCCACCTCTTCGCCACCCTGCGACGCCTGCTGCCTACCCGCGCCCTCGACTGGGTGCTGCGCCTGGTCTCCCGTGGCGAAAACAGCTAAGGAGTTTTCATGCAAGCCAAGAAATACCTCTATCTGCCCCTCTCCCTGTCGCTGCTCGCCGGTGGCGCCCAGGCCCAGATCAGCCTGGAGAGCCTGAGTACCGCCGCCCCCAAGGAAGGCTTTAGTGGTAATGCCGCACTGTCGATGCGCATGGATCGGGGCAATGTCGAACGCGAGGACTACAGCCTGGGCACCCGTCTGCAGTGGCACCAGGCACCGTCCACCAGCTTCGTTGTGCTGGAGGGCAGCTACGGCAAGGCCGATGGCGAGAAGAATGCCGATCGCACCTTCATCCACGCCCGCCACATCCGTCAGTTCTCGGACCGCAGCGCCGGAGAGGTTTACGCACAGCAAGAAACCAACACCTTCGCCCGCATCGACTACCTGCGCATGCTCGGCGGCGGTGCCCGTTTCACCCTCTATAAACAGGAAGACAGGGGCAACGCCTACTTTGGTATCGGCCTCTACCGCAGCTACCAAAAGACCACCGACGTCGGGGATGGCAGCGAAAAAGAGACCATGAACCGCGCCAACAGCTACCTCAACATGAACTGGCAACTCTCTCCCAGCACCGTACTGGGCAGTCACACCCAGTATCAGCCCTCACTGGACGACAGCAAGGACTACCGCTTCCAGCAACAGCTCCATGCCAAGGTGCGAATCAACACACGCTTTGCCTTGATGGTCAGCGCCGACTACCGCTACGACAACCAGCCACCCGAAGGTGTCCACAAGAGCGATGTCACCTACAAAACCTCGCTGACATACGACTTCTAGCAGGCTGTTGTTGTCGCTCAGGCGAGTGCGAGAGAAGACAAAATCGGGCGACCATTTTGCCGGGAACGTTTTGCCTGGAGCAAAACGTCACCGCCGAAGGCGGGTGCGAAGCACGAAGGAC
>SLDE01000161.1 GCA_007125455.1 Ectothiorhodospiraceae bacterium
ATAAAAAAGGGCGCCGAAGCGCCCTTGTTACCAGATAATCGGTGGGGTTATACCGTCTGGTAGTACAGGTTTTGCGGGTGGTTGGCCTGGGCAAAGAAGAACCAGCGCTCAAACAGCAGGCCGATGAACTGGATCACGAAGGCCATCATCAGCAGGCCCTTGGAGCCGTCCATACCCAGCCACAGCAGCAGCATGGGTACCGGGAATACCAGTACCAGGAAGATCCACTTGACCGACTTGAGGAAGCTGACGGTGGCACCGTTGAAGTATTCGCGGGTGTTGTAGGAGCCGCCCATCATACCCATTGCCTTTTGCTGGATATGCGGATGGCGCACACCGATGGCGCTCTGGATGGTGGACTTGTGCTTCAGGCGGGCGTTGCGGATCAGGCTACCGCCGCGGGTGATGAGTGCCGCGAAGGTGATGATGATCGCCCAGGTGGCGTACAGCGGTACCAGCTCAGGGGCCGCATAGGCGGAGTAGCCGGCGGCCAGGGTAAAGCCGGAGGCACCACCAAGCAGGATGTAGTTGAACACGGTCAGCGAGCAGGCCCATTCCTGCAGGAACTTCACGCTGGCGTAGATCATGCCGGTGGCGATAAACAGGGCAAACACCGCGCCGGTGGTGAGGGTGCCCAGGGCCAGGGTCAGCTGGTTCGGCACGGCATCGGTACCCAGCCACTGGATCTCGATGCCAAAGTGGTGAAACACGATGTAGAGGAAGAACAGGAACATCACCAACGGCATCAGGATCAGCTCACGGGAGAGCCAGGAGGTGCGCCACTGGGTGACGCCACGCCAGGCACGGGTGAGCATATAGCTGGGCTTGCCTAGATGGCCGATGGCGGCAACCAGCCCGGCGAGCATGAACAACAGTGCGATAACACTACCGTTCACGTAGAACGCGCTGTCCTGGGCTGGCAGCAGGTTGGCGGCCGAATAGCTCTGTTCGGTGAACAGCGCCAGGAACAGCCCTTGACCAACGCCAATCAGGGTGGTGAGGAAAATGACCGAAAATGTCGGGTGCATCAGTTAAATCTCCAGGTACGAGTTACGAGGTACGAGATCCGGGGGGCGGGATGGGGTGCTCATCATCTTGCACCCCGTACCTCGCCCCTGCGCGGCACGCGCTTACATGAGCCAGTCGTCCAGCGAGACGTTCTTGCTGGTTTCGTGCCGGATATCCTCTTTCTTGAGCGGATTGTCGACACGGGTCAGTTCGTCTTCATGGATGTTCAGCTGGGTCTTGCGACGCGGCAGGTAGTGGTTGGCAGGCTTGGTGCCCCATTCGGGCATCAGCTGGTAGCCACCGCGCTCACGGATCGCTGTTGAAACTTCGGAGTCCGGGTCGTGTACGTCGCCGTAGAGACGGGCCGAGGTGGGGCAGGCCAGCACACAGGCGGGCTTGCGGTCACGCTCGTCCAGGGTCTCGTCGTAGATGCGATCGACGCACAGGGTGCACTTCTTCATCACCTTCTGCTGTTCGTCAAATTCGCGCGCGCCGTAGGGGCAGGCCCAGGAGCAGTATTTACAGCCGATGCATTTGTCATAGTCCACCAGCACGATGCCGTCCTTCTCACGCTTGTGGCTGGCACCGGTGGGGCACACCGGTACGCAGGGCGCGTCTTCACAGTGCAGGCAGCTCTTGGGAAAGTGCAGCGTCTCGGTGTTGGGATAGCTGCCGATCTCATAGGTTTGCACACGGTTGAAGAAGGTCCCGGTGGGATCCTTGCCGTAGGGGCTGTCGTCAAACAGCGGACCGGCCTGGCCGGAGGTGTTCCACTGTTTGCAGGAGGTAACGCAGGCGTGGCAACCCACGCACACATTCAGGTCGATTACGAGAGCAAGCTGGGTCATCAGAATTCTCCCTTACGGGTAAACAGTCCGGCAAAGAAGCTTTGCATCGAACGGCGTTTCGGGGTGCCGGGGCTCTGCGGCATGGTGTCGTATTGCGGGGAGGTGAACTTGTCCTCGTTCTCCGCCGCGGGGTAGATGCGTACCCGTACGTCGTACCAGCCGGCCTGACCGGTCACAGGGTCGGAGTTGGAGATGTGCTCGCCAGCATCGTGGGCGGGCAGCTCCTCGCTGATCACGTGGTTGAGCAGGAAGCCCTGCTTGGACTCATTGGCGTTACCGTCCAGGTTCCACGCCCCTGAGGACTTGCCGATGGCGTTCCAGGTCCACACGGTACCCGGCTCAACCGCTTCGGAGTAACGGCACAGGCAGCGGACCTTGCCATGCATGGATTCGACCCACATCCAGCCTTCGTCTTCGATGCCAGCGGCACGTGCGGTCTGTGGATGCACGTAGAGGAAGTTGTAGGTATGGATCTGGCGCAACCAGGCATTCTGGCTGTCCCAGCTGTGGTACATCGCCATCGGGCGCTGGGTTACGGCGTTGAGCGGATACTTGTGCTTGTCCGACAACTGCGATTCCAGCGGCTCGAAGTAGTAGGGCAGTGGGTCGAAGTAGGCCTCGACGCGCTTGCGCAGGTGCTTGGGCGGCTGCTTGCCCTGGGTCTTGCCCTGGGCGGCGAGACGGAACTTCTGCAACACCTCGGAGTAGATGTGGATGTTGATCGGTTCGTCGTAGCGGGTCAGGCTGTGTTTCTGTGCCCACTGCAGATAGCCCTGGTTCCAGTTACGCATGTACTGGTATGACTTGGGCAGATGGTACTGATAGACACAG
>SLDE01000056.1 GCA_007125455.1 Ectothiorhodospiraceae bacterium
GTACCATCCAGCAAGGCGGCGAAGGAGTTCAAGCGCTTTGCCGGGATCCTCTATCCGGAAACCCGGCGCGAGGACAGCTAGTTGAGCAAGCCTGGGCTCTCCGGCGCCTGTTGGCGTCTGTGAGGGAGAGCCTGTCAATCGCAGCGACATTGCTGCAATAACTTCTATAATATTCAGGGTAATATCATGAGTCACGAATCACAGGCCATACCATCCCACCTCACTGGCGAGCCTTCTGCCAGTATCCCCTCAGAGCAAGGGGCCGGTGACGAACATATGAAGCGCCTGGCGACCACCTTCGAAAACAGCGCAAAGCGCTGGGAAATGGTGGTCTACCCCGCGATGTTCGCCTTCATCGTGCTGGCATGTTACGGGTTTTATCTGATCTTCAGTCTGACCAACGACGTTGCATCACTGGCACGCAATGTCACGGTACTCACCCATAGCATTGATCGGATGACTACCAATATGGACGTGGTCAGCAGCAATATGGAGTCGATCTCCAGTACCATGGTGTCAATGGACAGCAAGATGGGTGACCTGGAGCCAATTCGCGCCAATATGGAGCAGATGAACTATTCTACCCGCGCCATGGCCACTAGCGCTGATGGGATGAACCACCACATGGGCTCCATGAATCACAATATGCGCCCGCTCGGACAGATGAACAGTTTCATGCCATGGTAGACCAACGGGCCAAGCCCTGGGGAGTAGAGTATGCCGGTAGCAGACGAGGCGGTTAACCAGCGCCTAAAGAGCCTTGAATCCCACCTGCAGCGGGAAAACCCTGCCCTGCTGGAGGTGGTCGCCAGCTTCCGTGAGCTGGACAGAATGGCCTATCGCCTGGGGCTGCTGGAGCGTGACGAATCCTATGCTACCCGGATCCCCTGGTGGCCCCTGATCTCGGTGCTGGGCACCTTTTCCTCCGGCAAGTCCACCTTTATCAACCATTACCTGGGCATGCGTCTGCAATCCACCGGCAATCAGGCGGTGGACGATCGCTTCACGGTGCTTTGTCACTCTCGTGAAGAGAACGTGAACGTACTGCCTGGCCTGGCACTGGACGCCGACCCACGCTTTCCCTTCTACCAGATAAGTGACGAGATTGAGAAGGTGGCGGGCGGGGAGGGGGCGCGTATCGACTCCTATCTGCAACTGAAGACCTGCCCGGCCGAAGCCCTTAAGGGCAAGATCCTCATCGACTCGCCCGGCTTTGACGCCGATGCACAACGCACCGCGACGCTACGCCTGACCGAACATATCATCGATCTCTCGGATCTGGTGCTGGTCTTTTTCGACGCCCGCCATCCTGAGCCTGGTGCGATGCAGGATACCCTGGAGCACCTGGTGGCGCGCAGCCTGAGCCGTCCGGACGCCAGCAAGTTTCTTTACGTGCTCAATCAGATCGATACTACGGCAAGGGAAGACAACCCGGAAGAGGTTTTCGGTGCCTGGCAGCGCGCCCTGGCACAAAAGGGGCTGACCGCCGGGCGTTTTTACACCATCTACAACCCCGAGGCGTCGGTGCCGATCGAGGATGCCAATCTGCGTCAGCGCTTTGAGAACAAGCGTGATGCCGATCTTTGTGCCATCCATGAGCGCATCGCCCAGGTCGAGGTGGAGCGCTCCTATCGCATCGTTGGCAGTCTGGAAAAGCAGGCCAAGCGGATCGAAAACCGCCTGATCCCCCTGCTGAGGCAGGCCCTGCAGCGCTGGAAGAAACAGACCCTGATCGCCGAGGGGGTGATTTTCGCGGCACTGGCGATTACGGTACTCACCCTGCTGTTTCGCTACAGCCCTGGTGAGGGGTGGTTACCCACCTGGCCATCCTTGCTCAACCCTGGCAACCATCCCATCGTCGGTAGTATCGGGCTGATGGTTATCGCGGTGTTATTACTGGGTCTGCACTTTCGTTTACGCAATTGGCGGGCGAGGGGAGTATTGCGTTGGCTGGAAGGGCAGGCACAGGATGAAAACGAGGCCAAGCAACTGCGCGGTGGATTCATGCGCAGTACGCGCTATTGGCGCAGCCTGTTTAGCCGTGAGCCAGCCGGCTGGTGGCGGGGCACACGCCGTACCTTGCACAAGCTGGTGGGGGATACGGATCGTTATGTTCAACGCTTGAATGATCGTTTTGCCAACCCTTCCGGCAAGGCCAGCGCCTCGCCAGCCGATGCCTCCAGTGAGACAAGCGAGGCATCGGCCCAGGTGGACAATAAATGATCCGTGTGCTCTTGGTCGATGATCACGAACTGGTGCGAAGTGGCATTCGGCGCTTGCTGGATGATGCCGACAACATCGACGTGGTCGGCGAGGCCGAGAGCGGTGAACAGGCCCTGGAACTCGTGCGTGCGCATGACCCCGATGTGGTGCTGATGGATGTCAACATGCCGGGGATCGGCGGGCTGGAGGCGACGCGCAAACTCAGCCGTCAGGCCCCAAAACTGCCGGTGATCATCCTGACCGTACATACCGACGATCCCTTTCCCTCCAGCCTGCTCAAGGCGGGTGCCAGCGGTTATCTGCACAAGGGCTGTAGTGTCGATGAGATCATTCATGCGATCAGCGAGGTTCATCATGGCAGGCGCTACATCTGTACCGACATCGCCCAGACCCTCGCCCTCTCGCTGTTACCCGGCCATGATGTTTCGCCATTCGAAGCCCTCTCGCAGCGTGAGATGCAGGTGATGTTGATGGTGCTCAAGGGGGAGAAGACCCATGAGATCTCCGACAAGCTCTGCCTCAGCCCCAAGACGGTTAGCACCTACCGACATCGTTTGTATGACAAACTCAAGGTCAACAGCGACGCCGAGTTGATCAAACTGGCGATACGCTATGGCATGATCGAGGGAATGTAGCCCTCACCCCCATGACCGAAAGGTTCTCATGGGGTAGAATGCCGCTCCATGTACAGCACACCCGTTCAACCATGAGCCAGTTATTCGCGATCGCCTTGGGCGGTGCGCTCGGTGCCCTACTGCGCTTTTGGGGGGCCAACGGTGTTTATTTGCTACTCGGGCGGGACTTTCCCTACGGCACCCTGGTGATCAACGTGTTCGGCTCATTGGTGATGGGACTGTTGTTTGTGCTGCTGGTGGAGCGCAGTGGCAGCGCCCCTGAATGGCGCGCCCTGTTGATGGTCGGTCTGTTGGGCTCCTTTACCACCTTTTCTACTTTCTCACTGGAGACACTTGCCCTGCTTGAAGGGGGAGAGGTCGCCAAGGCCTTGCTGAATGTCTTCTTGAGTGTGTTACTTTGTCTTCTCGCCGTGTGGGGCGGGGTGATCGTCGGGAGGCAGTTATGAATAGCAGTGAAGTGACCGTGGTGCGGATCTATCTCAGTGAAGGCGAGGCACAACTGAACAACCTACTCAAGCGGCTGCACGACTGGGAGCACCTGCGCGGGGTGAC
Organism: Ectothiorhodospiraceae bacterium; assembly: GCA_007125455.1. Taxonomy (GTDB): domain Bacteria; phylum Pseudomonadota; class Gammaproteobacteria; order Thiohalomonadales; family Thiohalomonadaceae; genus SLDE01. The sequence continues at coordinate 3,411 of SLDE01000056.1, forward strand.
GGTGTTTCGTGGCATCGCCGGTTTTGGCGACGATGGAAAATTGCATACCGGCAAGCTGGTGGATCTCTCCCTCAACCTGCCGCTGGTGGTGGAGTTCTTTGATAACCCGGACAAAGTGGCACAGACCATGGAGCACCTGGCAGCAGAGATCAAACCTGGCCACATGATGAGCTGGACCGCCACAGTGAATATCTAACCTTAACCTGCGGCTGATAACCACTTCGCCCGCCAGCTAAACAGGCTGTTTTAAGACAACTTCAGGAATCTTCTATGCTCGACCCTCAGCTATTTCGTAATGACATCGAACAGACCGCCGCCGCGCTTGCCCGCCGTGGCTTCGCACTGGATGTGGCAGCGCTTTCGGCCCTGGAGACCGAGCGCAAGGCGATCCAGGTGCGCACCCAGACCCTGCAACAGGAACGTAATCAGCGCTCCAAGGCGATTGGTCAGGCCAAGGCCAAGGGGGAGGATGCACAGCCGCTGCTGGATGCGGTGGCCAGTCTGGGGGAAGAGCTAAAGAGCGCCGAGGCACGCTTGGGCGAGCTGCAGGGGAAGCTACAGGCCATCCTGCTGGGGGTGCCCAACCTGCCCGACGCGAGCGTGCCCGAGGGCAAGGGGGAAGTGGATAACCATGAGCTGCGCCGTTGGGGCGAGCCCCGCGCATTTGATTTTGAGCCCAAGGACCACGTTGATATCGGCGAGGCACTGGGCCTGGACTTTGACACCGCCACCAAGCTGACCGGCTCGCGTTTTGCCGTCATGACCGGCCCCCTGGCGCGTCTGCATCGCGCATTGATCCAGTTCATGCTCGATACCCACACCGACGAGCACGGTTACACCGAGAGCTATGTGCCCTACATGGTTAATGCCGACTCGCTGCGTGGCACGGGGCAGTTGCCCAAGTTCGCGGAGGATCTGTTCGCACTCAATGGCGAACAGGACTATTACCTGATCCCCACCGCCGAGGTGCCGGTGACCAACATGGTGCGTGAGCGGATCATTGAGGCGGAGCAACTGCCGTTGCGCTTTACCGCGCATACCCCCTGTTTTCGCAGCGAGGCCGGCTCCTACGGCAAGGACACCCGTGGGATGATCCGCCAGCACCAGTTCGAGAAGGTCGAGTTGGTACAGATCGTCCAGCCGTCGGCATCGGATGCCACCCTGGAGGCACTGACTGGCCACGCCGAGACCATCCTGCAACGTCTGGGGCTACCTTATCGCACCATGCTGCTGTGTACCGGAGACATGGGCTTCTCGGCCTGCAAGACCTACGATCTTGAGGTCTGGTTACCGGGGCAGGGCAAATACCGCGAGATCTCTTCCTGTTCCAACTTCCGTGACTTTCAGGCCCGTCGTATGCAGGCGCGCTGGCGCAACCCCGAGACCCGCAAACCCGAGCTGGTACACACCATCAACGGTTCCGGGCTGGCGGTGGGGCGTACCCTGGTGGCGATCCTGGAGAACTACCAGCAGGCCGATGGCTCGGTGGTGATCCCGGAGGCCCTACGCCCCTGGATGGGGGGGCTGGAACGACTGCAACCCGCCGTCTGAGTAGTAGTGGGGGGGCATCCTGGCGGTGTCTCCCCACGCATTCCTGGGGCTAGCGAAACGCCAGAAACTCTCTGGCTCCGCCGCGCATGAAGTAGTAATCCTTCAGCCCTTCCGCCTCCAGGAAGTACTGCAACCAGCTCACCTGACGACCAACTGCATCGTAGATCAGCAGGGTTTTACCTTCGTTTTTTGCCTGGTGCACAAAGCTTGCCAAACGCTCGTTGTCGAGCGCTACGGAGTGCTGACGCATCGGGAAGAGGTTGATGCCATCCTTTTGCGAGTTATCACGGATATCCAGCACAATGCTGTCACGATGGCGGGCTCGGGTGGCGAAGGCTTCGGGTTCAAGCATGTGTTGTTGCTGTTTCTCCTGCCCGATCAGACGCGAACCGTCGCTCAAGGCCTGCCCGAGGAGGACCGCCTCTTGCGGATAGGCTTTGGCCCAATCGAATACCCCCGCGTCGAAGGTGAGGTGGTTATGGATCCCGGCCTGATTGGCGCGTACCGATGCCTCATAGGATTTTCGGCAGCTATGGCCGTTACAGTAAAACACCAGGGTTCGTGAGTCGTTTTCGCGAAGATCGCGCAGGTTTTCAATGAACTCAGACTCATCTGCCGGGATGTGTAGTGCCCCCTTGATATGCAGGGTTTGGTACTCGTAGTCGGAGCGCACATCAACGATGAGCATATTGTCGCGCTGTTCGTGAAGGGTGTTCAGCTCGATGGTAGTCACTCCAGGGAACAGCGGGCGAAGCGGAAAGCTATCATCGGCCTGGGCAGCGCTCAGGAGGAGTGAGAATAGCACCAGGGAAAGAGTGAGCGTTTGTCTCATAGCCATACCATAGTTATTATTAAGAATAGTAGAATGTATTCATATTTTAACATCTGTTTACTGGGTGGATTTGCGTCCTGGTTCACGCTCTCGTGCAGTGGTTTTTTTGCAAGAGATGGCAGGTCATTCGGTGCCTGGGCAGGGCCATGGGTTCACGAGGAACCCTCGTACCCCGCACCACGTAGCTTTTGCCCCCGTTCACCCCGAAACGATCACAAAACGCATGCTGGGGGCGAGTAGATGCCTATACCCAAGTTCCTCAGCGCTGCTGGCCGGTTGCTTGTTTGCCCCCATCCTGTCCCCATATAGATACCAGTTGCCGACGAAGTCGGTTGCGAACCACCAGGATTTACTGGGTTATTGGTCGTATAGCGGTTAAACTGTGCGGCTCTTTTGCCCATCTGATTGAACGAGTGTACGAGTGCGATGGAATTTTTACCCATATTCATGAATCTTCGTGGCCGCCAGGGTCTGATCGTTGGCGGTGGTGAAGTGGCGGCACGCAAGGCGGTGTTGCTGGAACAGGCCGGGGCCAGTCTGCGCGTGGTCAGCCCGGCACTGATCAGCCCCCTGCAGGAGATGCAACGTGAGGGGCGGATCGATTATCGCCAGGGCGAGTTTGAGGAGGGTGACCTGGACGGGGTTGCCCTGGTGATCGCCGCCACCGACAACGCGGCGGTCAATCGCCAGGTCTCTGAGCTGGCCAATGCGCGTCAGTTACCGGTGAACGTGGTGGACAACCCACAGCTATGCAGTTTTATCGTGCCCTCTATCATCGATCGCTCACCGGTACAGATCGCGGTCTCCACCGGTGGTTCCTCGCCGGTGCTGGCGCGTTTGCTGCGCGCCCGTCTGGAGGCGGCCATCCCGGCGGCCTATGGCCGATTGGCGACCCTGGTTGAGAGTTTCCGGGATCGGGTAAAGGCGCGTTTCGACAACGTCAATGCCCGTCGAAAGTTCTGGGAAGATGTGTTGCAGGGGCGCATTGCCGAGATGGTCTTCTCCGGCCACCAAAAGGATGCCGAACAGGCGCTGGAGGAATCCCTGGCACAGGCCGATACCGGGCCGGCAGGGGAGGTCTATCTGATTGGCGGCGGGCCGGGTGATCCGGATCTGCTCACCTTCCGTGCCCTGCGTTTGATGCAGCAGGCGGATGTGATCGTCCATGACCGGCTGATCTCCAAAGAGGTATTGGAACTGACCCGCCGCGATGCGCACCGTATCTATGTCGGCAAGGAGCGGGACAACCATTCGGTGCCGCAGGATCAGATCAACCAGCTGTTGGTGGATCTGGCCAAAGAAGGCAAGCGTGTCTGCCGCCTCAAGGGGGGGGATCCCTTCGTATTCGGGCGTGGTGGCGAAGAGATCGAAACGCTCACTGCCAACGGGGTGAACTTCCAGGTAGTGCCGGGGATCACCGCTGCGCTGGGCAGTTCGGCCTACGCCGGGATCCCGCTGACCCACCGCGACTTCTCCCAGTCGGTGGTGTTCGTTACCGGCCACCTCAAGGATGGCTCGATGAACCTCAACTGGAAGGGCCTAGCCCAGCCACAGCAGACCATCGTGTTTTACATGGGCCTAAAGGGCTTGCCGGTGATCTGCGAAAAACTGATGGAACATGGTCTGCCTGCCGATTTGCCCATCGCGCTGGTACAGCAGGCGACTACGCCACGCCAACGGGTCTTTACCGGCACCCTGGGGGATATGCCCGAGCGGATCGCCAGTGAGGAGATCAAGCCGCCGACATTGATCATCGTCGGCAACGTGGTCAAGCTGCACGACAAGCTCAACTGGTTCCGCTCCGAGGCGATGATCGCCCGAGGGGAGTAAGGCAGCGGCAAGGAACAAGGGGGCAAGTTGCAAGGGCGTTGTCCCCCCTTGCGACTTGTCACTTGCCCCTTGTCACTTACTGCGGGCGCTGTTGGTCGGGGCGTACCCGGCTGGCGAGGATTTCGTCGGCATCGTCGATATCCACCTGGTTGCCGTTGGCATCGTAGAGGGGCTGTTCAAAGTCGTTCCAGCCACGGATCCCGGTTTTGAGCGAGACCACGTTTTTAAAGCCCATCTGTTGCATGGTCTGTGCAGCGAGGACGCTACGGTTGCCGGAGCGGCAGATCACCACCACCGGGCGTTCACGCCCTTGGGCCAGTTCGGGTACGGTATCGTCGTAGTCCCAGTCGCAGGCAGACTCCAGCAGGCCGCGGGGGACATGGAGCGAACCCTTGATGTGCAGGGCATCGAACTCGTAGGGTTCGCGAATATCGAGCAGGATGGGATCTTCACCCTGTGCCAGTTTTTCGCTCAAATCCCAGGGAAAGATTTCGTCCACATCGTTCAGTGCGGAGGCGATTAGATCGGTAAAGTGTTTCATTGCGCTACCTTTGACAGCTTGCTCGACAAAGTGGGCCATTCTAGCCCGAATGTTTTATGAATTCACGCGATGGCAGCTCTCGCCCATCCATGGGCTACGCTGCATAAGCACTTCCTGTGCAAAATCGCGCAGGATATTGCTGGTCCAGTGCATTTTCTGAGGGAGCGGTGTGGTTATTCATACACCCGACTGACCAATCCGCCGGGAGCGGATTGGAACAGCCGAAGGCTGGCCCGTAGGGCGGACTCCAGGGATGGAGTCCGTAAGGAAATGTGCTGGGCAGGCAAGAGACTAGCGAGGGCGCGTGAATTTATGAAATATTCGGGCTCGTCCCTTTGTCCGCTCTGCTCAAAAGGTTTGCTCCTAGTGTTTTAATCAATGGCAGGATGACTTATGGAAACCAAAATCTCGGTTGAGCAGCTTAAATCCGGTGAAGCTACTTCCAATGGCCCAGGCTGCGAGGACAAAGAGCCCTACGTGCTAATGGTGCTGGGTGATAGCATGGAACCGGAGTTCAAGGAGGGGGATGTGGTGGTTATCGAGCCTGGCAGTAACTACCGTGATGGCTCCTATGTGATCGCTCAGCACAAGGACGAATATATCTTTCGCCAACTGCGCGTGATCAAAGAGCGCTGGTATCTTACACCGCTCAACCCCGCCTATGTTTCTGAGCAGATCGACGGCCCTGAAGCGATCAAGGGGGTGATCACCCAGAAGAAGAGCCCGGGTGGGCGGCATAACCGCAAGAATTACGTTTGACCGGGTAACGGCAGGATCCTCCTGCCGTTACACCGGCTTGGATTATTGTTCCTCTGGAACCTCAATGGTCAGCCCGAACAACTGCCACATCTGCATCCCGCCACGGTAGTTATAGAGCTTTTCCTTGGGGAAGCCTAGCTCGACCAGGGAGCGGATGGCCCGTGGTGACTGACCACACCAGGGGCCGTTACACCACAACAGCAGATCCGGGCTCTCGCTGAAGTCCCAAAAGCCTGTGCGCTGCAGATTCGCCCCCATGCTGCGTCGGGCACGATCGAGGTTTTGTTCAAAGAACCCCACATTGTTGCGGCGTTTGGCGCCGATCATCGCCATCACTTCGTCCAGTGCCGGGTCGGTGGGGCGGCGCTCAAACTCGGTGAAGGGGATATTGATCGACCCTGGAATGGTGCCGCGCTGATACCAGGCAGGAACGCGTGAGTCGATCATGATCCCCTTGCCGGTATTGACCTTGTTCTCGATGAACTCAAACAGCTCGATCTCACCAACGGTGGTGACACCATCATCGGCGTACAGTGGCTGTGGGCAAAAGGGCGGGCAGCGACGCGAGGTCTTCGCCCAGATCGGATCGACTTCGTGGTCCTGATCCTGGATCCGTTCGATGCGTATCGCTCCCCGTGAGGTCTCCATATCCAGGTATTCCCGGTCTGGGCTGAGTTTCACCTCGACGGCTTGCGTGGATGTGCTGAATGCGACCGCCCCCAGCAAGGAGAGCAGTAATACGGCGGGTTTCATGTGGGTAGTCTCCTATTTCATCTTGGCTCGGATGAGGTCACGAAGATGATCTATATCGTTGTTTTTTTTGTATTCATCATACACCGCGTTCTTGTCTGGATCGCTTAGGCGTGAGTAAAAGAGGAAGCTGCCGTAATAGTTGTTTTGTAGCACCCTCTCGAATCCCCCCTGATCCAGCCCTGCTTGGACCGTCTCGGACGAGGGGCTGTAGGTGGCGCGTGTTTGACTCAGTGGTATATTCTGAGAGGCGTCGCCACGCAGTGCCTCCTGTTCGATCTCGTCCAAATAGCTGGCAGATACCGTTGCTGTGCTTAATGCCCACAGCCCACAGCACGCCAACAAAACAGTTCGATAGCCAAGATACTCTGCCGGTTTCAGGCTAACCATGCTTCCCCCTTCTCCGTGGCAAGATCCAATATAATGCGAATACCTGCCGATATTAGCGCAATCTGTGACGGGGGTATATATCTTTGAAATAATTAGTATTTGTTAAAGAACTTATGGGCACTTCTAATTATTCTGATCGCCCCTTTAGGGGCTGCCTTTGCCGATCACATCACCCACATTGGCTGTGAAGTACACCGGATCGAAGGAGGGGGGGAGGGTGTCGTGGA
>SLDE01000017.1 GCA_007125455.1 Ectothiorhodospiraceae bacterium
AGCGCTCGTGGGTCCAGATGATGTCTACCGATTGTTGGTCGTCCCCGCTCAGGGTTTCCAGCACCCAGCGGCGGCTCAGCTGGTAAAACATTTGTACGGCGTTGGTTTGGCGATCGCTCAGCCCCATGGCATAGCGGATGTAGAGGCGGTCGGTGAGGGCGCGGCCGAGGATCAGGTTGCTGGATTGTTCGTCCTGGATGTCGAAGTAGACATCGTGGATCCCCAGGCTGGTGGTGATCTGGCTGAGTACCGGGGTATTGCCGGAGAGCCCCAGCTTGTAGAGCGCGGAGAGTAGCTGTGATTCGTAGTTCGGCTCGCGATCCACGTCCACCGCGCGGCCAAAGATCATGAGGTTGATGATATTCCCCTGGGACAGGCTGGGGGTGGAGTAGAACACGAACTGGGGCGAGGTGGCGGTGCCGGTGACGTTGAGGTAGGTCTGGATATGCTCGACCCGGCGTGAGAGCAGTACGTCCAGCGTCGGGTTACCTAGCAGGCCGGTGAAGGTAAAGGTGGAGCGATCGATCTGGATGCGGTTGCGCGGATCGAGCTGGATGTGGCCGCGATCCAGCGACACCTGGCCGGTGCCGCGCATGTCTTCGCCGGGGCTTTGGCGCAGGGCCAGCCCACCACCGAGCCAGGCCTCCACGTCGCGCAGCAGGATCTGCACCTCCTCGCCAAAGCTCACCGCCAGGTTGAGGAAGACCGCCGGGCCATCCTGATCCACCGGGACGGGCTGTCCTTCCAGGTCGATGATGACCTCATCGCGGCTGGTTTTGGTACGTTCTTGCAGCGGGATCCGTTGCAGGTCGATGCGGCTGTGGTGCAGATGGGTGTTGCCGCCGATGTGCAGCTCGTTGTCGTGCAGTTTGAGCTGGATGTTGGCGGTGCTGCGCAGGCTGGCAAAGGGGCTGTCGATGAGCTGTATGTCGTCGCTTTGCAGGTGCAGTAGTGCATCGGTCTGGCCTGCTGCCAGGCCGTCGACGCGGGCGTTGAACTGCAGGGCGCGTTGCTGGGGTTGGCTCAGGCTACCCTCGGCGAGGATGCTGTCGCTGTCGAGGCGGGCATCGAGTCGCAGGTGTTGTTCGTGCAGGCCGAGGATCGGCAGGTCGACGAGCAGTTCCAGCTCGGCGCCGCTGTCGTGTTGTGGTGCGGTGAGGGTGCCGCTCAGGCGGCTGTGCAGGGCGATACGGTGTTGCTTGAGTTCGATCAGGCTGAGCAGATCTTCGGGCAGTTCCAGTGCATCCAGTTCGGCGCGCAGGCGTCCGGCCAGGGCGGCCTGTTGCCAGTCGTCGTGGTGGTTGTCGAGGGCGAGCTGGAGCTCGAAGCGGCCACTGCGGTTGAGCAGGGCGCTGGAGTCGATGCGGGCCTGGGCCGCGTCGGCCTGTAGTTGCAGGGTCCAGTCGTCCACCGCCAGGGGGAGGCGATAACCCAACTGCTCGGCCAGCAGGTCGATGCGCGTGATGCCCAGGCGTTGTTGGAGCTGCCAGTCCTGGCCGGGGTTCTCGCCCAGTTGCAGTTGGCCATCACCATGCAGCAGGCCGGCCAGTTCGATGCCCTCGGGCAGTAGGGGGGTGAGCCAGTCGAACAGGGGCAGTGCCTGCCAGTTCCAGTGGATCGCCTCGGCATCGGCGCGTAGGCAGAGTCGGGCATCTTCGCCCTGTTCTGCCAGCAGACACAGCGGGGTGCTGCGCAGCTGATGGCCACCCAGCCACTGCAGGCGAGTGGGCTTATCCAGTTGCCAGGGGCCGGTGTAGGGGCTGTCCAGTGTCAGTTGCACCAGCTGGAGGTCGAGTTGATCCAGGCCTTGGTGGCGATCCTGCAGCGCCAGTTGCAACTGGGCCTCGGGGTGGGTGAGCTCCAGGGTGGTATGCATCTGCCCGGCGCTGTGCTGGCGGCGCAGTTGTAGCTGTTGTAGCAGGGTTGTCTGTTGGCTGCGCAGATCCGTCAGGCTCAGTTCCAATGGGCCTTGCCAGGGTTGTTCCAGCGGGGTCTCGCCGTTGAGGTGGAGCAAGGCCAGTTGCCACTGCTGATAGCCCAGCCCTTCCCCCTGTAGCCAGTAACGGGCCTGGATCGCCTCCAGTGGACCGCGTAGCTGGGCGTCCAGGCGCAGCCGCCCGGCCAGCTCGGGCAGCAGTTGGTCGAGGCGGTTGAGCTCGGCGTTGAGCTGTAGTTGGGCCTGTTCGCCGTAGCGGCCACTGAGCTGGAGGCGGTTGTCGCCCAGCGCCAGTTGGAGCTGTTTGATCTCGATGTTGGGGCTGGGGTCGGCCTGTAGATCAAGCTGTAGCCGGGCCAGGCGGCCAAGCCAGGCGATCTGCAGGGTCTCGGTGTGTAGTTGGATGCGCTGGCTGTCGGGGTCCAGCAGTTGCAGTTGCAGCGGGCCGTCGATACGGGCGTGGTGTTCACCCTGGTGGAGGTTGAGCCCGTCGGCTTCGAGCTGTAGGCGCGGGCGGGCCGCCTCGCCGAGCAATTCGCTGGCCTTGAGCCAAAGGCGACCATCCAGGCGGGCGTGGTACTCGGGCAGGGTGATCTCGGTGTGGTGCAGATCCAGCTCCACCGTGGGCTGCTCGAAGCCATCCACCGCCAGTTGCATTTGGCCACGGTAGTGGAGCTGAGGGTCGGGCAGCAGGCTATCGAGTGCCAGATCGCCCGTAATGCTGGCGCGTAGCTGCTGTGCGGCGAGGAGCACGTCGCTGGTTACTTGTAGCTGACCGCCGTCGGGGAGGGTGCTTTGGGTCTCCAGCTGGAGGTGGTCCTGCAGGTCGAAATGCAGCGACAGGGTTTGGGCGATGGTTGGCAGCTCGCCCAGTTGCCAGTCAAGCTGGCCGTCCAGTTGCAGTTGCTCTGCCAGCGTAAGTTCCAGCTCCCCGGCGGGGCTGGTAAGCGCCCACTCTGGGCTGAGCGGGTAGTGCAGTTGTTGCCAGCGGCTGTGCAGTTGCAGCGGGCCATCGGCGGGCAGTTGCAGCTGATGCTGTGAGCGCAGCTGCAGGGGCTGCTCGCTGTCCAGCTCGATGGCCAGTGCCTGCAGGCTGCCTTGCCAGCGGGTGGTGAGGGCGGTGGCGGGCAGGGTGGCCGAGTCTAACTCCAGGGCCAGTTGGCCGGAGAAGTGGCTGGCGTCGTGGATGCGGGTGTGACCGCGCAGGGCCAACTGGTGGCCGTCGTATTGCAGGCGCAGGTGTTTGAGCACCAGTCGGCGTAGTTGCCAGGCAAGGGCGGTATCGAGCCCCTCGATCAGGTGTTGCTGTTCGCCCTGATGGATGTGGATCTGGCTGGCGCGCAGCGACTCCAGCTCGATCAGCAGTGGGATCGCCAGCAGCGGGGCGAAGGGCTCCGGGTTGGGGGGCACAGGCTCGCTATCCGGTTGGGGGAGGAGGGTGAGATCGAGCCGCCCCAGGTGGATGTGCTCAAAGGTGAGGCGGCCATACCACAGCTTGAAGAGATCCAGTCGCCAGTCGAGATGGTCGATGTCCAGCTCCAGCGCGGGATGGCGCACGGCAACATTGTAGAGCTGAATGCTTTCGAAGATGTGGCCCTCGCTGCGCTCCACGCTCACCAGTCCGTCGGTCCAGTTATCCAGTTGGCTGAACAGCCAGAGGTGTAGCTTGGGCTGGCTGAAGAACAGGGTGATCGCCAGGGCGAAGGTGAGTACCAGGCCCAGTACGGTGAGCCCGAGGATCTTCAGGCTGCGCAGTAGCCACTTCATAGGTCCAGCCCCAGGGAGAAGTGGATGCGTAGCGGGGCGTCGTCTTCACTGATGGCCCAGGCGGCGTCGAGGCGCACCACCCCCACCGGGGTGAAGCCGCGCAGACCGATGCCGCTGCCGACCTTTAGCTCGCTATGGTAGTCCTGGTCGAAGACTTGGCCGACGTCGGTAAAGGCGGCCAGCCCGAACCAGCGGGTGAAGCGGTAGTCGGTCTCCAACGAGGCCAGCGCCATATGCTTGGCACCGGTCAGTTCGTTGGCGTCGTTGAGCAGGCCGATGGATTCGTAGGCATAGCCGCGCAGGGTCTCGCCACCGAGCAGATAGCGATAGCTGGCGGGCAGCGCTTCCAGATCGTCGGAAAAGGTGGTGGCGACCTTGCCACGGGCGATCAGACGCCAGCTGTCCACGGGGCTGATGATCCCCTTGCTGGCCAGTTCCAGCTGGGTGAATTCGCTGTCGGAGATCAGCCCGCGCTGGGAGATGCGCAGCGCGATATTGTGGCGATAGCCTTTGGAGGGATAAGCGCTTTGGTTGAGCACGCGCTTTTGGATCCCGATCCCGCTCAGCAGCAGTTGTGTGGTCTGTTGTTCCTGGTCGCGGTAGGTGAAGTTTTCGCGCTCCAGGGAGATGTAGGGTGCCAGCAGCCAGTCGTTGCGGGTCAGGTGGGAGTATTCGGGCATGATGGTGGTACGGCTGCGCTCCAGCGAGGCGGACTGGCTTGCCTCCCAGCCGGTGCGCAGGTTCCACTTCTGCCGTGCCGGGCGGCGACCGGGGATACTGTAGTTAAACAGCGCTGATTGGGCCCGCTGGCCGAAGATGCCATCAAATTCATAGCGATGGCCGTCCTTGTTGAGCAGACGGTTCTCGAAGCCAAACAGCAGCCTGGCACCAGTGTCGCTGCCGACCCCTAGCCCTACCCGGTAGCGGTGGGGCAGGTTGTCTTCCAGTTGGACGTGCACCGGGATGCGTCGCTCCTCCTGTTCGGTGAAGCGCGGTTCGTAGCGTACCAGGGAGAAGTAGCGACTGCTGATCAGGGTCTGTTGCAGCTCGGCCAGTTGGGCGTTGGTGAAGCGCTCGCCGGGGGCGAACTCCACGAAGCGATGCAGAAATTTTTGTTCGATCTGGGTGTGTTCATCGAAGCTGATCTCGCCGAACAGGTAGGGTTCGCCGGTGTCCAGCTCGATGTGGACGCTCGCCTCACCCTTCTCGGGGGAGACCTCAAAGCGCCGCTGGGTGTAGCGGGCGTCCAGATAGCCGTGGTTGATGGCGATGTTTTGCAGATCGCTAATGGTGCGTTCGTAGTCGGCATGGCGCAGGCGTTGGCCGACGCGCAGCGGCAGGTCGAACTGCCGGTACTGGCGCCAGGCACGCTCTTGGGCACCGTCGCCGCTGATGTGTATGTTCACCGCCGCGATCATCACCGGCTCGCCCAGACGGATCTGGTACTGCGCCAGGGCCTCGTGGTCGCTGCGTTGCAATTGGCTGTCGATCGCCGCCTCGTAGTAGCCGTGGGCGCGCAGGGCATCGGTCAGTTCCCGCTCGCTGCGGCGAAAAAGGAAGTCGGTTTGGGCCGGGTAGCGGTCGTTTTCCAGGTGGCTGAGGGAAAGGTCGTTGCGCAGGGTCTCGCGCAGCGGCCCCTCCACCCCGTCGATGGTTACCCGAATACTGCGTGGCTGCTCGGCCATCAGCGGGCCACACAGCAGCAGACCGAGTAGCAGCAACAGGAGGTATTGTGACGGGGAACGCATCGGTGCGATTGCAGTCCTTGAGGGTGTATGAGATAGAATGGTGGCCCGTCGCTGCCCTCTTGGCAAGCGCGCATAGCGATCGACCGCCAACCGGGGCGGTTGTTTCATACGATTATAGCCAGTCCGGATAAGGATACAGCACTCATGCATGATGCATTGCAAAAGGTCATCGATCAGACCGGCCAGCTCATCCTAGGCAAGGAGCAGGCGATCCGCCTCTCACTGGCCTGCCTGTTGGCCCGTGGCCACCTACTGCTCGAAGATCTGCCCGGAGTGGGCAAGACCACCCTGTCCCATGTACTGGCGCGCACGCTGGGTTTGGAGTTTCAGCGGGTGCAGTTCACATCGGATATGCTCCCCGCCGATATCCTCGGGGTGTCAGTCTTCGAGCGCGACAGCGGCAACTTCCGTTTCCATCCCGGGCCGGTGTTTACCCAGGTATTGCTGGCCGACGAGGTGAATCGCGCCACCCCCAAGACCCAAAGCGCCCTGCTGGAGGCGATGGAGGAGCAGCAGGTGAGCATTGAGGGGGAGACCCACCCCTTGCCCGAACCCTTCTTCGTGATTGCCACCCAGAACCCCTCCCACCAGATCGGCACCTTCCCGCTGCCCGAATCTCAGCTTGATCGCTTCCTGATGGTGCTCTCACTGGGTTATCCGGATCGCAAGGCCGAGCGCGCCCTGCTGGCGGGCGAGGATCGACGCGAGATGCTTGCCCGTATCGAGCCGATGATCAATCCGGCCGAGTTGCAGCGTCTGCAACAACAGGTGCGCAAGGTACACGCCTCCGATGCGCTGATCGACTACGTGCAATCCCTGCTCGACTTCTCCCGCGAGGCGCCAGACTTTCTCGGCGGCCTCTCGCCCCGTGCCGGGCTGGCATTGCTGAGTGCCGCCCGTGCCTGGGCACTTCTGGAGGGGCGCGACCACGTCTTGCCCGAAGACGTACAAACCATACTGCCCCACGTGGCGGCCCACCGCCTGCAACTGGCCGATGAACAGGCGCGCACCAGCGCCGAGGCGGTGGTGGCACCGTTCTCGCGGGTGGCCATCCCCTGATGGGAAAACCTTGGCAACGCTGGCGCCGTCCTACCCCGGAGCCCGGCCCGGTCACCCTCACCCGGCGGCGGATCTACATCCTCCCCACCCGGCACGGCTTGATGTTTGTCGGGGTGCTGCTGGCGATGCTGATCGGGGCGATCAACTACCAGAACGGCCTGGCCTATCTGCTCACCTTCCTGCTTACCTCGCTGGCCATCGTCTCCATCCTGCACAGCTACCGCAATCTGCACGGCCTGGTGGTGCACTTTGGCCAACCCGGTGCGGTGTTTGCCGGGGAACGCGCCGCCTTTCCACTACAACTGGAAAACCCCCAGGCCCGCGCCCGCTATGCGCTGCGGATCGAACGCCAAGGCGAGGTGGCCCATTCGGATGTGGCTGCCAGTGATGCCCACTGGCTGCAACTGAGCGTTCCCAGCAAAAAACGCGGCCTGCTTCGCCCCGGCAGGCTGGTACTTTCCAGCCTCTACCCACTGGGGTTGTTTCGTGCCTGGAGCTACCTGCACCCGGCCCAGCAACTCCTGGTCTACCCCAAACCGGAAGGGCCACGCGAGCTACCCCCGCAACAGCAACAGGCCTTTGGTAGTGAGGGCCTCGGCGGGCGTGGAAGCGAAGATTTCGACTCCCTGCGCAACTACCACGAAGGCGACTCCATGCGCCATGTGCACTGGAAGGCACTGGCCCGTGGCCAGGGCATGGTCACCAAACAGTTCTCCGGCGGCAGCAGCAGCGCCCTTTGGCTGCACTGGGAACAGACCGGTCGACCCGAGCAAGAGCAGCGCCTCTCGGCGCTGGCACGCTGGGTATTGGAGGCCGACAGCCAGGGCCTGGGTTACGGCCTGATCCTGCCCGATCGGGAGATCCCCCCGGCCCACGGCCCCGCCCAGCGCAAGCGCTGCCTGGAGGCCCTGGCCCTGTATGGCATCAAGGCCTAACCGGACAACACACTCACACGCCGATATCCTCGTTCCACAACACCGGCTGCTCAGCGATAAACCGCTCCATCAGGGCACGGCACTCAGGGTCGTCCACCACCGTCAACTCCACCCCACGCGAACGCAGATAGTCTTCCGGCCCCTGAAAGGTGTGGTTCTCGCCCACCACCACACGCGGAATGCCGTACAACAGCGCCGCCCCGCTGCACATATCACAGGGCGACAGGGTGGAATACAGCGTGGCACGTTGGTAATCCGCTGCGCTCAGCCGTCCAGCGCTCTCCAGGCAATCCATCTCCGCATGCAGGATCGCACTGCCCTGCTGCACCCGGCGGTTATGCCCACGCCCAACGATCTCCCCATCGATCACCAGCACCGAACCAATCGGAATACCCCCCTCGGCGGCCCCCTTCTTCGCCTCGTCGATGGCGGCTTGCAGGAATGTGTCCATGGTCACCTCACTGTTTGTTAATCAGCCCAGCATAACCAATACCGGGGGACCTTGCGAAAGCCATAGGAAATCACCGGCAAATATGATGGGAAATAATGAATGATGTTATAGTCCACACAACATCCTGGTGCCAAAAGTGAGGGAGACACGATGTTCAAGCGCTTTCTGGAAGGACTGGTTTTTGGGGCCGGTTTCTCGCTGGCCTTTGTGGCCATCATCGCGGCCGTGTTCTGGTACACCGCCAATCGGCAATTCTCGTTCTCAACCGGGACATCGGCCTATCCAATCCATTCCCCCGAGATCACCACCCTGGACAGCCTTCCGCCACTACAAGAGACACGGGGCTTTCTGGGAAGCACCGGGATCTATAGCGGAAACTTCAGCGGCAGAAATCAGCTTCTGGCGGCCGGGCCGGGTGAGATCGTCGGCCAGGCACACGCCAATGGCGAGCCGGTGGCCGGTCTGCGGCTGCGTCTGGCGCTGAACAACAGCGCCATGAGCCAGTGGGCCGTCACCGATCAGCAGGGTTTCTACCGCATCAGCGTACCCTATGGCAGCTATAGCCTGACCGGCTTTGAGCTGGATGGCCAAAGTGCCAACCAGGTGCTGCCCAACAAGATCCATCGGCCACAGAATTACCCGTATTTCAGCGATGAAACCATTGAGGTCAGCAGCGACAACACGGGCACCGGGATCGCCTTCCACTTTGTTGACCCGGTGATCAAAAAGCCGGGTAAAAAGCATTATGCGCCGGACGAAGCGATCACCCTGATGTGGCAGGCCTATCCCGGTGCAGCAGAATATGAGCTGCGTCTGTACCAAAAAGAAGACCGGGACAGTTGGCAGCGTAGCTTGGTATTGGAGTGGCATGACCGAATCACCGTGTTCGAACCGCAAATCAACCTGGCCGAGTCAGGGATCACACTCGAACCCGGCAAATACTACAGCTACGAGATCTACGCCAGGGATCAGGAACACCGGCTGATAACGGCGACCGAGGAGAAACACCGGGGCTACGATTTTGCAATAGGCCTGCCGTTGGGAGAGTGAACCATCCGGGTGTCTGTCCAGGATCAGGTAGGCCGCGTTCCCCATGAGCCGAATAATTGCTATATTCGGCTCATAATATGATTCGAATAGTTGGGGTAATCGGCTCATGTATATCTGGCAACATCCGGACTGGCCCCATTTCACCTGGCAGGCGGCAACCCTTGAAGCGCGCGTGAAGTCCCTGGGTCAGTTGCAGGCACGCCTGCTTGGCAAGATGGCGAGTCTGCCGGTCGAGGTGGATCGGGATGCGCAGATGGATGCACTGATCCAGAACGCCATTCGCACCAGCGAGATTGAGGGCGAACACCTGGATGTCGAGTCGGTGCGTTCCTCGGTCGCCCGTCGGCTGGGCCTGTTGCGTGCCGGACAAGTCCACCGCAAGAGGTCTACGAAGCGATCCAGCAGGGTACGAGGAACGAATGAGCAAACGGGGCTTCTACCGCACGGAAGGCTGCAAGACAGAGATTGCCCAGCCGACAATTCGGGATACAATAAGCCAGCGACACGCTGGTAACCAAGATTTCAATAACTTATGTCCATCACCCGCAGACAGATTTTCGAAAATCTCACCCTCGCCCGTACTCGTGATCTGCTAACTACCCTCGGCATCGACAGCATGACCGACCTCAACAAGGCCGACCTCATCGACAAGCTCAGCCGCAAGAGCAGCCTCAAGCCGGAAATGGTGCTCAACGAATTCAAGCGCGACGAGCTCAAGGCCCTGTGCGAAGCGCAGGGGCTGGACAGCAGCGGGCGCGAGAAGCCGTTGCTGATCGATCGCCTGCTGGGCAAAGATGAGCAAATGCCCCACCATGTGGCCGAAAAGCTCGCCACCTATCAGCAAACAGACTTGATGTGCTTCATGCAGAAACTAGGCGACTTGAAAGTATATACCGAAAGAAGCTGGTAGAGCTTGCGGAACTAAAGCAATCCATCCTCCAAAAGGCCTTCGCCGGAGAGTTGCATTGAATTTTGCCGTAGGATGGGCAAAGCAGCGCGTGCCCATCATTCGGGTTGGCTGATGGGCACACTGCGTTTTGCCCACCCTACGATCCTCTTTCACGGTCGGGGAGGTGGCCGCGCGCCATGGCCGTCAGCCCTGACGAGCGACGCACGGAGCATCGATCCAGGCGCCGAGGTTAGAACCAGGTTTCCGGAATGACCAGGATGTCGCCCGGCAGCATCTGGACGTTGGCGCTGATGTCGCCGCG
>SLDE01000076.1 GCA_007125455.1 Ectothiorhodospiraceae bacterium
CTGCCTGCTGCAAGGCGCGCACCACGCTCGCCAGTGGAGCGGCCAGATTGATATGGTAGTCCAGCTCGCCTGGTGCATCGGTGGTGAATGCCAGTTGCTCTTGCGGTGGCGAAAATTGCGCATTGATCTCACCGGTATTGCCACGTGCATCGATGCGATACCAGCCAATGGCTGGTAGCCACACCAGGTTATAACCGTGCAGGCAAAAACCACCCTGATCGTCACGCAGCCGCTGATAACCGAATCCGGCGGGTATCGCGTTGGCACGTAGTAGCGCGGCAAGTAAGTGGCTCTTTGCATAGCAGAGCCCATGGCCATTTTGTAGTACTTGTGAGGCTGAGCAACTAACGGTGGCGGCGCCGATATCCATGCTGTGGGCGATTTCATCGCGCACGAAGGTGTAACAGCGCTGGGCGACTTCCAGCGGCTGGATGGCATCTATTGCCAGTGCCTTTGCCTGGGCGATAAGTAGTGGATGGTGGTGATCGATGATCCCATCCGCAGCTAAGTAGGCCAGCTGCGTGCTGTCTGTTTTATCCATGGTTTTACTCCCTGTTGACGAAAAAAAAGGCCGCAGATCCTGGGGATCTGCGGCCTTTTGTTGCTTCAGTTTACTGTTTTGCTCTAGTTAACCGATTCAATCTCCATGCGCACAGTCCCGCCTCGCTGCCAGATTCGCAGCGCGCCCATACGGAACATTCGCTTGGTGGTGTATTTGATCATCATTGTTGGAGTGTGCGATAGCCTGGTGGTGCTTGTCAACATCTCCGCCTATCGAGTAGACGGCTAGCGGGGGAACCGGGCTATTGTGTTGCCCTGGGCGTTTTCGGCTATCATAAGCGGCCCTTCGCATGTGAGATCTCGTTATGGCAAAAAGCGCCACCGTCTTTAAGGCAGAGCTTCAGATCGCCGATATGGAACGGCACTATTATGCCGATCACGCTATGGTGCTGGCCCGTCATCCTTCGGAGACCGATGAGCGGATGATGGTGCGTCTGCTGGCCTTCGTGCTGCACGCATCGGAGGATCTGGAGTTCACCCGTGGGCTTAGTGCCGATGACGAGCCGGCGCTTTGGGTGAAGAGTCTCAGCGGTGAGATCGAAACCTGGATCGAGGTGGGGCTACCCGATGAGCGCCGCGTTCGTCGCGCCTGTCACCGGGCTAAGCAGGTCTTTGTCTATGCCTATGGCGGCCATGCGGCGCAGTTATGGTGGGAGAAGAACGCTCGCGATCTGGCCCGCTTCGATAATCTGCAAGTGATCGAGTTGCCCCAGCAGGCGACCAGGGAGCTGGAGGCGCTGGTGGCCCGCACCATGCGTTTGCAGTGTACTCTGCAGGACGGCCAGTTGTGGATGGGTGATGGGGAGCATACCGTGCTGGTTGAGCCCCTGCGGCGATATGCAGGGAAGGGGGCGGAGCGTGTTTAGCCCGGTGTGCGCCCGTGCTGCGATAGGGAGGCAGTGTTGTTTTGAGTGAGGTAGGGCTGGCCAGGCGACTGGATAGCAAGGAGCGCACCCTCCTGCTGGCGATGCTGGGGGATGTGGTGTGGACACTCTTGGCCCTGGCGTCCGCCTGGATGGCCAACTCAGTGGCGCTGTGGGCCAATACCTCGCGGGTGGGGATGGAGACGCTGCTGAGTGTCTTGGCCTTTGTGGGGGTGTACAAACTGGCGCGCAGTGGCCGGAGCCGTTTTGATTACGGTTTGGGCAAGCTGGAGAGTATTTTCTCCCTGCTCGGCGGGGTCGTCTTTTTGCTCACCTTTATCCTCGTCGGTTGGCAGGCGTTGGAGCGCCTGCTTGCTCCCCAGCCGACCCACGGCACCGGGCTGGGGATCGCGGTGCTGTTTTTGGTTTCGTTCTATAACTGTGGGTTTTACCTGCGGCTAAGGCGTTTGCTGAAACAGGAACACTCGCCCATCCTGCACACCCAAACCATGCTATACCGTAATGCGCTTGCTGCTTCGAGCGTGACCTTTCTGTGTATGCTGTTGCCTGCTTTGTTTCCAGACGCCGAAGGACTGTATTACCTCGACCCGCTTGGCGCATTGATGCTGTGCGGCTTTATCTTCCAAAGTGCGCTGACGCTGATCCGTGATTCCTTGTTCCAACTACTGGATGGAACGCTGGAAGAGTCGATGCAGATGGCGATCATGCGCACCCTGGCGGCGCACTTTGACGACTATCAACAGCTGCATGATATCCGCTCGCGCCGTTCGGGCAGCCAGGTGTTTGTCGAGATCTTTCTTGAGTTTCCACCGCAGCAGACGCATCAGGATGTGTTGGGTCGCTGTGCGCAGATCAAGCACAGCCTGGAAGCGGAGATCCCAGCAGCGGTGGTATGGGTGGTGCCGGTGGGCGGGGCCTTGCCGTATCGGCGGCTGGCCCATGCTGTGTAAGGCTACGGCTGGGGCTTTGCCTTACGCCGCTTCTTTTTCCATTTCAGGTTAAACAGATCGTGGCGGCGGTCTTTGAGGTTGGTCACCGAGCCTTCGTTGCGCACGATCTTGAGACGGGTGAAGTCCAGATCGGAGAAGAAGATCATTTCGGTGTTCGGGGTGGTTTCGTTAAGTACCGCATCGTGGGGGAAGGCGAAGTCGGAGGGGGAGAAGACC
>SLDE01000178.1 GCA_007125455.1 Ectothiorhodospiraceae bacterium
CATCGACCACGGTATCCACGCGGATTCGGCCCGCTGGGGTGAGCATTGCCAGCGGCTGTGTGACGGGCTGGGTGTTCCGCTACGCCAGATAAGGGTCACCCTGGGCTGTCAACGGGCCGATGGCCTGGAGGCCACCGCGCGAAAGGCTCGCTACCGGGCCTTTGAGGAGACCCTGGGGGAGGGGGAAGTGCTGCTGAGCGCCCACCACCGTGACGACCAGACCGAGACCCTGCTATTGCAGCTGTTGCGCGGTGGTGGGGTACACGGGCTGGCCGGGATGCCGTGGCTGCGCC
Organism: Ectothiorhodospiraceae bacterium; assembly: GCA_007125455.1. GTDB lineage: Bacteria > Pseudomonadota > Gammaproteobacteria > Thiohalomonadales > Thiohalomonadaceae > SLDE01. Next base: position 294 of record SLDE01000178.1, read on the forward strand.
CCCTGGGGCGGGGCTTGCTGGCACGCCCGCTGCTGGGGCAATCCCGGGCCGAGCTACAGGCCTATGCCGAGGCACAGGGACTGGCTTGGATCGAGGACCCCAGCAACCGGGATACCCGCCTGGAGCGCAACTACCTGCGCCATGAGCTGCTTCCCTTGCTGGAGCAGCGTCGGGCCGGGGTGGGCAAGGTGTTGGCCCGTTCCGCCGAGCACTTTGCCGAGAATGCACAATTGCTGGACGAATTGGCCGAGCAGGATCAAGCCGCCTGCCTCACGGCAGCGGGGTTGGCACTGGGCACGCTGCGCCAACTCTCAGCAGAGAGGCAGCGCAACCTATTGCGCTACCATATTCGCCAACTGGGGCTGGCACTGCCCGATCATCGGCGATTGGCGGCGATCATGCGCGATCTCATTCCGGCTACAGAGGATGCCAGCCCGCTGGTACAGTGGCCTGGAGCTGAAGTGCGCCGCTATCGCGACACCCTGTACGTGATGCCCCCACTGCCGCCGCTCCCTCCAGACGATTGGGCGCAGCCCTGGGACGGCAAGGGTGAATTGCCGTTACCCCACGGCTTGGGCCGCTATCGTTTCGTTGCCACCGAGGGCGGCCTGCGTGACGAGGCCCTGCAAGACGGCGCGCTGAGCATCCGCCTGCGCCGGGGCGGCGAACGCCTGCGCCTCCCCGGGCAGGCCCACCACCAGAGCCTGAAAAAGCTCTTGCAACAGGCCGACATCCCCCCGTGGCAGCGCGCCCGTCTGCCTCTGGTCTATATTGATGGGGCACTGGCCCAGGTGGCGGGGCTGTGGACCGACGCCGCTTTTGCCGCAGAGCAGGGGCAAACGGGGTGTATGCTCTTGCCGGATAAACACCATTACGCTTTTCGGATTGAAATCAAAGGGTAAAACAAGGACAATTACCCCGGCCTGCGCCAACTATCTCACCCTCAGCCTTTGGCGAACCCATGACCAAGTACATCTTTATTACCGGCGGTGTTGTTTCTTCCCTGGGCAAGGGCATCGCCTCGGCCTCACTGGCCGCGATTCTGGAGGCCCGTGGCCTCTCTGTTACCCTGCTCAAGCTTGATCCCTACATCAATGTCGACCCCGGCACCATGAGCCCGTTTCAACACGGCGAGGTGTTTGTGACCGAGGACGGGGCCGAGACCGATCTGGATCTGGGCCATTATGAGCGCTTTGTGCGTTCCACCATGACCCAGCGCAATAGCTTCTCCGCTGGGCGGATCTACGAGAATGTGATCCGCAAGGAGCGCCGTGGTGACTACCTAGGCGGCACGGTACAGGTGATCCCCCACATCACCGACGAGATCAAACGTAGCATCAAGGCCGGTGCGGCTGACTATGATGTGGCGATGGTGGAGATCGGCGGCACGGTGGGCGATATCGAGTCGCTACCCTTCCTGGAATCGATCCGCCAGATGGCGGTGGAGGAGGGGCATGACAACGTGCTGTTCATGCACCTGACCCTGCTGCCCTACATCCCCACCGCAGGTGAGCTGAAGACTAAACCCACCCAGCACTCGGTCAAGGAGCTGCGCTCCATCGGTATCCAGCCAGATATCCTGATCTGTCGTGCCGACCGGCCGGTGCCGGAGGATGAAAAGCGCAAGATCGCCCTGTTTACCAATGTGGAGGAGCGCGCGGTCATCTCCTGCGTGGATGTGGACACCATCTACAAGATCCCACTGGAGCTGCACAAACAGGGGCTGGACGATATCGTGGTCGACAAGCTGCGCCTGAGTGTCGGCGCTGCGGATCTTTCCGAGTGGGAAGAGGTGGTCGAGGCCCAGCAAAACCCCAGCGGCGAGGTGCAGATCGCCATGGTGGGCAAGTATGTGGACCTCACCGAGGCCTACAAGTCCCTCTCTGAATCGCTGATCCATGCCGGTATCAAGACCCGCACCAAGGTGAAGATCCACTACGTGGATTCCGAAGAGATCGAGCGCAATGGCACCGGCTGCCTGGACGGTATGGACGCGATCCTGGTGCCCGGCGGCTTTGGTGAGCGCGGGGTAGAAGGCAAGATCCGCACCGTGCAGTATGCCCGTGAGAACAAGGTTCCTTACCTGGGGATCTGTCTGGGGATGCAGGTGGCGGTGATCGAGTATGCCCGTAATGTGGCCGGGATCTCGGCGGCACACAGTACTGAATTCAAGCCCCAGACCAGCGACCCGGTGATCGCCCTGATCACCGAATGGCGTGACGCAGAGGGCAAGATCGAACAGCGTAGTGCCGATTCCGATCTCGGTGGCACCATGCGCCTGGGTGGTCAGCCTTGCCACTTGCTGGATGGTACCCGGGTGCGGGGCTTGTATGACAAGGAGACCATCATCGAGCGTCATCGCCACCGCTACGAGTTTAACAACAACTACCGCGAGCGCCTGGGTGAGGCTGGACTGGTATTTGCCGCGCTGTCCGAGGATCGCAGCCTGGTCGAGGTGGTGGAGCTGCCGGACCACCCCTGGTTTATCGCCTGCCAGTTCCACCCGGAGTTCACCTCTACCCCGCGTGACGGTCACCCGCTGTTTAGCGGCTTTGTTGCGGCGGCACGTCAACACGGTGAGGAGTCACGCTAATGCAGTTGTGTGGCTTTGAAGTCGGACTGGATCGACCGCTGTTCCTGATCGCCGGTCCCTGCGTGATCGAGAGCGAGCAACTGGCGCTGGATACCGCTGGGCAACTGGCGGAGATCTGCCAGGAGCTGGGTATTCCCTTCATCTATAAATCCTCCTTCGACAAGGCCAACCGCACCTCGGGTAGCAGCTACCGTGGGCCGGGGCTGGAAGGGGGGCTGGCGATCCTGGAGAAGGTCAAACAGCAGATCGGTGTGCCGGTGCTCACCGACGTGCACGAGGATACCCCCTTCGCCGAGGTGGCCGCGGTGGTCGACGTGCTGCAAACCCCGGCCTTTCTTTGTCGCCAGACCAACTTCATCGAGCAGGTGGCCAGCCAGGGGCGTCCGGTGAACATCAAAAAGGGGCAGTTTCTCGCCCCCTGGGACATGAAAAACGTCGTCGACAAGGCCCGTGCGGTGGGCAATGAGCAGATCATGGTCTGCGAGCGCGGCGTGTCCTTTGGCTATAATACCCTGGTCACCGATATGCGCGCTCTGGCGGTGATGCGCGAGACCGGCGCGCCGGTGGTATTCGACGCCACCCACTCAGTGCAACAGCCCGGTGGTCAGGGTGGCTGCTCCGGCGGGCAGCGCGAGTTTGTGCCGGTGTTGGCCCGCGCCGCCGTGGCCAGCGGTATCGCCGGCCTGTTTATGGAGACCCATCCTGACCCGGATCAGGGACTCTCCGACGGCCCCAATATGTGGCCCTTAGCCAAAATGAAACCTCTCTTGGCTACCCTTAAGGCGCTTGACGAACTGGTCAAGCGTGACGGACTGATCGAGCAGGGGATCTGATCGCCCTGCAACCCCCCTTAAAAATTTAAAATGGATGACGAGACAATATGAGCGAAAACAAGACCCAAATCCTGAGTATACGTGCCCGTGAGATCATCGATTCCCGTGGTAACCCCACCGTTGAAGCCGACGTGATCCTGGCCGGTGGCGCTATTGGCCGTGCGGCCGTTCCCTCCGGTGCCTCCACCGGCTCGCGTGAGGCCATCGAGCTGCGCGACAACGACGCCGAACGATTCGGCGGCAAGGGCGTATTGGACGCAGTCGCCAACATCAACGGCCCCATCGCCAAGACCCTGATCGGCATGGACGCCAGCGGACAACAGGCCCTGGATCAGGCGATGATCGAGCTGGACGGCACCGAGAACAAAAGCAAGCTGGGTGCCAACGCCATCCTCGCGGTCTCCATGGCCGCCGCCAAGGCCGCCGCAGCGGCCAATGAGCTGCCCTTGTACCGCTACCTGGCGGTCGACAAGGGCGAGCAGTTCACCCTGCCGGTGCCGATGATGAACATCATTAACGGCGGCGAACATGCGGATAACAGTGTCGATCTGCAGGAGTTCATGATCGTGCCGGTGGGCGCGCCCACCATCAACGAGGCGATCCGTTACGGTGCCGAGGTCTTCCACGCACTGAAGAAGGTCCTTTCCGCCAAGGGCCTGAACACCGCCGTGGGCGACGAAGGCGGCTTCGCGCCGGATCTCAGCTCCAACGAGGAAGCCATCACCGTGATCCTGGAGGCCATCGAAAAGGCCGGTTACCGGGCCGGTGAAGACATCATGATCGCCATCGATGCCGCCGCCTCGGAGTTCTACAAAGACGGCAATTATGTGCTCGCCTCCGAGGGCAAGACCCTTTCCGCCGCCGAGTTCGTCGACCTAATGGCCGATTGGGTCGAAAAATACCCAATCATCTCCATCGAAGATGGCATGGACGAGAGCGATTGGGACGGCTGGAAGCTGCTCACCGAGCGCCTGGGTAAGAAGATCCAGTTGGTAGGCGATGATCTGTTCGTCACCAACCCGAAGATCCTCCAGGAAGGGATCGATAAGGGGATCGGCAACTCTATCCTGATCAAGGTCAACCAGATCGGTACCCTCACCGAGACCCTGGCCGCGATCCAGATGGCCAAGGATGCCGGCTACACCGCCGTGGTCTCCCACCGTTCCGGTGAGACCGAAGACACCACCATCGCCGACCTGGCCGTGGCCACCAACGCTGGCCAGATCAAGACCGGCTCGATGTCCCGTTCTGACCGTGTAGCCAAATACAACCGCCTGATCCGCATCGCCGAAGCGCTGGAAGACAAGGGCGTTTACCCCGGGATGAAAGCGTTCTACAACCTCAAGGGCGAGTAATCGCATTCTGAACCCAGGCAGGCCCGGTCAGTCCCCGATTGGCCGGGCCTGTTTTATGTTACAGACCAGGAAAAAAGCCAGCCACAGAGAACACAGAGAAAAGACGGATAGATGAAAGTGAAAGTGCTTCCCATGCCGCGCCCTGTATGACCTGTGCTTGCCATCACTACAACGTTTAACAGCCGGTTAATGCAGCACATTCATAAAATCTGATGTATCTACTCGCCCCCTCTCCCCTTGAGGGGATAAAGGGGGCGAGCAGTTACAATCTGATATGCATTGATAGTGTTTTATTCTGTGTACCCTGTGACCTCTGTGGCAAGGGTTTCTTGTTAAGGAAAAAGTCTGAACGGACGATGAAGTGGTTGACGGGCATTTTGCTGTTTCTGCTGCTGATATTGCAGTACACGCTGTGGTTTGGTAACGGCGGGCTGTTGCGTGTCTGGCAGATCTCCAGCATGGTGGCCGAGCAGCAGGAAGTGAACGCCCGCTTGCAGGAGCGCAACCAGGCGCTTGAGGCCGAGGTGATCGACCTAAAAGAAGGGATCGTCGCGATCGAGGAGCGTGCCCGCTCGGATCTGGGCATGATCAAACAGGGCGAGACCTTCTTTCAGGTGATCGAAGAATGATGGGTTAACAAAATCTCAACGCAGAGGTCGCAGAGTTTGTTATGCGTTGTCGTTCAGGCGAGTCAAGGCAAAGCCCATGGGTGGGCTTTATAGCGCTCTATCGCGCACCTGGCGAACTGACCGTGCCTGAGGCCGCCCACAGATTCTGCTGAGGAGCCAAAACAATGTATTGGGTCATTATCCCCGCTGCCGGGGTCGGTTCGCGAATGCGCGCCGATCGGCCCAAGCAGTACCTGCCACTGGCCGGGCGTACGGTGCTGGAGCATACCCTGGCGATCTTCCTTGACCATCCGGCCATTGACGGTGTGATCCTCGCCCTGGCTAAAGACGATCCCTGGTGGCCGCAGCTAGGTATTCGCCATCTCCGTCTGCATCTGGCCGAGGGCGGCACTGAGCGTTGCGACACCGTGCTTCAAGCCCTGAAGGTGATAGGCGAGCGGGCAATGCCGCAGGACTGGGTGCTGGTACATGATGCGGCGCGCCCCTGCCTGCGCCGTGAAGATCTGGACCGCCTGATCAACACCCTTAAGGATCACCCCTGCGGTGGCCTGCTCGGCGCACCCATCGCCGATACCATCAAGCGCAGCAATGCCCAACAAGAGGTCGAGGCCACGGTGCCGCGCGAGCAGTTGTGGCGCGCCCTGACCCCACAGATGTTTCGTTATCAGGCCCTGCGTCAGGCGCTGGAGGATGCCCTCGCCCAGGGACTACACGTCACCGATGATGCCTCGGCGATGGAGCTGGCCGGGCAACGGCCGCTGTTGGTCGAGGGCCACGCCGACAACATCAAGATCACCCGTCCAGAGGATCTGCCCCTTGCTGAGCTCTTTCTCTCCAACCGCTCACCTTGATATCCAATAGACCGGTCTATAGACTTGTTTGTAGTATATCCATTCCAAGGAGCCAATCAAATGAGTATCCAGGAAGAGGTCGGTGCCTATGATGCCAAGACCCATCTACCGTCTTATCTGCGCAAGGTAGCGAGTGGCAGCCGCTTTACCATCACCCAGCGAGGCAAGCCCGTGGCAGAGTTGCTGCCGGTGGGTAGCGCCGCGCAGGCGGACGCTGTGCAGGCTGCGCAGGAAATGCTCGCACTGATGCAACAGGCTGCGCCGATAGCGACGGATATCAAGGGCCTGCTGGAAGAGGGGCGTGATTGATGCGCTTTGTGCTGGATAACTCGGTGGTAATGCGCTGGTTGTTTAGTGATGGCAGTGAGGCGGACCAACTAGCTGCGCAGCGTGTGCTGGAGCAGTTGACCATACAGGAAAACAGCGCCATCGCCCCGGCCATCTGGCCACTGGAGTTGGCCAATGTGGTGGCCAGGGCGGAGTCGAAGGGATTGCTTGGCGAGGCGCACAGCAGTGCCTTTATCGGCCTGCTCCAACGCATGGCGATTCGTGTTGTGGAGGATACCGCCAGCCATGCACTGGGTAATATCCTCCACCTGGCGCGGCGTTACCAGTTGTCTTCCTATGACGCGGCCTATCTGGAACTGGCAATGCGCGAGGGGCTTGCACTGGCAACATTGGACAAACAACTTGCGCGCGCGGCGAAAAAAGCCGGGGTGGTGCTATTGCCCGAGGCGGGTGGCTAAAGGGGATGGCAAGCAACTGGCTCTCCTACAACGAACTGGCCTGGACTGAAGACCTGTTGGGTGCGCCGGATGGCTACGAGGCGGAAGTCGGCCTATATGTCGAGCTGATCCAACAGGCCGCCACCCAGCCACCCTGTACCCTGCTGCATCTGGGCTGCGGGGCAGGGGGGATGGATGGGGTATTCAAACGCCATTTCAGCGTGACCGGGGTGGATCTGAGCGCAGGGATGCTCGCCCTGGCGAGACAGACCCACCCGGAGCTGGAATACATCGAGGCCGACATGCGCAGCCTGCAGCTTGGGCGGCGCTTTGATGCGGTGGCGATCCCGGACAGCATCGACTACATGGCCAATCGGGATGCCTTGCGCCAGGCCCTGCGCAGCGCCGCCGCCCACCTCAAGCCCGGCGGGGTGTTGCTGGTAGTGGCCAAGCCACGGGAGGAGTTTCAGAACAACAATTTTGCCTACACCGGCGAGCGTGGGGATACCCACCTGACCGTGTTGGAGAACAACTACATCAACCCCTATCGGCCCGAGACCTACGAAGCCACCCTGACCTATCTGATCCGCCAGCGCGGTGAACTGACCATTCACCATGAACAGCAGATCCTTGGCCTGTTTGGGATGCAAACCTGGCAGCAACTGTTTGAAGCGTGCGGTTTTGTGATGCGCTCACAGCGCCTGGACGGGATCTACGACCCTTACCTGATGGGGGAAGACGGCGCCTATCCGATGACGGTATTTGTCGGTAATTGTTATCATGCTCAGCAGCCTGACAAACAACAGGGATAACAACACAATGCGAATCGGCCACGGTTACGATGTACACGCCTTTTGTGAAGGGGAGCAGATCGTCCTCGGCGGGGTCTCCATCCCCCATAGCCACGCCTTTGCCGCCCACTCCGACGGGGATGTACTGATCCACGCCCTGTGCGATGCCCTGCTGGGGGCCATGGGCGAGGGGGATATCGGACGCCACTTTCCCGATACCAGCAGTGAATTCGAGAACATCGACAGCCGTATCCTGCTGCGTCGCGTGGTGGAGTTGATGCAACAGCGCGGTTACCGACTTGCCAATGCAGACATGACGCTTATCGCCCAGGCCCCCAAATTGGCCCCGCATATCAGCGAGATGCGCGAGCGCCTGGCGGAGGATCTGCAGGCCAGCCAGGGCTTGGTCAACGTCAAGGCGACCACCACTGAGGGCCTGGGTTTTGCCGGTCGGCGAGAGGGGATCGCGGCCCACGCCGTGGTGTTGCTGCAAGATGACTGATTCTCCCAAGAACGGGCTTGCCTGGACCCTTGGTGAGCCCGTTGCCCGCGCAGTGCTGCGCAGTCACGCGGAGGACTTTATCGTCGAAGAGCTGCCCGCCTGTGCCCCCCATGGCGAGGGAGGCCATGCCTGGCTGGTGGTGCAAAAGCGCCACCACAACACCGAGTGGGTGGCCGGGGAGTTGGCCCGCTTTGCCGGGGTTGGCCCGGAGGCGGTGGGCTACGCCGGGCTGAAGGATCGCCACGCGCTCACCACCCAGGTATTCACCGTGGAGCTGGACAAGCAACCCGAGCCAGACTGGCAGAAGCTCTCAGTGGAAGGGGTGGCTATCCTGGCGGTGGATCGCCATCGCCAGCGCCTACGCCGTGGTGCACTGCGGGAGAACCGCTTCACCCTGATCCTGCGCGAGATCAGCGAGCGGCAGTCGGTAGAAGAGCGCCTTGGGCAGCTGGCTGAAGGGGTGCCCAACTACTTTGGCCCGCAGCGTTTTGGCCACGGCGGGGGCAACCTGGCGCAGGCACGGGCCATGTTTGCAGGCCAGCTACGCGAGGCCAGTGCCCACATACGCAGCCTCTACACCTCAGCAGCGCGCTCCTGGCTGTTCAACCAGGTGCTGAGCGAGCGGGTCGCGGCGGGAAGCTGGCGTGACGCATTGCCCGGAGAGGCGCTGATCATGCCAGGGAGTGACAGCACCCTGAGCCTGGCGCGTATCGATGCGGCGATCCAGGAACGGATCGCGCGCGGTGATCTGCAACCCAGCGGGCCACTCTGGGGGCGCGGCCAGCCCCTGCCCAAGGGAGAAGCGCTGGCCTTCGAGCAGAACATCCTGGCCAGTGAGCCTGCGCTGTGTCGTGGTTTGGAAAAGGCTGGGCTCAAGCAACAACGCCGCGCCCTCAAGTTGACCCCCAAGGGGCTGGAGTGGCGGTGGCTGGCGAAGGATGTATTGCAAATCAGCTTTTCTCTGCCGCCGGGGAGCTATGCAACCAGCGTGCTGCGGGAGCTGTGTTATTTTGTAGAGGCGAGTTAATGGGGGGCCATAGTCAAGGAAGCGTCGCGCGCCTTGTTGGCATTGATGACGAATAGCTCGGACTGTCGCCATAGTCGCTTTTGTCGTTTCATCTCGTTTCGTAATCGATCTGTTAACGCCTGCAGAACATCATTTGGTGCATCCGGAATCACCAGGTAACATACCAGCTTAAGCTGTTCCCACGGCAGTGCTTGCATTTCTGCGGGAAGCTCATGGTGCAGTTGTGGTGGGCGTCTCAGTGTGGCCAGCAACATTAGCTGCATGGCATTATCGAATTTTTCCAGTACATCCTGCCAGAAGTTGTTGTACGCCTCGGGGTTGCTTGTTGGGTGTGGTATTGAGCTCTTGGCCTCAACTAGAACCAGCTGAGTACTGCGATTTTTCCACCAAACAAACTCGCAGGTTTTGATACCCTGTCGCGAGCGAACGTTTGCGGAAATTTCTATTTGAAATACCTGGTTTGGATGAAAAGGGCCAAATTTCAGGCCTGACTCCACAATCGTTATCATGGCGGAAAACTTC
>SLDE01000195.1 GCA_007125455.1 Ectothiorhodospiraceae bacterium
GCGAGTGCGAGAGAAGGCAAAAAATGGCGAAAAAGCGGAGTTTACAAGGAGTAAATGAGCATTTTGAGCCATTTTTTAACGCACTATCGCGCCGCATGAGTAGAATTTCAACAGCCTGCTAGATCCAGATCCGGCCAAGTCCCTGGTACTGGTGGGCCGTCTTGCTGCTCCGTGCTTGTCTTGGACTCTTCCACGCTGATGGGGGGTGGATCCGCGTTTTCCTGCTGCGCGTTGTTAGCCTCCCGTTCGCTGGCAGCGATCAGTGGGGCAAGCAGGAGTAATAAGGCGGGCAGTAGTATTTTCATCGGGACACTCCCTTGCGTAACCTGGTGCGATGGTAAATCAGCCCTGCGATCAGCAGCGCGGGTAGTAGCAGTATCAATAGGTATTCCAGCAGTTGTTTGCTCGGTCAAAGGACATGCCGGCCTGTGCTACAGGCCACAGGCCGAGGGACAAGAACAGCAGCGCGGCAAGCTGTTTCACTCGACTGAAAGGACCTGCAATTCGGCGTACAGGGTTTTGCCGGCAAGGGGGTGGTTGCCGTCCAGCAGAACCCCGTTTTCGGTCTCCTTGACCACCCGCAGGGTAAAGGCGGGGCGATCCCCCATGCCGCTGTAGAGCTCGGCACCGGGGTTAAGATCGACCCCTTCGGGCAGGTTGCCCAGCGGTGCCTCGAATACCAGTTCGGGGCGGTGTTCGCCATAGGCCTGCTCTGGCGGCAGGGTAAGCTGGATGGTTTCACCGCACTGATGCCCCGCCAGGGCCTGCTCGATCCCCGGCAGCACATCCCCCTGGCCATGGGTATAGACCATCGGTCCATTCTGCTCACTGTCGGCAATCACCATTCCGGCTTCGTCCCGGAAGGCGAAGGCGGCGCTGACCCGGCTGCCCGCTTGTATGGTGTGTTCGCTCATCGAAGGCTCCTCTATTGTGCCGCCTTTTTGATCTCGGGTGGTTTCATCGGTTTCATTCCCATCTCGCTGGCACGGCAGTCGGCACAGACCAGCATGTGATCTGTCGTGAGCCCCTGTTGCTGCAGGGTATCGATCATCTGTTGCAGACCGGCTTCGGCGATAAAGGCTGTGCCGCATAGATTGCAGTGGCTCATTTCGCCTTCCGTGGTGGCCTGTGGGGCCATCTCTTCTATGTGTTCCTGTTGTACGGTGAGCGGTGCATCATCAGGCAGCAGGCTGTGGATAGCGGCGGCATCCTGGCGTAGCGCGGCTTGTGCCAGGCGTGCCAGTTCACCAAATACGCTGGGCAGTGCCAGTTCGCGCTGGGCCTTTTCGATCTGCTCGACGAATCTTTCCAACGCGGGTAGGGCGTGGTTGCGCAGGGTGCCGTAGGCATTCAGTAGGTGTTTTTGCGCCTCGTCATGGGCCTGTTCTTCCTCATGCTCCAGGATTTTGGCATATAGCCAGGCAATGAACTGAAGATAGAGGGCGATGTGATCCGATGCATCGTGAAAGTCTTTCTGCCGCTCTAATCCACAGCTGGCATAGAGATCCTCGATTTGCTGACAACTTGAGCCCATCAGCGCGCCGTCCAGGTAGAAGCCCAGGTTGGGGATGGCGGGGGCAGGGGGGGCCAGGAAGAGCCTACTGTAGGTTAGCAGCAGTTGTTGGTGATCCGTGATCCCCTCCAGGGTCAGCTTGAGCCTTGCCAGGCTGGCCGCGTCGCATAGCTCAAGGGTGGCGTTGAGTTCTTCCAGGTCTGCCGGGAGATCATCGCGCAGCGCCTCCAGGCTGCCTTCCTGTTCGGGGATCAAGAAGGCGTGGGAAAGGCACAGATGCCATTGGGCACGCTCGGCGAGGTTTTCAGGTATATGGCTCATCATTCCTCCAGGGAAATATTTCACCGCAAAGATGCAAACAAGGTGTAAAGGATACAAGTAGCAGGTTTTCTCTGTGCCCTTTGCATCTTTGCGGTGAATAATAACAAAAAAGGCGGGGCCGCTAGGCACCCCGCCAAGGTCCGCAGTCACGTGAGGATTGCGTGGAAACGAACGGTTGTCATCCTTGTGCGGCGATTACTTCTGTGCCGGTGGCATCGCTGACAGGTTGAGCACCTTCTCACCCAGCAGGTAGAGGGTGAACAGCAGTGCCGAACCCATGAAGGTCAGCGCCCATTCGGTGGCCGATGGGCTGTACTGGATCAGATCCCACTCCCAGGTGCCCTTGAACAAGGGAACCACCTGGCCGCCAACGACGAAGTAGAAGCGTTCAGCGAACAGACCGCCAAAGACCAATACCGCCACCAGCATTTGAGTGCCGGGCTGATTACGCAGTGATTTGGACAACATCAGTACGAAGGGCAGCAGGATCCCCAGCCACAGTGAGGCCTGATAGACCGGTGAGGCGAACAGGTAGTCACGCCATACCAGGTAGATCTCCGGGTTGTTGGTGTACACCCCGGTGATGGCGCGTACGGCGATGAACAGCAGGGTGCCGCCCAACACCGCAGCAAACAACTTGGGCAGTGCGCCATTCATTAGATCCTGCAGCGGTTGTGACATCTTGTTGCGGCTGAAGCCGTGGCTCAGATAGGTGAAGAACACCAGCGCGGCCAGGCCACTGGCCACTGCGGTCAGGTAGAAGTAGATGGGCAGCAGGCCGTCGAACCAGAACGGTCGCATGCTCATCATGCCGAAGATCAGCGCCAGGTTGCCACTGGCCAACAACACCGCCAGGAAGGAGCCAATGGCGATCTGCTTGCTGGTCTTGCTGTCCCAGTCGCCAGCGTCCATCTTTTGCATCTTCCACAGCAGGAACAGCAGGTCGGCGACATAGAATACGCCCATCCAGAACATCGCCGATTGGATCTGCATGTTAAAGGGGATCACCCACAACATGCGAAATACATGACCCAACTCCATCGCCAGTACCGCCATCCCGGAGATCAGGATGATGAAGGCAAGGAAGATGGCACGCTTCACAATCGGGTAGAACTGCTTGAAGCCGAATACCAGTGGCAGGGCGGCAATCATCCCCAGACCGGAGGAGGCCAAGGCAAAGTAGAGATAGGTCGCGATGGGCTGTCCCCAGGGGATGTTGGAGTTGGTATTAAAGCTGGCATGGCCCTGGCTCATGATGCTCATCATGGCAAAGCCAAAGCTGATAACCAGCACCACGACGGAGAGCAGCAGCAATTGCGTGCCCATCGCGCCTTTCATGACATTTTCGTTACTCATTGTTCTCTACCTCCTCAGGAACGGGGCTTGGGCTGGAACGCAGGGACACCGGCGCCGGCACCCAGATAGTAGACCTGTGGCTTGTTGCCGGAACTATCCTTCAGGCGCACACCGTGTTTGTCGCCGATCAGGCGATTGACGTTGCTGTCGGGGTTGTCCAGATCACCGAAGTAGCGCGCCTTGGGGGCACAGGTCCGTACACAGGCCGGAACGTATTCCTTGAGCGCCGGGTTGTCCTCGTCCAGGTCGGGGGTGCCGGGTGGCGCCTTGCTGACCTTGTGGTGGCAGAAGGTACACTTGGAGACCACGCCCTTGGGTTGTACCCCGATCCCTCGGGTCCAGTCCTCTTCCGGGTTCTGGTAGGGCGGGCTCCACAATTGGCCCTTTTGCCCTGGGAAGATATCGCGCAGGTCTGGTTCGAGCAGCGGCTTTTCGTCGGCATAGAAGCGCACGCCATAGGGGCAGGCGATCATGCAGTATTTGCAGCCGATACACTTGTTCCAGTCCACAAAGACGATGCCGCCGGCATCCATGTCCTTGTAGGTGGCACGGGTTGGGCAGACGTGTACGCAGGAGGGATTTTCACACTGCATGCACGGACGCGGCAGCCATTTCATCTGCGCGCTCGGGTAGCTTCCTTCGTGATAGTAGAGTACGTCCTGCCAGCTTTCGCCGGGCAGGGTGTTGTTTTCCATCGCACAGGCGGTCGTACAGGCCTGACAGCCAGTGCATTTATCCAGGTCGATGACCATTCCCCACTTTGCCATTGTTCAGCTCCTCTTATCTATGTAGGGATCAGGCCCGCTCAACGGTGACTTTGCCGGTGTAGTACGCGGCAAGCCCGGAGATCGGATCGGATACGTTTTCGGTGATGTCGCCGGAGTGGCCCGGCAGACGACCCTTGGCCCAACGGCCCTGTGCCCAGTGGCCATGCTCCATCGGCAGCACCAGGGTGTCTGGACGATGGGCGGGCATGTAACGACAGTAGGCCTCAATGGAACCAAGGTTGGACTTGATGCGCACCTTGTCGCCGTTGCGGATGTTGCGCGCCCGTGCGGTATCCGGATGGATCTCCAGATAGACCGTGGTCTTGCCACCCACAATCGGCTGATGGTTGGCAATGGCATGCGGGATATTCCCCGAGCGGCCTTCCGCATGGAGCGGGGTCTTGGGGCTGACCAGATAGAGATCGCCCTCGCCGCTATGTTTTGGCTCTACCCACTGCACCAGGCCCACACGGTGGGTAGGCACACCCATCTCACGGTGGATGTAGTCGGCGTGATTTTCCAGGAAGCCGGATTTGAACTCGAACTTGCCGGTGGGGGTCTTGATCAGCTTGGCCTTGACTTCTTCCTCGCTCATCAGGTGGTTGTAGCCCTGGCCGTCCCACTCGTAGAACTCACCACGGAACTGACGCCAGTGATAAGGCTTTTTGTACCAGACACCCTTTTCCTTCCAGGACTCAAAGCTGTTGACCCCGTTGTCGCCCGGATCACGCTCAAAGCCCTTGGCTCGATGACGCAACACATTCTCGGTGTTGTTCAGGGCCTTGTAGAACTCACCCATCGGCCCCTTGATGCGCTTGCCAAGCTCAATCAAGGTGTCACCGAAATGCTTGGTGTCATAGATCGGATCCACCGCCGGTACGCGGAGCGCGGCCATCGGCCAACCCTCAAACGGGTAGGTAGGCGAATCCTGCAGACGCTCCAGATAGGTGTGGTCGGGCATCACGATATCGGCATACATCGCGGTCTCGCCCGGGAAGTGTGAGGTGTCGATGATGAAGACATCCTTCAGTGCCTCTTCCCACACCTTCGGATCAGGGGCACTCCAGATCGGGTTGGTGTAGAAGAACATCGCCGTGTCCATCTTGTAGGGATCACCCTTGAGATGGTTGGGGCCAGCCTCCTGCATCATGTGGGCGGTCATTGGCCACTCGGGGGTGCGGGCCTTGTCGATACGCGGGTATTTGCCCTGCACCGATTTGGCGTAGTCATCCATGAAGTCGTCGGCATTCACCGGCAGGCCACCGTAGGAGGGGCCCATCTGGTAGTACATGCCACCCTCGGCGAACATACAACCGGACAGCGCATTCAGGGCATGGATCGCCATGCCGTTGTAGGTGCCGTTGGTATGGGCAGTCGGACCGCGCTCCATGATTGCCATCGCCGGACGGGTGGTGCCAAACTCGCGCGCCACAGCGATGATGGTACGGGCTGGGACAGAGGTGATGCTTTCGGCCCACTCAGGGGTGCGATCCTTCAGCTCTTCATTCCACCACTCTTCCAGACCGTAGGTCCACTTGGCATTGAAGCTGCCGCGCGGAATACGACGACCGGTACGGAAGCGGTTCTGACCATCGTTGAAATCACCGACGAATTCCTTGTCCCACAGTCCTTCGGTAAGCATTACATGGGCGATCGCCAGGGCCATCGCGCCATCGGTGCCGGGCTTGATATAGACCGCACGATCCGAGGCCGCCATGGTGGGATTCATGCGCACATCGATGGTGGTGATACGGGTCATTGGGCTCTTGGAGCGCATGTGTCCCCATACCTGCATCAGGTAGTTATAGGGACGGAAAGCCTCCAGGAAGCTGGCACCAAAATTGAGGATATAGTTGGTGTTTTTGTAGTCGTAGGAATTGTAGGAGTTGTTACCGTCGGTGGCCTGCTTGGCACGCTTGGAGCCCTCGGCGCACATGGAGGCATGACCGATGGCGGAGTTCGGTGTGCCGTAAAGCTTGCCAAAATCGCCGTACAGACCGGCATCAGAGGCACCCCAGCCACGACCGTAAAAGTGGGCGAAACGGTGTGATTCGCCCTTGTCGCGCAGGTTCTGCATGCGAGCGGCCACGGTGTCCAGCGCCTCGTCCCAGGAGATCGGTACAAAGCCTGGATCCTCATCGCGACCCTTACGCGGATTGGTGCGTTTCATCGGTCCTTTGAAACGGTCCGGGTCGTAGAGGAAGTAGCTACCCAGGTGCCCCTTGGGGCAGAGCTTGCCATTGGCAATAGGGTTTCCGGTGTCGCCATAGATCCCGTGTACACGACCGTTGGTGGTGTAAACGTCGATCCCGCAGCGCGCCGGACACTGGGCACAGATATTCTTGGTGACGGTGGTCTGGCCACGGGGTGCCTGGGCCTGTGCCTGTTTGGCCGGAGCCAGGCCGCTCAAACCGGCAAAACCACCGACAGCGGCCCCCGCCGCCCCGGTCGCGGCGGTGCTTTTCAAAAAGCGCCGCCTGTTCATCAGGGTTTCTAGCAGTTTCATCGACGTGCCTCCTCAGTTGTGGATGTTGTGTGGGTAGTACGCATGGCTCTCCTCCTGTTGTCTGGATGGTTTTTTATTCATGCACTCTGCGGCCTCTGCGCTTTGCGGTGATTAATCAAAGCATCCCTCCGAATAGTGCCCGTCCCAGTTCCCGAGATTTACGGCAACTGGGACAAACGGGGTCCTGATCTGTGATTGCCGCTTTCCCGCCTGGGAAATCGTGCCCGCAGTCAAAACAGCGTTGCAGTGTGTGCTGGCTGAGGCGTTGCGGTTGCAGGCTGGTTAATGGGCTGTTGAGTGGGGTCAGGCTGATCGCCTGTTGCGGACAATGGTGTTGGCATTCGCCGCAGCCGGTACACAACTGGGGGTGAAAACCAATCCCAACCCCTTGCTCATCTTCGATGCGGCGCAGGGCGGTCACCGGGCAGGTGGCGGCGCAGAGCTGGTGTTGGTCGCAACGCTGCTGGTCGATATCGACCTGGTAGAACAGCCGGGCGGGTAGGGCGGCCTCCTTTCCGGCAAGGCGCTGCAGTGCCGCGATGATCTGTAGTCGTTCCACGGGCACGATGCGGGTGCGGCCATCGGTGGCGACCGGTTCCCCTAGGGTTTTTGGCACTGGAGCGCCGACCTGGCTGACCGTGGCGGCCTGTCCGACCAGATGGCGCATAAAGCCCCGACGGCTGACCTGATGCTGTAAAGTGGGCTCGTGGACGTGATCCCGGCGTTTGGCGAGTGGAAGCGGCTGGCTAACCAGGCGGATGCGCCCGCCATCAAGTCCGCTTTCTTCCAGCAACTGCTGCGCGTGGCGAATATGCCCGCTGGCCGGGTGTGCCTCATCGCCACCGGAGCGACAGTCCTGACACCAGCCACGGTCGATGAGCGCTACGGCGTTGCCGTCCCCGTCCAGTTGTGCCAGCAGTTGGCTGGTTTTCAGGCCACCCAGACAGGGGATCTGTACGGCATTGGGGGTCAACTCATCCGGGGAGACCTGCTGGCACTCGACAGGGATGAGCCGACTAGCGTTTGCCGAGGGGAGGGAGAAGCCGTGTGCCGCCAGCGCGCCGGTCGGACAGACGGCGGCACAGCGACCACATTCCTGACAGCCCTCGGCCAACTCGTGGCCATGGTTACCAAAACGTAACACGCCCTGTGGGCAGCTTTCGATACAGCTAGCGCAGGTGATATTGGGGAAGCGCAGCGAGAGGCAGGCAGCGTTACTCGCCCACAGTCGTGCGTGGGGGGCGATTTGTTGAAGGCTTTCGACGGCTTGTAGGTGTGTCTTCATGCCCATATGCAGAGCAGGAAGCGTGCCATGGGTATGAGCCCATAGAAAACAAGGGATTAGTGGCGAAGCGGTTACCGAATGGTAACAATGATGGGCGAGGGGGCCAGGGAGGTGTTACTGAGGCGTAACGGGGTAGCTATCCATGCATTCAAGGTATCTACTCGTCGCCTGCATGAGTTTTGTTATCGGCTCGGGGTAAAAGGTACGAGGGGCGGGGTACGAGATACGAGGGTGCGTGACGAGTTTATGGATCTGGCCCGGCACTGCCTGTCGCGGTGCCGGGCCGGTCGGTTACAGGTCGAAATTGGCGTCGTAGGGCTGATCGCCGGTTACCACGGGCAGCGAGAAGGCGTTGCCCCAGTGGGCCCAGCCACCGTTGTAGAGGCGCACATCTTCAAAGCCCAGGTGCTTGAGCTGCATCCAGGTCAGGGTCTTGCGGAAACCATCGTGGCAGTAGACGTAGATGGTCTTGTCACGAGGTAGATCCTTGTACATCGACTCCAGGTAGCTGTCGTCGTGCCACTGCTGGCTGATGCCGTCGGTGGCGTCCAGGCTGACGATGTTGATCGCGCCAGGGATGTGACCACCGCGCACCGCGCCGTTGACCCGCTCACCGGTGTACTGATCCTTGGGACGCGCATCCAGCAGGATGACGTTCTCGTCTCGGCGGGAGACCACATCGTCAAAGATATCGGTCCACTCCACCAGCAAGGATTTATCGGCGGGCTTGAGGCGTACCCGGCCACGTTTGATGGTGGGGGCATCGGTGCTCATCTCGTTCATCGCGCTCCACTCGATGGTGCCGCCATTGAGTACCTTGACCTGATCCATGTTGAAGCCGTAGAGCTTGAGCATAAAGTACAGTCGTGAGGCCAGCGCGGTGCGCGAGTCGTCGTAGATCACCACGGTGGAGTTGTTGTTCACCCCCCAACTGCGCAGCGTCTCCTGAAAAGTCCGATGGTCGGGAAAGCGCATCATCGGCTCGGCGAAGTTATCGCCCAGGTCCTTGAAGCGTTGCACCTGTACCGCACCGGGGATGTGGCCTACGGTGTAGTAGCGGTGCGGGTAGTAACGCACCTCAAGGATCACCAGACTGGGATCGTCGATGTTATCCTCTAGCCACATACTGTCGACCAGATAATCCGGCCCGGCCAGCGCCAGGCTGCTCATGCAGAGCAGGAACAGGGCAGCCAGCCCCTGGGTTAATGTCTTCATAAGGTAAGACTCCTCGATATATTGTTTTGGGGGGAGAGTGGGGGCAGCTATCACTGCCCCCGGCGTGGCTCATCTATCAGAGCCACGTTTCGATAGTAGCACGATCCGGCACGCTGCCCGAATGCACTACCTGGTCATCGACGACCACTCCCGGGGTCGACATCACCCCATGGGCCATGATCTCAGCGATGTCTTCTACCTTCTGCAGTGTCACCTGAACGCCCTTCTCATCGGCGGCCTGCTGGATACGCTTCATGGTGGTGTCGCAGTTGGCACAGCCACTGCCCAGTACCTTGATGACTTTCATTTACATCTCCTTCAGATAAAGCAAAAAAGATTGAAACGCAGAGTTCGCTGAGGGCGCAGAGGGTCAGACCTGCTGAGCACGGATGAGTGCAACGCTTCCCCATGTCTTGATACGAGTGTTTCTGGTGATGAGTATATACGCATACTTTGTTAACTCTGCGTTCTCAGCGAACTCTGCGTTAATGGTTTTATGGTCTTTAGCAGCAGGACGCGCCGCTGCTTACCGGGGCACAGCAGCCGCCGTTGGCGGCCTTGGGAGCCTCGACGCTGGCAAGCTTTTCAGCGAAGCTGGCATCGAGTTTTTCCCCTGCCTCATCTCGAATATGGCGGGCGATCTCGATCACCTGATCGATCTGGTGCTCGGGTACGCCATAGCTGCGCAGACGGGCGTGCTGGCAGGGGCCCATGCTGGGGTGGTTGGCACCGATGCCAGCAGCGAGGGAGATCATCGCAACGATGGACTGGTGCAATTGAGGTTGTTCGGACATATCAGGCTCCTGAAAGACTAATCATGCTGGCGGGCAGCAGGTTGAACAAAACACCGACCAGCACGAAGGACACGGCCAGCACGGCGCAGAAGATCAGCAAGGCAGGCCATTTGATCACCTTGCGCAAAATCAGCATCTCGGGCAGGGAGAGGGTGGCTACGCTCATCATGAAGGCCAGGGTGGTGCCCAGCGCCACCCC
>SLDE01000091.1 GCA_007125455.1 Ectothiorhodospiraceae bacterium
CAAACTTCAGCTCGCGCCTGGCGCCGATGCGTGGAAAACCCAGATTGTGTGTAGTGATCATACTGCCTGCCTCTGTTCTGAATGAGTGAAACACCAGGCCATGGTAGGCAGTCACATTGATGATGTATAATGGCCTTTTCTCACCAATCAATGAAAATAACTCATCCATGCTCGAGCGCATCCATCTCGCTGTGGTTCGCGAGGTCGCACGACAGGGCTCCCTGACCTCGGCGGCCGAGGTGCTGTGCGTCACCCAGTCCGCCCTGAGCCACAGCATGAAAAAACTGGAGCTGGCGCTGGGCACCGCCATCTGGTACCGCGAGGGACGCCGCCTGCGACCGACTCAGGCCGGGGAGTACCTGCTGGGCGTAGCGGAGCGCCTGTTGCCGCAACTGGAGCGGGCCGAAGAGCAACTGCGCCTATTCGCCCGTGGGGAACGCGGGGCCCTGCGCATCGGTATGGAGTGCCACCCCTGTTACGAGTGGCTGCTGCGGATCGTCTCCCCCTATCTTGCCGCCTGGCCGACGGTGGACGTGGACGTGATCCAGAAGTTTCAGTTCGGTGGCATCGCTGCGCTGTTCAGCCATGAGATCGATATCCTGGTGACCCCGGACCCCCTGCAGCGCCCCGGCCTGCACTTCGAGCCGGTGTTCGACTACGAACAGGTACTGGTGGCAAGCAGCGAACACCCACTGTGCCAGGCGGAGCATCTGGAGCCCGAACAACTGGCCGACCAGACCTTGCTCACCTATCCGGTGGCCAGCGAACGGCTGGACATCTTCAGCCGCTTTCTGACCCCCGCCGGTATGGCGCCGAAACGCCACAAGCTCATCGAAAACACCGACATCATGCTACAAATGGTTGCCAGCGGACGCGGCGTGGCCGCCCTGCCCCGCTGGCTGGTAGAGCAAAACACCGAGCGCTTCGCCGTGCTGCCGATCCGGCTCGGTCGGGAAGGGATCCACAAGCAGATCTTCCTCGGCCTGCGCCAGGACGACATGGCCAGCGATTATCTACAGGGCTTTGTGGCGCTGGCGCGGGGGGAATTGACCATAGAGTAGTGGTTGACTACAATTGTGGTAAATTAAGCAAAAGGAGAGTGCCGTGGGTAGTGTGTCTGTGCGTATAGATGAAGATTTGGTGAGTGCTGCACGTTCGGCAGCCAAGGCAGAGTTTCGTACCGTGCAGGGCCAGGTTGAGTTCTGGGCCAATGTGGGTCGCGCCGCACTCGACAACCCCGACCTACCGGCTTCGTTCATCGCCGAGAGCCTGATGAGTATGGCCGAACCACATGAGGACAGCACGGTCTTCGTGCCACGTTCGGCCAATAAAGAATGAGTTGGGGCGTGCGGCAAACCCGGCGATTTGCCCGCAGCTACAAAAAGCTCCACGACAATATGGTTGCCGATGTGGATGCCGCGGTGGAGGCTATAGCCGAGAATCCTGATATCGGCGCGAAGAAAAAGGGCGACCTGGCTGAACTATGGGTCTACAAATTTCGCTGCCTGGGCCAACTCTATCTGCTGGGTTACACCCGGGACGACGGTGTGCGGCTCATCTACCTGGAGGCCATCGGTCCCCACGAAAACTTCTACCGCGACCTAAAACGCTAGCTTCCAATGCTATCACGGCACAAGCATACTGGAATACCCTGCCTCTCCAGGCGTTACAGGATGAGAAACCCGATCCCGAACAACAGCACTACCCCCTCGACCAGCCAGACAAAGATGTGGCCCGGGATCCGGTCAAGGAAGACCTTGCCCAGCCAGGAACCGAGGATCATCACCGGGCCGAGCAGCAGCCCGGTGAGCCAGATGGTGGCCGACATGGCATCCAGGCCCTGATAGGAGCCGAGCTTGGCCACGTGCATCAGTGCTGTGCCGAGGGCCTCGGTGCCGATGAAGGCCCCCTTCACCAGACCGTAGGAGAGATAGAAGGGCGCGAGGAACGGCCCGGCGCTTCCCACGATCGCCGAGACCGTGGCGAAGGTGCCGCCTATCGGTACAAACCAGTGGGGTGCAAAGGATTGGCGCATCGCCGGATACAGGTGGCGAAGCAGCACGGAAAGGATCAGAAAGGCCCCCAGCAGGCGCAGCAGGGCGGCATCCGGCAACTGGGTAAACAGCCAAGCCCCCAGCAGCGCACAGGGCAGCGCGCCCAGGGCAAACCAGCCCACCACCCGAAACTCGATCTCGCGCCAGTTGAACCACACCCGGCTAAGGTTGCCGATCAGCTGGGCCACCGCATACATCGGCACCGCCTCGCGTACCCCGAACACGCTGATCAACACCGGTAGCAGGATGATCCCGCCACCGGTACCGGCCACCGCCGCGATAGCCGAGGCGATCAGCGCCACCACCATCAGCAGCAGCCATGTCTCGATCATGGCCTTATCGACCCTGGCTTATGCATCGGCGGCTCCACTGGGAAGGAGTAGATACGACGAAACTGCAGGCTTTTTTAGCCCGTA
>SLDE01000078.1 GCA_007125455.1 Ectothiorhodospiraceae bacterium
CCCCGCTGGAAAACGACGGCGTGCTAGTGCGCCGCGAACGGGAACACCTGGAAATGGAGATCGACCACTTCACCGTGCTGGAGCGGGACGGGACCGTGATCGCCTGTGCCGCCCTGCACCCCTTCAACGGTGAGGACTGCGCCGAACTGGCCTGTGTGGCGGTACACCCGGACTACCGCAAGCAGGGGCGCGGCGACGAACTGTTGGAGTACCTGGAACAGCAGGCGGGCAAACAGGGGCTCAAGCGGCTGTTCGTGCTGACCACCCGCACCGCCCACTGGTTCCAGGAACGCGGCTTCAAGGCAGCACGCCTGGGTGATCTGCCCATGGCGCGCCAACAGATGTACAACTACCAACGCCGTTCCAAGGTGTTTATCAAGGCGCTCTAATGGCAACTCCTCGTCATGCCACCGTATTGAAGTGGGCAGGCAATAAATCCAAGATCGCCAAACAGATCCTTGCCACTCTGCCCAGGGGCGAACGGCTGATCGAGCCCTTTACCGGCTCGGCGGCGGTGTTCATGCAAAGCGACTACCCCTGCTACCTGCTAAGCGACAGCAACCAGGATCTGATCAACCTCTATCAGTTGCTCAAGTCCCGCGGCCCGGCCTACATCAAGCAGGCGCGCCGCCTGTTCGTGGCAGAGAACAACACCCGTGAGCGCTACCTGGCGCTGCGCGAGGAATTCAACCACTGCCGCAGCGATACCATGCGCCGGGCCGCGCTGTTTCTCTACCTGAACCGCCACGGCTTCAACGGCCTGTGTCGCTACAACAGCAAGGGGATCTACAACGTTCCCTTCGGCCAATACCGCACCATCAGCTTTCCGGAACAGGCCATTGAGTTCTTTATCCACAAGGCCCACCACGCCGAAATCAAGCGCCAGGACTTTGCCCAAACCATGCAAGACAGTACCGTGGGCGATGTGATCTACTGCGACCCGCCCTACCTGCCCCTCTCCGCCACGGCCAGCTTCACCGCCTACGACAAGGAAGACTTCTCCCTTGCCCAGCAGGAGCAGTTGGCCGAGCTGGCCCGGGAGTGTGCCGCCCGAGGGGTGCCGGTACTGCTCTCCAACCACGATACCCCACTGGCACGGGAGCTCTACACGGGGGCCGAACTGTTCGAACTCCAGGTGCGGCGCAACATCAGCTGCAAGGGGGACGGGCGCGGCAAGGCCAACGAGCTACTGGCACTGTTTACGCCTGACTCAGGGCATTACACCTGACGATGCAAGGCACAATGTAAGTATGCGCTCACCCTGATGCCTGACCAATCAGGTGAGGATCGCAGGCGGTGTCTGGGGTATGATAGGGAAAACGGCAACCGAGCAAACCCATGGAAGAGATCTTTCTTGCCCGCCAACCCATTTACAACCGTCGCCTGGATCTGATCGGCTACGAGCTGCTTTATCGCGATAATGAACAGGATCGTGCCAAGTTCAGTGATGACTCCCGCGCCTCGTCACGGGTGATCATCAACACCTTTATTGGCCTGGGTCTGGAGAACATCGTCGGCAGCAACCCCGCCTACATCAACATCAGCGACGGCTTCCTGCTGGACGGCCAACCCATCCCCATGAGCGCCGAGCAGATCGTGCTGGAGCTGCGCGGGGATCACCTGCCCGATGAGGCGGTGATGGACAAGCTGCGTCAGCTGGTCGCACAGGGCTACCGCATCGCCCTCGACCACTTCAGCTACGAGCCCAAACTGGCACCACTGCTGGAGCTGGCCAGCGTAGTCAAACTCGATCTGGAACGCTTCGGCTACACAGGCCTCACCGAGCAGGTCAGCCAGTGTCGCCAGTACCCACTGGCGCTGATGGCCGAAAAGGTCGAAAGCCAGGAGGATCTGCAATTCTGCTGCGACCTAGGGATCGACTACTTCCAGGGGTACTTCTTCTGCAAGCCGCAGTTGATGCGCGGACGTGCCGAACCGGCCAATCGTGCGGTGGTACTGCAGTTGCTCAGCAAGCTGCAGCAGCCAGAGGTGGAGATTGGCGAACTGGAGCACCTCATCATTCAAGATGTGGCCCTCACCTACAAGCTCCTGCGCTACCTTAATTGCGCCACCTATGCCCTGCGCCGCGAGATCGACTCGGTACGCGATGCGCTGGTGCTGATTGGCACCAATACGGTACGCAAGTGGGCGGTGTTGCTGCTGATGTCGGAGCAGGCCAACGACAAGCCCCGTGAATTGATCAGCACCGCGATGTTGCGCGCACGCATGTGTGAGCTGCTGGCCCCCCAGTTGGACTGCAGCGCCGAGATGGCCTTTACCGTGGGGCTATTCTCTACCCTGGACGCGATCATGGACACCCCGATGGACGAATTACTCGACACCATCGCGCTGCGCAGCGAGATCAAGCTCGCCCTGTCTGGGCGGGAGGGGGCATTGGGACAGCTGCTGGCGCAGGTGCTGGACTACGAGGCGGGCAATTGGGAGCAACTCGATACCGACACCGTAGAGGCCAGTGCCTGGGCCCGCAGCTACCTTGAGGCGGTAAGCTGGGCCAACGAGCACAGCGGCGCGATGGGCGCTTGATATAGAGGCCAGCCGTTAATGCTTGCCGGCGCGGATCAGGCCACCCAAGCCCTTCTTCTCCAGTGCCTTGTGCAATAGCTCCCGGATGGCACGCGGGTCTTCCATGGCCTGCGCCTGCGCCAACAGCCTCTTGGCACGACGTCGGGAGAAGCTGCGCAACACCCACTTGATACGCAGCAGACTGTGGGCACTCATACTCAGGCTATTGACCCCCAGCGCCAACAGAATCAATGCGGCGGCGGGATCACCGGCCATCTCGCCACAAACACTCACCGGCACCTTATGCGGCCTGGCAGCCAACACCACACTACGCACCGCATGCAATACCGAGGGGTGGAGGGAGTCGTACAGATCCGCCACCCGCGCATTGTTGCGATCCACTGCCAGGAGGTATTGGGTCAGGTCATTACTGCCGATGGAGAGAAAGTCCACCCGATGGCATAGCGCATCGATCTGGTAGATGATCGAGGGCACCTCAACCATCGCACCGATACGCGGCAGACGCACATCCACCCCTTCCTCTACCAACTCCTCGTGGGCACGGCGGATCAGGATAATCGCCTCATCCACCTCGGAGAGGGTAGAGATCATCGGCAGTAAGAGTTGCAGGTTATCCAGCCCTTCGCTGGCCTTGAGCATGGCCCGGATCTGCACCAGAAAGATCTCCGGGTGATCGAGGGTGATGCGGATCCCACGCCAGCCAAGGAAGGGGTTATCCTCCTCGATAGGGAAGTAAGGCAGCGCCTTGTCCCCGCCCACATCGAGGGTACGCATGGTGACAGGATTGGGGGCGAAGGCCTCCAGCACCTGGCGGTAGACCTGGCGCTGCTCCTCTTCACCCGGAAAACGATCCCTGACCATAAAGGGGAACTCGGTGCGATATAGCCCGACCCCCTCCGCACCACTGCTAAGCGACGGACGGATATCCGACAGCAGGCCAGTATTGGCCAGCAGCGGGATGCGCACCCCATCGGTGGTTACCGCCTCCTCATTCTTCAGCCCCTGCAGATCGGCGGAGAGCTCATTCTCCTCGCGCTGCAAACGGCGAAACTCCCGCTTCAGCTCAGCAGGGGGATTGACGAAGACCCGCCCGGAATAGCCATCAACCACCATGCTGAGGCCATCGACCCGCCCCACGGGCAGGTCGTCCACCCCCAGCACGGCGGGCACCCCCAGCGCGCGGGCAAGGATCGCGGTGTGAGAGGTGCTGGAACCGCGCACCGCCACCACCCCGGCCAGTCGTTTGGCGGGCACCTCTGCCAGCATCGAGGCGGTGATCTCCTCCCCCACCAGGATGGTCTGCTTGGGGTAGCCGGTGGTGGTGGACTTCTTTGGTTGCAATGCCACCAGCATGCGACGCCCCAGATCGCGCAGGTCATCGGCCCGCTCACGCAGGTAGGGGTCGTCCATTTCGTTAAAGACCCGAATATGCTCCTGCAGGGTATCGCGCAGCGCCCCCGGTGCCCAGTTGCCCCCCTGGATCCGCTCCTGAGTGGCCCCGATCAGGCTGTCGCTATCGAGCATCAGCAGATAGGCATCGAACAGCGCCGCATCGGCCGGGGAGAGGTTGGCGCTGACGTTCTCCACCATGTTGCGCACCTGCTCGCGCACTAGGCGAACCGCATCAAGGAAGCGCTCCTGCTCGGCCACCACATCCTCTACTGGCCGATCGGCTATGTCATCGATGTCGGCCTCGACATCGAGCACCACCGCACGTCCGATCCCCACCCCCGGTGAGCCGGGCTTGCCCACCAGCGGCAGGCGCTCGTTCGCGGCGTTGCCGTTGAGACCGTTGATCCCACCACTGGCCTCGGCATGGGCGATGGCCCCGGCCAGTTGCGCGGCGATAGTCACCAGCAGGGTAACCAGATCTTCCTCGTAGCGGTATTCGGCGTGCTGTTGCAATACCAGCACCCCCAGCACCTTGCGATGGTGGATGATCGGCACGCCGAGGAAGGCGTGGTACCACTCTTCCCCGGTTTCGGGAAAGTAGCGATAGCGCGGATGCTCCGGGGCGTTGTCCAGGTTGATAAGCTCGGCGCGTTGAGCGACCAGTCCGACCAGTCCTTCCTCCAGACTAAGACGCACATAACCGACCGACTCGGGCAACAGGCCATCACTGGCCATCAATACCAGTTCTCCGCTGTCGTGGTCGACCAGGTAGACCGAACAGACATCGACAGTGAGAGCAGCCTTCACACGCTCGACGATAATCGTCAGCGCCTGCTCCAGATTACGGGCGGTACTCACCTCTTGGGTGATACTGCGCAGGATATCCAGCATAAAGCGGGGTCCGCCTTGGGTGTTGGCAAAAAAGTAAGTATCAACTAACGCGAAAGACGCCTTTCTTTCTGGCTAGTCTGATTATTTTTCTCCGGGAACAGGCTGTATTCCAGTTCCCGCAGGGCCTTCTCGTAGACCCGGCGCTTGAAGAACACAATCTCCTTCAACGGGTGCCAGTACTGCACCCAGCGCCATTGATCAAACTCGGGCTTGTCGCTCAGATCGAGCTGCACCGCATCGTCGTCGGCGAGCAGGCGCAGCAAAAACCAGCGCTGTTTTTGGCCGATGCACACCGGGCGGTTCTGAAAGCGGATGTAACGCTTGGGCAGGCGGTAGCGCAACCAGCCACGGGTGGCGGCGACGATCTCCACATGCTCGGGAAGCAGCCCCACCTCCTCGTGCAGCTCACGAAACAAT
This sequence comes from Ectothiorhodospiraceae bacterium, assembly GCA_007125455.1. Lineage (GTDB taxonomy): Bacteria > Pseudomonadota > Gammaproteobacteria > Thiohalomonadales > Thiohalomonadaceae > SLDE01. Next base: position 5,245 of record SLDE01000078.1, read on the forward strand.
GCCTGTTCGGCGGTTTCATCGCGCTTGATCCCCCCCTGGGGGAACTGCCAGGAGTTTTGGCCAAAGCGGCGCGCCCACAACAGGTGCCCCTCCCGATTACACAGGATGATTCCTACATTCGCCCTAAAACCTTGGGAATCAATCACTTGAGGGAGCCTACCATATTATACCAACGAATCGTAACAGTCCGATTTTTCCACATAACCGGGGCGCGAGCAAATCCAGTCACAATTAGCCGCCTGCGGCGAGGGATCGGCGGGGTCAAAAGGTCTGCCCCAGTGGCAGGTGATCGCGTATCATGACCCCTTTCGATTTGTACAGGAGCGACAACCTTGACTCTGGCGATCTTTGACCTCGACAACACCCTGCTGGGCGGCGACAGCGACTACTTGTGGGGGCGCTTTCTGGTGGAGCAGGGCATCGTCGATGCCACCCACTACGAACGGGAAAACCAGCGTTTTTATGAGGAGTACCAGTCAGGACAGCTGGATATCCATGAGTTTCTACGCTTCAGCCTCAAACCGCTGGCCCAGCATGATATGGCGACCTTGCAGGGCTGGCACCGCCAGTTCATGGCCGAGAAGATCGCCCCCATCATGCTGCCCAAGGCACAGGCGCTGCTGGCCAAACACCGCGCCGCGGGTGACTTGCTGCTGATCATCACCGCCACCAACCGTTTTGTCACCGATCCCATTGCCAAAGCACTGGAGGTGGACGAGATGCTGGCCACCGAGCCGGCCATGGCCCAGGGGCGCTACACCGGCGAGGTGGAGGGGGTGCCTTGCTTCCAGCAGGGCAAGGTCACCCGCCTCAACGAGTGGCTGGCGCAGACCGGCTACAACCTGGCCGACAGCTGGTTCTACAGCGACTCCCACAACGACCTGCCGCTGCTGGAGCGGGTCAGCCATCCGGTGGCGGTGGATGCGGACGAGACCTTGAGCGAACACGCCCGTCTCAAGGGCTGGCCACAGATCAGCCTGCGCTAGCGGCGATGCGCACTCCGGCCCTGTTCCTGCTGCTGGTGCTGCTGGTGCTTGGCGCACTGGCGCTGGCCGTGGCGGTGGGCAGTGTCCACATCCCCCCGGCAGAACTCTGGCAGATCCTGCGCGGGCAACAGCCGGGGCTGCACGCCGATATCCTTTTCGAGTTGCGCCTGCCACGGGCGCTAGCCGCCTTTGCGGTGGGGGGGATGCTCGCCCTGGCCGGGGCGCAAATGCAGGTCTTACTCGGCAATCCGCTTGCCGACCCCTATATCCTCGGGATCTCCGGTGGTGCCGCCGTGGGTGCCCTGCTGGCGATGCTGTCCGGGGCGGCGCTGCTTGGGGTCAACCTGGCGGCCCTGCTGGGTGCCCTGGCCTCGATGCTGCTGGTCTTCGCCCTGGCCCAGGGGCGTGGGGCATGGAACCCGACCCGCCTGCTTCTCACCGGGGTGGTGGTCGCCGCCGGCTGGGGGGCGCTGATCAGTTTTTTGCTGGTCACCGCGCCACAACACAACCTGCCGGGAATGCTGTTCTGGCTGATGGGGGATCTGTCCCATGCCCGCCACTGGCTACCCGGGCTGGCGATCCTGCTGCTCGGATTGCTGTTGGCCCAGGCCCAGGCACGTAGCCTCAATCTGCTGGCGCGGGGTGAATTACAGGCGGCCGCCCTGGGGGTGGCCGTCGCCCCCCTGCGCCTACAACTCTATCTGAGCACCTCGTTGCTCACCGCCGGGGCGGTGAGTATCGCCGGCAGCATCGGCTTTGTCGGCCTGATCGTGCCGCACCTGTTGCGCCTGCTGGTGGGCAGCGATCATCGCCTACTGCTGCCCAGCTCGGTATTGGCGGGAGGGGCACTGCTGACCCTCGCCGATACCCTGGCGCGCACCCTGTTCGCCCCGCAGCAATTACCTGTGGGGGTATTGACCGCGATGATTGGGGTGCCGGTCTTTCTCTACCTATTACAGCGGGGGCAGGGACGATGAGCCGATTGGCGGCCCTCGAACTGGGGCTGAGCGTGGGCACTCGCCAGCTCTGCGATGGGCTCTGCCTGACGCTGGCCGCGGGGGAGTGCTGGGGGATTCTGGGCCCCAACGGTAGCGGTAAGACCACCCTACTACATACCCTGGCGGGCCTGCGCCCGGCACAGCAGGGAGAGCTATGGCTGGATGCGATCCCACTCAAGCAACTGAAGCGCCAGCAGATCGCCCGCCAGCTGGGCCTGCTGCTACAGGACAACCACGACCCCTTCCCCGCCACCGTCCGGGAGACCGCGCTCAGTGGCCGCCACCCCTACCTGCAACGCTGGCAGGGCGAAACGGCAGCGGACCACCACCTCGCCGAGGCCGCACTGCGCCAAATGGAGCTGGAGGGGCTGGCAGAACGCATGATCCAGACTCTCTCCGGCGGGGAGCGTCGCCGCTTGGCGATCGCTACCCTGCTCACCCAGGATCCCGCCATCCTGCTGCTGGATGAGCCCCTCAACCACCTGGACCTGCGCCATCAACAACTGCTGCTGCTGCAGATCACACAGTGGCGGCGGCGACAAAAGGCCGTGGCGATGGTGTTACACGAGCCCAACCATGCGCTGCACTACTGTAACCGGGTGTTGCTGCTCTACGGCGATGGGCGCTGGGAGGCAGGAGAGAGTGAGCGCCTGCTTACCCCACAGAGATTGAGCGAGCTCTATCAGTGCTCCATCCTCGAAAGCCGCAGTGGTACGCGGCGCTGGTTTCACTTTTAGCCGTCGGCCTTTTCCCCTTCCGTCCCATCGTCCCGGTGTTCCAAAACGTGGTGCAACGCCTTGCGCAGGGTGCGGGTGTGTTCGGCCGCCTTCTGTGCCTGCTCAAGAATACGGCGGATCCCGCTGATCTCGTCCAGTCGGGCCACCATCTGGCGCATCGGCAGGCGTCCCTGGGCACCGGCACGCAGTAACGCGGCCTTGAGGATCTGGTAGTGCTCCTGAAAGTGGTCCATCTCCTTGCGCAACTGCTTGCGGGAGAACTCCTCGCCATCGGGATCGCTTAGCGCCAGCACGTGCACCGCCTCACTCTTGAACTCGGCGATCGCGCTCGCCAGCTCGTCGTCCTTGAGCGCGGGCATACCCGCCTGGGAGCGGGCCAGCCCCTCGGCGTGTTCGGCAATATCCCCGTAATACTGGGTAATACGCAGCGCCAGCGGGAAGCCCGAGGAGAGTGACTGGGGCAGGTCACTATGGGGCACGCGGTTGGCAAACTCCCCGGCAGCGAAGACCAGCCGCTCGATCACATCCCGCTCACGCCGCAGGCGCTGTGGCTCACCGGGCCCCTCGGCACTCAGCGCGGCATAGGCCCCGCGCCGCGCCAGCTGGCTGATGCGCTTGAGCTCCATGTTGAGCGCCTCCAGCGCCAGGTCGGGGGTACCGGCGATGTTGTGGTCGAGGTGACGGGGCGTCCCCTCATCCTCCTCGGCCGTGCGAAAACGCGACTCAAGAAAGTTAACCAGGTAGGGGGTCATCGGCCAGACCAACCCGGCCCCGGTGACCTTGGTCATGGTATGGAAGATCGCCAGCGTGGTCGCCGGGGTGGGGTCCATGTTAAGCCCGGCGGCCATCAGTGCCACCAACCAGAGCAGAACGGGCAGAATGGAGAAGGCCACGATCCCGGTGATGACATTAAATATCACGTGGACACTGGCCGCCCGCTTGGCGCTAGAGGTAGCACCAAGCATGGCGAACATGGCCGTGGAGGTGGTACCGATATTGGCCCCGATCACCATGGCGGCGGCTGCCGTAAGCGGGATCAAGCCACTGCCAGCGGCGGTGAGGGTCACCGCCAGCGCCGCACTGGATGAGTTCATCACCACGGTAAGCACGATCCCGATGAGCACGAAGGCCAGCAGGCTAAGCAGCCCAGCGCCGGCAAAGCGTTCCAGATCGACCTGCTCACCAAAACCTTCAAAGGTCTCCTTGAGCACGTCCAGGCCGAGGAAAAAGATCCCAAAACCGGTCAGCGCATCCCCCAGCGCACCGCGGCGACTGTCCTTGCCGGTGATGCGCATGATGACCCCGACCGCGATGGCTGGCATCGCCAGCGCCTGCAGGTTGACCTTAAAGCCCACCATGGCCACCAGCCAACTGGTGGCAGTGGTGCCGATATTACTGCCAATGATCACCCCGACCGACTGGAACAGCGTGAGCAGACCCGCATTCACAAAACCGATGGTGGCGAAGATCACTGCGGTGGAGGACTGCACCCCGGCGGTAATCACCACCCCGGAGAGGATCCCTCTCAGGGTGGTGGCGGTGCCTCGGGCGAGGATCTCGCGCAAGGCATCCCCAGCGGCCACCTTGAGGCCGTCAGTCATCAGGCGCATGCCGATCAGGAAGAGACCGACACCGCCAAGAAAGGTCATGAACATTGAGAAGGTCATGGACAGGGATTGTAGAGGGAATCAAGGGCTACGCCAACCGCTCCCTCTATCCGGCCCGGGGTAAGCGCATGATAACTTCACGAGCACACAATGCCCGGTGTAATGCGCCTGCCCTGCTATCCGGCCAGGACAAGCGTATCCTCTGCTAGCCCAGGCAAGAAGCCGCATGCACCCACAGCGGCCCGGCCACTGCACTGCCCTGCTCACGTCTCAGGCATGTACCCGCTTCATCCCCTCTGGATAGGCC
>SLDE01000063.1 GCA_007125455.1 Ectothiorhodospiraceae bacterium
CATCGGCACTTTCATTGAACAGGGCGTAATAAAGTTGTCCCTGTGCATCGAGCGGCGGCTCGCTGGCGGCACCCTGTTCGGTGCGGGGCCGGGTATCTTCGACCATCACGACTCCACTCCTTGCTGTATGCCACCCTCACGCCATTCTTCGACCAGTGCTCTTACCTTGCTGTCGAGAGTAAGCATGATTTGTTTGATGAAGTCACCATGTTCCACGCATCGAATTCCGAAGTAAGGCCAGCGATGGCGGCGATGCGTCGGGGCAGGCTGAGTACTTCGTCCATCCTCGATCATTGACTTTAGCAGTGCTTCGTTTTCGGCCGATGGGCCGAGGAACCAGGCCGCCGGTTCCATCATCGCTCCGGTATCCCGGCATATATCGGGTACACCGCGGATGTGGCCCACGGCCAATTTGCCGTTGTTATCGCGCTTTATTTGTTGTTGGTTAAACAGCCGGGGCAGCTTCATGGGTTGGTGACCTCCCTATCGTGTGGTTGCGAGGACGACGCTATTTGCTTGTTGTTTTTATGGTCTTTGCACGTTTCACAATATACACCTGTGTGTGTGACAAAAACAAACCCTCCCCCAAGGGCTAGACGAGGCGCTCAGTTGCTCTGCTTGTGTTGTCTCGGGCGTGTGCGTGACTGCCGTCCGGCCAGCAGGGCGGCGAGGATCAGCAGGGCCATCAACCCCAGTGTGCCCAGGTTGCCGGTACGCACATAGGGGGTGGCCCCATGCATGGGCTGTACCTGGCCGCTGACGGTGTCGATCTCGAACTGGCGGCTGCGTGCCTGGATGCGGCCGCGTTCGTCGATAATGGCGGAGATCCCGTTGGTGGTGGCGCGCAGCATCGGGCGGGCGGTTTCCAGGGCACGCATGCGTGAGATCTGCAGGTGTTGGTGGGGGGCCAGGGAGTTGCCGTACCAGGCGTTGTTACTGCCATTGACCAACAGGGTGGCCTCGGGCAAAAAGTCGATCATCTCCTCACCAAAGGCATCTTCGTAGCAGACCGTGGCGGCGATGGGTTGCCCGGCGGCCCGTAGCAGTGTTTGGTGGCGTTCGCCGGGGGAGAAGCTGGACATTGGGGTGTCGAAGAATTCGGTCAGCCCGCGCAGCAGCCCCTCCAGCGGGATGAATTCGCCAAACGGTACCAGGTGGCGCTTGCTGTAAAAGGCCTGTGCGCTGCCCAGGCTCATCATGGTGGTGTAGTAGCGCACCCCGTCGTCGTCCAGTAATGGGACACCGAGGATCAGATCGGTGTTGCTGGCCCGTGCTGCCTCCGCCAGCGGCTGGAAGAACGCCTCTTCGATACTGTGATAGAACACCGTGACCGCATTCTCGGGCCAGATGATCAAGTCGCTGTGCTCCATGTGTTGGTGGGTCAGCGATTCATAGCGCAGTAGCCCCTTCCAGATCATCTCCCCATCCCAGCGGGTGATCTGCGGCACGTTGCCCTGGATCAGGGTGACTTGCAGTGGTTCATCGACAGGCTGACTCCACGACACGCCCTTGAGCCATTGCCCGCCGCCCCAGACCAGCAGCAGCGCCAGGCTGGCCGCGAGGATATGGCGATGGCGCTGGCGCGACTGCCATTGCCACAATAGCAGTGCCGCGCTGAAGGCGGTGAGCAGGGAGATACCGTAAACACCCAGGATAGGGGCGTAGCCCGCCAGTGGACTGTCGACCTGGCTGTAGCCCAGGTTGAGCCAGGGAAAGCCGGTGAGAAACCAGCCGCGAAACCACTCGCCCAGGGTCCATAGGGCGGGTAGCCACAACAGGGTTTGCCGTGTGCCATGGATGGCGAGGCGCTGCGCACCGAAGCGGAGTAGCCAGCCGAGCAGGGCAGGCACCAGTGCCAGTACCAGTACGAACAGGGCGGTGAGCAATACGGCCACGGCAGCGGGGGAGCCGCCGTAGACATGGATCGCCACATAGACCCAGGAGACCCCTACCCCGAACTGGCCCAGGCCGAAGGCCAGGCCGTAGCCGAAGGCCTGTTTTGGTGTGGCCTGCTGCCACAGGTAAAACAGCGGGATAATGGCCGCTACGGCCAGTGGCCAAAACGATATCGGTGCAAAGGCCAGTGGCAGCAGGGCACCGCAGAGGAGTAGCAGGAGCTGGGCTTGCCAGGGCTTGAGCGGGGAGGGGGGCATGGTGGGCGGCTGTCGGGAGGCCATCTCAGTCGGCTTGATCGGCGGGGTGGTCCTGCGGCGCTTCGTCTTCCTCCGGGGCCGGACAGACCTCCAGCAGGTAGATGCGTCGGTTGTCGGCCCGTTGTACGGTGAAGCGCAGGCCGTCCATGTCGATCTGTTCGCCGCGTTTGGGCATGTGGCCAAAGGCGCTCATCAACAGCCCGCCAATGGTATCGAACTCCTCGTCGCTGTAGCTGGTGCGAAAGTGTTCGTTGAACTCGTCGATGGGGGTTAGTGCGCGCACACTGAAACAGCCTGGGGCGGCGGGAAGGATATCGCTTTCGTCCTCCATATCGTGCTCGTCTTCGATCTCGCCGACGATCTGTTCCAGCACATCCTCGATGGTCACCAGGCCGGCCACGCCGCCGTATTCGTCCACCACGATGGCCATGTGGTTATGGCTGGTCTGAAACTCGCGCAGCAGCACGTTGAGGCGCTTGCTTTCGGGGATGATCATCGCCGGGCGCAGGATCTCGCGGATGTCGAAGCTGCTATTGTCGCTGCTGGCGACGAAGGGCAGCAGGTCCTTGGCGAGGATGATCCCCAATACCTCGTCGCGGTTTTCGCCGATCACCGGGAAGCGGGAGTGGGCTGATTCGATGATCACCGGCAGGAACTCTTCCAGGCTGGCCTCGCGATCGATCACATCCATCTGGGAGCGGGGGATCATGATGTCGCGTACCTGGATCTCGGAGACCGTCATCACCCCTTCGATCATGTTGATCGCATCGAGGTCGATGAGGTTGCGCTGTTGGGCATCCTGCAGCAGTTGCAGGAGCTGGTCCTTGTCCTTGGGTTCTGACTGGAGGATCTGGGCGATGCGCTCCAGCCAGCTACTTCGGTCTTCGCTCATGGGAGAGAGGTCTCATTGATACGGGTTGGCATAGCCTAGGGCAGCGAGCAGGTGGATTTCAAGCCCTTCCATCTGTTCGGCTTCGTGGTCGGCGATATGATCGTGGCCTAATAGGTGTAGGCAGCCGTGGATCACCATGTGGGCCCAGTGGGCGGCCAGTGGTTTGTCTTGCTCCTGGGCCTCGCGCGCGACCACCGCCGCGCAGATCACCACATCACCCAACAGCGGCAGCGTCAGTCCGGGCGGGGCCTCAAAAGGGAAGCTGAGCACATTGGTGGGGTAGTCCTTGCCGCGATAGTCGCGGTTGAGCTGTTGGATCTCCGCCTCATCGACGATGCGAATGGTCAGCTCGGCATCCTCTGGCTGGCCTGCTAGCGCGACGCCCGCCCAGCGCTCCAGCTCCGCCTCGCTGGGCAGGTTTGGGGCATTCGATGCAATCTGCAGATCCAGAATCATTTTTTCAACGCAGAGGTCGCAGAGGACGCGGAGAATGACAGGGAAGCGAACATATTTCTGAATGATGCCGTTGGTTTGGGTATATATCCATCAACAGATTGATTACCTCTGCGGACTCTGTGTTGAAGATTCATTCTTTACGATCAAACTGGTCATACGCACCGACGATGCGCTGTACCAGCGGGTGGCGCACCACGTCTTTGGCGAGGAAGAAGGTGAAGCTGATCCCGTCCACGTCCTTGAGTACCTCGATCACCTGGCGTAGCCCGGAGGAGGCACCGCGAGGCAGGTCGACCTGGGTGACATCGCCAGTGATCACGGCGGTGGAGCCGAAGCCGATGCGGGTGAGAAACATCTTCATCTGCTCGGGGGTGGTGTTCTGTGCCTCATCGAGGATGATGAAGGCCTCGTTGAGGGTACGCCCACGCATATAGGCCAGCGGGGCGACCTCGATCACGTTGCGCTCGATGAGTTTTGCCACCCGTTCGAAGCCGAGCATCTCGTACAGGGCATCGTAGAGCGGACGCAGATAGGGATCGACCTTCTGCGCCAGATCCCCCGGTAGAAAGCCCAGCTTTTCACCGGCCTCCACCGCCGGGCGGGTGAGGATCACTCGGCGTACCTTATCGCTCTCCAGGGCCTCCACCGCGCAGGCCACCGCCAGGTAGGTCTTGCCGGTGCCGGCCGGGCCAACACCAAAGTTGATGTCGTGGGTGGTGATGTTGTGCAGGTATTTGGACTGATTCGGTCCGCGCCCCTTCACCACCCCGCGTTTGGTGCGGATGATCACCTCGGGCAGATCCTTGTGCTCCTCTTCCAGTAGCGCCTCGACGCCGGACTCCTGCAGGTAGAGGTGTACCCGGCTGGGGCTGAGGGCCTCTGAGGCGGAAACCCGATAGAGGTCCTCCAACACCACTGCTGTGGCCTTCACCGACTCACTATCGCCGATGATGCGAAAGCGGTTGCCGCGATTGTTGATCTCAACCCCCAAGCGGCGCTCGATCTGGCGCAGGTGTTCGTCCAGTTGGCCACACAGATTCGCCAGGCGGAGGTTGTCGACCGGTTCGAGCTCTAGGTCCAGACTGTCAGCTGTTTCGTTCATATAACCCCAGATGGAAGACTTAAAGATGAAAGTGGCAAGAAGTGGACTTATCGCTTGTCACTTGCCACTTGTTACTGCAGTAATTCACCGCGCAGGGAGTTGGGCAGGGCCTCGGTGATGCGCACCTTGACGAACTGCCCCACCAGGGCCAGATCGCCGGGCAGGTTGACCACGCGGTTGTTCTCTGTGCGCCCGGCGATCTCGCTGGCATCCTTGCGTGAGGGGCCTTCCACCAGGATGGTCTGCACGCTGCCCACCATCGCCTCGCTGATGGCGCGAGCCTGGCGGTTGATGGTCTCCTGCAGGCGCGCCAGTCGGGCCTTTTTGACCTCCAGTGGCACATCATCGGGCAGGCTGGCGGCCGGGGTACCGGGACGCGGGCTGTAGATAAAGCTGAAGCTCTGGTCGAAACCGATCGCTTCAATCAGCGTCATGGTGGCCTCGAAGTCGGCCTCGGTCTCGCCGGGGAAGCCGATGATAAAGTCGGACGAGATACAGATATCCGGGCGCTGCTCGCGCAGGCGGCGGATGATCGCCTTGTATTCCAGCGCGGTGTGGCCGCGCTTCATGAGTGCCAGGATACGGTCGGAGCCGGATTGCACCGGCAGGTGCAGGAAGCTCACCAGCTCGGGCACCTCGCCGTAGCAGCGGATCAGGCTGTCGGACATCTCGATGGGGTGAGAGGTGGTGTAACGGATCCGCTCAATGCCATCGATGGCGGCGATGTAGTGGATCAGCAGGGCCAGATCGGCCATGTCACCTTCGTGGGTGGTGCCGCGGTAGGCATTGACGTTCTGCCCCAGCAGGTTCACCTCACGCACCCCCTGGGCGGCCAGCCCGGCCACCTCGGCGATCACATCATCGAACGGACGGCTAACCTCTTCGCCACGGGTATAGGGCACCACGCAGAAGGTGCAATACTTGGAGCAGCCCTCCATGATCGAGATATAGGCGCTGGGGCCATCCATTTTTTGCTCGGGCAGGTGGTCAAATTTCTCAATCTCCGGGAAGGAGACATCCACCACCCCACGGCGGTGTGCCGTCACCTCACCCAGCATCTGTGGCAGGCGGTGCAGGGTCTGGGGGCCGAACACCACATCGACGAAGGGCGCGCGGGTACGGATCGCCTCCCCCTCCTGACTGGCCACGCAACCGCCGACCCCGATGATGATCTCGGGATTCTTCTCCTTCAGCGGCTTCCACATCCCCAGCTGGGAAAAGACCTTCTCCTGCGCCTTCTCGCGCACACTGCAGGTGTTGAGCAGCAGCACATCGGCCTGTTCCGGGCTATCGACCACCTCCAGGCCGCAGGCGACCCCGAGCGCATCCGCCATACGGGCGGAGTCGTACTCGTTCATCTGACAGCCAAAGGTCTTGATGTATACAGCGCGCATGGCTCTTCCTGGGGTTGAAGGGAACCGGGCATTTTACGCCACTAGTGAGATAGGTGGAAGGGGCGATCAGAGCGGGTAGTCCAGTTCCCGTTGATGTCGGATGGCGAGGATGCGAACCTGAGAGATACTCGGCACGAAGCGATAGAGGGCGACATAGCCATCCTTGCCAAAGGAGATGACCAGTTCGCGAATCTCCCCCTCAATGCGTCGACCCATCAGCGGATGGGCTTGCAGGATGTCAATGGCACTGGTGATCGTGGTGACTGCATTCAGCGCAGCAGCGGGATTTTGTTGCCGCAGAAATGCCACGGCTCGTTCAAGGTTATTGAGTGCATTGGGCGAGTAGACTATTTTTGCCAAGGATCGGGCCTGTTTATAGTTTCGCCATTGGCCAGTTGCTGCAACCAGCGGTGTACATCCTCGGCCTGATACACCTCGCCGCCCTCCTCAATGGCACGATCTGCCTCAAGCGCCTCCTGTACGAAGGTATAAAGTTTTTCTTCTCGGCTGACTTCCCGCTCCAGAGCCTCAACCATGAGATTGTGGGGGCTGCGTCGGGTTAGTGTGGCAAGGCGCTGGATGCGGGCCTTGAGTTCAGGAGAGATCTTTACCGAGGTTGAGACGATCGACATGCAGGGGCCCTCAATGGCTTGGTAGTCTGATTGTAGTACCTGCGCGTCTTGGTAATCAAGAGACCAGCCCGTGTCCCACTAGATAGCCTCGGCGTCGGTTTGCCCACCCGGAGGCGCGGCTTTACGCGGCTTGCCGCGCACCGCCATGATCCCGGCTACCGCGATCAACATCGCACCAGCGACGAACAGCCAGTCCAGGGTTTCGCCCCAGAACAGGTAGCCGAAGGCGGCACCGAACACCACCGAAAAGTAGGTAAAGGGGCTGACCCGGGCCGCCGGGGCCACGGCGTAGCCTCGGCTGAGCATTAGCTGTCCGGCAGTACCCAGCAGCCCCATCAATGCCAGTAGCCCCCATTCGCCTGGGCTGGGTGTTTGCCAGGCCCATAGTAGTGGCAGGGCAGAGAGCAGACTGGCATTGAGGGCGAAGTAGAAGACGATCCGGCTGCTTGATTCGCTGCGCCCCAGGCGGCGCACGGTGACCTTGGCCATTGCCGCCAACAGACCACCGAGCAGGCCAATCAGGGCGATCCAGCTCAGATCGCCATCGGGCTTAAGTACCAGCCCGACACCGACAAACCCCAGCGGAATGGCAAGTACAGCCAGTCGACTGACCCGTTCACGCAGCCAGATCAGGGCGATCAGCGGCATAAAGATCGGCGCGGTCATCTTCAGCAGCATCGCATCGGCCAGGGCCAGCTCGGCCAGTACATAGAAGAAGCAATACATCGCCCCCAGCCCCAATGCGGCGCGCAGCAGGTGCAGACGATAGACCTCGGTGTGGAACTCGCGTACCCCATAACGCAGCAACAACGGGGCGATGATGAACAGCCCTAACAGATTTCGCATGAACACCAGCATCTCGTTGGATAGCCCCATCGCGGCGGCGGCCTTCACCGTCGCCCCCATCGAGGCGAACATCAGTTCCGAGAGCAGGATGAGCAGGGCACCCTGAACCACATTTTGTTGATAGCGCATGTTTGTGAGAATGATTCACCGCAAAGGCGCGAAGGCGCAAAGGTGAGTAATAGGTATGAACAGCAATTAGAGTAATCCCCAAAGTACACGCAGCGCCAGCGCCGCCAGCAGCAGGGCGAACAGTCCCTCCAGATAACGGCGGAAGTCCAAAAACCGCTGCCGCGCCAGCGCAGTGGAGAGCAGCAGTGCCACCAAAGTGTACCACAGCGCATCGATCACCAGCGCCACCAGCGCCATGCCACCCTTGCTGAGCAGGGATTGGCCTGCCACGACGAACTGGCTGAACAGGGCGATAAAGAACAGCCCGGTCTTGGGGTTCAAAAAGGCCATCAGGAAACCGTCCAGGGCGGCGCGCCGCCCGGATGAGCCGACTTCAGTGGCTTGGACGGTCGCACGCAGGGCGCAGCGCCCCGCCTGCCAGGCCAGGTAGAGCAGGAACAGCGCCCCGCCCAACTGCAAGCCCCACAACAGCCCCGGCGCGGCCAGCAACAACGCGGCGATCCCCAGCACACTGAGCAGGGCATACAGACCGATCCCCGCGCCATGGGCCCAGGCAGCGATAATCCCCTCACGGCGACCGCCGTGTACGCTGTGACGCACGATCACCGCCAGGCTGGGGCCGGGCGACATCGCGCCCAGCAGGCAGATCCCGGCGAGGGTTAGCCAATCAGTCCAGAGTTGCATGGGGTGTGTGGTTTGGTCATAACTACTTCTGACGGGCAAAAAGGGCAATATACACAATTCAGGCTGGAATCACTCGAACAGATATACATATTGCTTCGTTCTCAGCGAAGGCAAGATGGGGCTGTAGGACATCTATCCCAGTAGCAGGTATGCCCAGAAAGTAAGTTATGGCTGTCCTCTATTCGCCCTTAAGGTGGGATTAATAATGCTGCTTGAAATTATCCTCAGATATTGGTTTCATGGCTTTGTAACCTCATGATTCTTAGCGGAATGGCCCTCGTGTACGAGGGGTGAGGTTACATCTTACAATTTACTGGGCGGGGCTGTTCTTCTCCGCGTAGCGGCTTCGTCCAACACACCTGTTATGCATGAAAGGAAAAGCAACAGTGAAGGCAACGAAATACTTCCAAGCGACTCGGGTCAGGCCGGATCGAGAGAAAATCAAAGACGAATGGATTCAATACGTTGTCCAACATCCTGAGAGAGAACACATACAGGCGGATGGCCGAATAAGACGATGGGCTAAAATAGAGGAAATGGAAGGACGATACCTGCGGGTGATTTTGTTGGAGGATGGCGAAACCATCCATAACGCATTTTTTGATAGAGGATTCAAGCTATGAAAGTTAGCTATTTTGATGACACCGATACTCTGTACATTGAGTTCCGCGGTAGCGACATTGCGGAGTCGAAAGACCTGGATGAAAATACCATTCTCGATGTGGATGCCAATGGCAACGTCTGCGCAATAACATTCGAGCATGCAAGTCAGCGTACCGATGTGAGCCATCTTATTGTAGAAGGTATTGCGGCATAACCAGCCCATACAGCCTACGCCAAAAAGCGGCGCGGCTGATGGGCGGCGTTGTGCTTGAAGGGCCGACACTGTAACCGTGGGGAGATCCAAAGTGCCAACAATATCGATGTTCTACGGGATTATTGTGCGTATGTACTTCGCGCCGAAGGAGCATCCGCCGCCACACTTTCATGTCTACTACGGCGAATACAAGGCGATAGTTGATATCCGTACGTGCGAGATTATCGAAGGCAATCTTCCGAAGAAACAAACGAAACTTGCCTTGGCATGGGCGGAGCTTCGCCAAGACGAGTTGATGGCCGATTGGGAGTTGGTCATGAATGGTGAGGAACCATTCAAGATTCAGCCACTTCAGTAAGGTGAACAAAATGCATCCATCAGTCACAAACGTTACTCCTTCTGACGACTATACGCTGCAAATCGATTTTGATAATGGCGAGCGCGGGATACTAGATATGAAGCCGTATCTCGACTTCGGTGTATTTCAGCGGCTGAAGGACCGAAATGCTTTTGAGCGTGTCCGAGTATCTTTTGATTCGGTTGAGTGGGACTCTGGAATAGATCTCGATCCGGAGTTTGTGTACGACAAATGCAGGCGAAATGGGGCACAACAAGGCGCTCCAGCCGACGCATGAAGCCGCGCGGCTGAGCGCTGACGTTCGGAGAGAATGGGAAAGAACAGATGGACATTGAGGACATAGTTGTTGCAATCAGCAACAGTCGGGTTCGGATCACAGATCATGCAGATGAGGAAGCTCTGGATGA
>SLDE01000261.1 GCA_007125455.1 Ectothiorhodospiraceae bacterium
AAAACCGATGGTGGCGAAGATCACTGCGGTGGAGGACTGCACCCCGGCGGTAATCACCACCCCGGAGAGGATCCCTCGCAGGGTGGTGGCGGTGCCTCGGGCGAGGATCTCGCGCAAGGCATCCCCAGCAGCCACCTTGAGGCCGTCAGTCATCAGGCGCATGCCGATCAGGAAGAGACCGACACCGCCAAGAAAGGTCATGAACATGGAAAAAGTCATGGCAGGGATTGTAGTGGGTATTGGCGGCCGCGCCAATCACTCTGCCGCAGCAGTTCTTGGGCAACAACACCATAACCGAGCGTACATGCCTGTACACCGAAAAAACTTTTTCACCGCTGCAGTAGAATGTTTTTTCGTAACTACTCACTCATCAGGGAATCATTTGTAACCCGTTGTTTTGTAGGTCGGCCTTTAGGCCGACAAGCGTCTAGTCATCGTTCACGATGTTGGGCTAAAGCCCAACCTACAAGCAAAGGGGAGCGAGTAGACACGTTTTTTCTGGTCTTTAACGAATTAGCTGTGGACTGCATAGTGCTCATACTCTGCCGGACTCAAGCCTGCGCACGCTTCACTTCCTCCGGGTAGGCCATGCAGGCCGCCTGCTCCCTGTCCAGCCAGCCGCCCAGGTGCTCCCAGTCGCACCGGTCCTGGCGGGCGGCCCGGGAAGGTAGCTCGACCACGGCCCGTCCGCTTTCTACGGCGTGCACGTAGTTCTGCGTGTCGCGCAGTACCCCCGCCACGGGTAGGCCGACCTCACCGAGGGCGTGGGTCATGGACTGGTAAGCGCGGGTGCGCCGACGTACCCGATTGGCAACCACCCCCAGCTGCGGCACCACACCCAACTGGCGACCATGGCGCTGCAGCTCGATGATGAAGTTGCGGGCGGCGTGAAGGTCTATCGGTGAGGGCAGCACCGGCACCAGGACCACATCGGCGCTGCGGATCAGGTCCATCAACAACACCCCGCCCACCCCGGCCGGGGCATCGACGATCACCCGCTCCGTCTCGGGCGGCAGACGCATCTGCCAGCTGCGGGTGGCGCCGCTCGGCGGGGCACGAAACGCTTCCACGCCGTGGATGGGAGGCAGTTGCTCTGCGCGCCGTCCCAGCCAGTGGCTGGAGGAGCCCTGTGGATCGTAGTCAAACAATGCCACCTGCTCCCCCTTCGAGGCCAGATAACCGCACAGGTTGGTGGCAAGGGTGGTCTTGCCACTCCCGCCCTTGGAGTTCATCACCAGTATGCGTTGCATCGGGTTGCCAATCCGATTGATGATCTGGAGATCCCGCGGTTCGAAGGCGCGCCCTGTATAGGTGCGCCGCCAATCCTGTATGTCGTAATGCGTCATCCTTTCCCCCTTTGATTTGCGAACACCGGCCATTGCCCAGTACCCGCAGACCTTCTCAATGGGACTGTCGGGCGCGACATCAGCAAGTGATGTGGGTGCACTCCTGCCGAGTACAGGCAGATCGATCCGGCCTTTGGATTTTGTGTTTGTCTGACCAGATTTATCCACAGTCCCAGTGTGCCATTACTGGCAGCAAGGGCAAACAAGGATTATTTATAGGGCGGCGACGATAGTTTATAACTATCCGGTAAGGCAGCTATCAGGAAGCGGGGGACTGGGGAGTGAGGACCAGATTGTCGCGATGGATCAGCTCAGGCTCGTCGACATAACCCAGCAGGGACTCGATCTCGCCACTGGGGTGCCCCATGATACGACGAGTCTCGACACTATTGTAGTTCACCAGACCGCGGGCGACCTCTCGCCCCTGTTCGTCCTGGCAGGCCACCATCTCACCGCGTCCAAACTGCCCCGAGAGGTCCACCACCCCCACCGGCAGCAGGCTACGCCCGGACTCCCGCAATACCTTTACGGCACCGGCATCCAGTGTGAGGGTGCCGCGCACCTGCAGGTGACCGGCCAGCCACTGCTTGCGCGCCAGCAGCGGGGCCTGGGCTGGGGTGAACAAGGTGCCGACCTGCTCGGCATCGGCCACCCGCTGGAGGATCCGGGTTTCGCGTCCACCGACGATGATGGTGGCGGTGCCAGAGCGTGCCGCCAACCGCGCAGCACGCACCTTGGTAAGCATGCCGCCACGCCCTAGCGCCCCGCCACTGCCACTGGCCATGGCCTCCAGTTGCGGATTGTCCGCCGGGGTTTCGTGGATCAGTTGGGCCTCGGGATGGTGGCGGGGGTCCTTGTCACACATGCCGGCCTGATCGGTGAGGATCGCCAGCAGATCCGCCTCGATCAGGTTGGCAACCAACGCCGCGAGGGTATCGTTATCACCAAAACGGATCTCGTCGGTGACCACGGTGTCGTTTTCGTTCACCACGGGGATCACCCCCAGATTGAGCAGGGTGCGCAGGGTACTACGGGCATTGAGGTAGCGGTGCCGGTTGGAGAGGTCATCATGGGTGAGCAGTACCTGGGCGGTATGCAGGCCAAAACGCTGAAAACTCGACTCGTAGGTCTGCACCAGGCCCATCTGTCCCACGGCGGCGGCGGCCTGTTGCTCGTGCAGTGCGTGGGGCCGCACCTGCCAACCGAGGCGGCTCATCCCCTCTGCCACCGCACCGGAGGAGACCAGCACGACCTCGACCCCCTGCTCGCGCAGGGCGGCGATTTGCTCTACCCAGTCGGCAATCCCTTCACGGTTAAGGCCACGCCCATCGTTGGTCAGCAGGGCGCTGCCGATCTTGATAACCCAGCGTTTGCTATGGCGAAGGTCTTGACGTGTGACCACGGCGTTACTCCGTATCCGGCTCGCTCTTGTCCTGACTGCGGGCGTCTTCACGCGCCTGCTCGGCACGCGCCTGCTCCAGGTGCTCCATAATGTCCTGCATCACGCGTGCGGTACCATCCTTGGACAGTGCCGCCACACGGTAGACCGGCCCCTGCCATGCCAGGCGGCGTACAATATCCTCACACAGCGCCTCGCGCTCCTCCGGCGGGATCAGATCCAGTTTATTCAGTACCAACCAACGCTCACGCCCGGCCAACTCGTCACTGAACTTGGCCAGCTCACGCTCGATCACCCGTACCGACTCCACCGGATCACTGTCGTCAAAGGGGGCGACATCGACCAGATGTAACAGCAACAGGGTGCGTGAAACGTGTTTAAGGAACTGGATCCCCAGCCCGGCCCCCTCGGCAGCCCCTTCGATAAGGCCGGGGATATCGGCGATAACAAAGCTGCGATGCGCCTCGATGCTCACCACGCCAAGATTGGGATAGAGGGTTGTAAAGGGATAATCGGCCACCTTCGGGCGTGCAGCGGAAACCGCACGGATCAGGGTAGACTTACCCGCATTGGGTAGCCCTAGCAGACCCACATCGGCCAAGACCCGCAGCTCCAGATGCAGGTTACGCCCCTCACCGGGGCTGCCAGGGCTGAACTGGCGCGGTGCCCGATTGACACTGCTCTTGTAGCGGGTATTGCCCAGGCCGTGGAAGCCGCCCTGGGCGATCTTGATGCGTTGCCCAACACGGGTCAGGTCGGCAAGTACTTCGCTGGTGTCCTTGTCATACACCACGGTACCCACCGGCAAGTGAATATCCAGATCCGGGGCACTCTTGCCAGTCCGGTTACGCCCCATCCCCTGCTCACCGTGCTCGGCACGAAACACGCGGCTATAGCGCAGGTCCACCAGGGTATTCAGGCTTTCATCGGCAACCACATAGACGCTACCACCGTCCCCGCCATCGCCGCCATCAGGGCCACCGAAGGGAATGTACTTCTCGCGACGAAAGCTGACACAGCCCTTGCCGCCATTACCGGCCTCGATGCGAATATCAGCTTCATCAACAAATTTCATGGGAGTGCAGTTTCAAGTTGAGAGTTCGAAACGACAAGCGCGAAAGCAGAGCCTGTCTGCAATTCCACCGCCTATCGCCTAGTTATCTGAAAAACAAAAAACCCCGCCATGAGAGACGGGGCCTTCACAACGCATACACCAAGTGCTTACTCGGCGATAACGCTGACGTACTTGCGGTTCTTCGGCCCCTTGGTCTCAAAGACCAGACGCCCACCGGCCTTGGCATAGAGGGTGTGGTCGTGGCCACAGCCTACATTCAGTCCGGGGTGGAAACGGGTGCCACGCTGACGAACGATGATGTTACCAGCGTCAACGACTTCGCCGCCATAGCGCTTGACACCAAGACGCTTGGAGATCGAATCGCGACCGTTACGAGTACTACCACCTGCCTTCTTATGAGCCATTATTCTCTACCTCTGAAATCTTTTAAGCGCTGATGCCGGTGATCTGCAGTTCAGTATAGTACTGACGATGACCCTGGCGCTTCATGTGATGCTTGCGACGGCGGAACTTGATGATATGAACCTTGTCGTCACGACCATGGCTCTTCACTGTCGCCGTTACCTTGCCACCCTCAACGAAGGGGCTGCCAATCTTGATGTCGTCACCGCTGGCAACCATCAGCACGTCTGACAGTTCCATATTTGCGCCGACTTCGGCTTCGAGCTTCTCGACCCGCAGGGTCTGCCCTTCCGCCACACGATACTGTTTGCCACCGGTTTTGATTACCGCGTACATTGCCGCTCTCCAAAAAACTTGAAATTCTGTTGTTACAACAACGAAAGACCGGCAATTCTAGCGCCCCGAAGGCGGCAGGTCAAACACCATGAGTGGATTATTTTACCCGATCTGCCCCGACAGCACCGCTCAGCCCCCTTTTGCCGTGCAAACCTGGCGCCCGGGCCCGGTTTACGCGGCGCGCTTGACAGCGCGGGCCGCACTACCTAGCATTTCGACTCTTTGCCGGCACAGACTGAGACCACATGCAAATACAGGACGTCTACACCCTCCTTGCCGCTGACCGCGAGGCCGTGGATGCACGGATCCGCCAGCGGCTCCACTCCGAAGTGGTGTTAATCAACCAGATCGGCCACTACATCATCAATAGTGGTGGCAAGCGTCTGCGTCCGATCCTGCTGCTGCTAAGCGCGCGCGCACTCGGTTATGAGGGAGAGGATCACCATGAACTGGCGGCCGTGGTCGAGTTTATCCACACCGCCACCCTGCTGCACGACGACGTGGTAGACGGCTCGGAGCTGCGCCGCGGCAAGGAAACCGCCAATAACGTCTGGGGCAACGAGGCCAGCGTGCTGGTGGGGGACTTCCTCTACTCACGCGCCTTCCAGATGATGGTTGGGGTCAATAACATGCAGGTGATGGCGATCCTCTCCGAAGCCACCAATACCATCGCCGAAGGCGAGGTCATGCAATTGCTCAACGTCCACAACGCCGATCTCGACGAGGCCGGTTACCTGACGGTGATCCGCAGCAAGACCGCCAAGCTGTTCGAATCCGCCGCCCAACTGGGCGCGGTGCTGGCGGGTAGCGATCAGGCGACGCAACAGGCCCTGGCCGCCTACGGTATGCACCTGGGGGTTGCCTTCCAGTTGGTGGACGACGCCCTGGACTACTCCGCCTCCAGCGAGGAGTTGGGCAAAAACATCGGCGACGACCTGGCCGAAGGCAAGCCCACCCTGCCGCTGATCTATGTGATCAACCACGGCAACGCCGAACAAGCGAGCCTGGTGCGCGAGGCCCTGGAACAGGGTGGCCGTGAGCGCATCGAAGAGATCGGCAAAGCGATTGAATCCGTTGGTGCAATCGAGTACACTTCGCGCGCTGCGCAGGCAGAGGTCGACAAGGCTATCGCTGCACTGGCCACACTGCCGGACTCGCCCTACAAGGAAGCCATGGTCAGCGTCGCCAAATTCGCCGTACAACGCAGTCACTGAATCAAGGCCTGTGGGTTCCCGGCCCACGACACCGGCCACCACACCATCGGGGTGTAGCTCAGCCTGGTAGAGCACTGTCTTCGGGAGGCAGGGGCCGGAGGTTCGAATCCTCTCACCCCGACCAAACATCCTCCTTCGGAATAAAGCCCGGTGCCCCTCGTTAGCACGGAGGTTGACCTGCGGCGTCCCGTTTCGCTCCCGGCGAAACGGTCGAATCCTCTCACCCCGACCAAACATCCTCCTGGGAATAAAGCCCGGCGCCCCTCGTACCTTTTCCTTCCTTACCCCTGCAGCGATAACAAAACGCATGCATGGGGCGAGTAGATGCTTTACTTTTCGCCTTTGTGCTTGTCGTCCTGCTCGGACAGCGCGTCCATGTCGCTCTCAAGCTTGCCAAGGGTAAAGTAAAAACTCGCCCCATCGCCGGGTGTCGATTCGGCCCAGACCTTGCCGCCATGGCGGTGAATGATGCGCTGTACGGTGGACAGGCCAATCCCGGTGCCCTCAAATTCCTCCACGCCGTGCAGACGCTGAAAGGCACCAAATAGCTTGTCGGCGTACTGCATGTCGAAGCCAACCCCATTGTCTCGTACGTGGAAAACCCACTCGCCAAAACGCAGTTCCGCACCGAAGTGGATCACCGACGGCACTTCGTTGGCGCTGTATTTCCAGGCGTTGCCCAGCAGGTTTTCCAGGAGTACGCGCATCAACCCTTCGTCGGCCACGACATAGAGCCCCGCTTCGATATGCCAATGGCAGATCCGTTCGGGTTCGTCATCACTGAGCTGTAGGCTAACCTGCTCGGCCAGGGCAGAGAGGTTGAGATAGCCCGGTTTCATCGGTGCACGGGTGGTCTTTGATAGCTGCAACATATCGTCGATGATCTGGCCCATGCGCGAGGTGGCCTTGGTGATGCGTTGCAGGTAGTCCTGACCGACGGCATCCAGTTGGTGCTCGTAGCGTCGGGTCAGGAGCTGGCTAAAACCATCGATCCCGCGCAGCGGGGTGCGCAGGTCATGGGAGACGGAATAGCTAAAGGCCTCCAGCTCGCGGTTGACCGACGCCAGCGCCTGGTTCTGCTTGAGCAGCGAGCGATTGAGCTGCTCAATCTGTTGACGGGCCTGCTGTTGCTCACTGATATCACGCAAGGTGATGATCAGGTGGCTGTGCTGCTGGTGTTCCAGTTGCCCGATGGAAACCTCCACTGGTACCAAGTCACC
This sequence comes from Ectothiorhodospiraceae bacterium, assembly GCA_007125455.1. Taxonomy (GTDB): domain Bacteria; phylum Pseudomonadota; class Gammaproteobacteria; order Thiohalomonadales; family Thiohalomonadaceae; genus SLDE01. The sequence continues at coordinate 6,993 of SLDE01000261.1, forward strand.
ATTGCCTGCGCGGATCTGCCGTGTGCTGCCGTGCCAGGCCTGCCAGCCGTCCGCCCCCTCAGGCCAGTCGGGCATCAGGCGAGTGAGTGAGCTTGCCTGTATTTCCTGGCGAGGATAGGCAAACAGCGCCTCGGCGCGCCGATTGATCCGCTGTACCCAACCGCCCGGACTACACACCAAAATCGCCTCGGGGGCGTATTCCAACAATGAATCGAGCTCGCCGCGCAACCGCTCCAGCTCCGCATTGGCGCGGCTGATACGGCTGAGGAAGTGCAGCAGCAGCATGGTGAGCAGCAAGAGCAATGGAAGCAGCAGGCCGCCCCAGTAGATCCCACTGATGGTCTCTTCCAGGCGCGCACGCGCCTCCTCCTCGGCCCGCTCGACACGACGCAACGCCAACTCATCAAGCAGGCGCAGCGCATTGACCGCGGCAGCATCATCGACCAGGCGCTCTTGCAGATTATCGGCCAGCCCGGACTGGCTGAGCTGACGCCGCGCCAGCAGGTAGGCATCACGATAATCACCGGCTACCTCAGCAATGGCGTTGATCGCCATACGCTCCAACGGGGCCAGGCTGAGTTGCTCAACCCGCTCGATGGACTGAAAGAGGCGCACAATGGCCTGCTCGACCTGCTGCTGATGTTTGGCGCTGGGGTCGACCAGGTAGCGATGGAAGTGGCGGCTCAGGCCCCCATAGCCGAAGTGCTGACGCACCTGGCTGATCTCGGCCACGTGCAGGGTGGCCTCATGGCTATGGCCCCGCCAAAGCTGCTGGATGGCCTGCAGCGCCAATACAGTCTGCACTCCCACCAGCAGCATGGCAGCTGTCAGCCCACCGGCAAGCAGGCTGATGAAGATTTTTTTCAGTCGCAGCGAAGGCTGCGTGACGACATCCCTGAACAAGTGCTTTCCTAGAACGGTATATCGTCGTCGAAACCGCCAAAGTTGTCATTCCCGGCAGGAGCCTGCTGGGCCGGTGGGTTGTTCCCCTGTGGCTGCTGCTGTGGCTGTTGTTGCTGCTGTGGCTGCTGCTGCCCCTGGTAAGCCCCTCCACTGCGCTGACCACCACCGCCGCCACCAAAGTCGGCTGAGCCGCCGCGCCCACCGAGCATTTGCATCTCGTTGGCAACGATCTCGGTGGTGTAGCGGTCCTGACCGTTCTGGTCTTGCCACTTGCGGGTCTGCAGACGACCTTCGATATAGACCTGCGATCCCTTCTTCAGGTACTCCCCAGCGATCTCTCCCAGGCGATTGAACATCACCACCCGGTGCCACTCGGTACGCTCCTGTTTTTGGCCTGACTGTTTATCGGTCCACTGGTCGCTGGTAGCGATATTGAGCGTGGCCACTGCCGCGCCGCTGGCGGAGTAACGGACCTCGGGGTCCTGGCCTAGATTTCCGACTAGGATGACTTTGTTGATTCCTCTTGCCATTACGCTCTCTCACCTCATTGATATTAATTCGAATTCGACCCGCTCTGGCCGCAGGTGGCCAATGCCTCCCTGTCGAGCAGATGGCGCTCCACCTTAAGATAGGCAACTTGCTCGTCGCTGCAGACACTGACCTCACGCACACCGTCCACCTGCATCAACTGCAGCTCCATCTGACGCGCCCCGCCCTCTCCGCTAACCTCAACGCGCAACATCTCGTTAGCCAGGTAGAGTGGTTCGCGCATGGTCAAGGCGGCAAGCTGCCATAGTGCTACAACTCCGGCACACAGTGCAAATACCCCGACCACACCAAACTGGCCGTAGCTCCAGCCGCCAATAAAGCCCCCCAAAAAGGCACCAAAAAACTGCGAGCTGGAATACACCCCCATCGCCGTCCCCTTGCGCGAGGCCGGGGCGAACTTGCTCACCAGCGAGGGCAGACTCGCCTCCAGTAGATTGAAAGCAATAAAAAATAGCAGCAAAATCATCGCCATGCCCACCCAGCTCTGCCACAGCAACAACATCGCCAACAGACTGACCAACAGCATGGCGATGCCGAGATTGAAGATCGCCTTGAGCATACGCCGTCGCTCGGCAAGGATGATCAGCGGCACGGCCAGCAACAGCGAAAGGCTCATCACCGGCAAGTAGACCTGCCAGTGCAGCTCTGGTGCCAGGCCGCTGTCACGCAGCCCCAGCGGCACCACCACAAAACTTGCCGTAAGCGCCATGTGCAGTACCAGTACCCCACCATCCAGACGAAGCAGCTGACGGTCCTTTATCACCGAGGCCAGGCTGGCCGGTTCAAGTTCGGTATCGCGGTGAAAGCGGATGGCCGATGGGCTGGGGACCACCAGAGCCACCACGGCAATCCCCAATAAGGCCATCACCGCGGTCAGGGCGAAGATCCCTGGCACACCGATCCATTGGTTAAGGAGCGGCCCAGCGATCATCGCCACCATAAAGGAGACGCCGATGCTCAAGCCGATCATCGCCATTACCTTGGTGCGGTGTTCTTCGCGGGTCAGATCCGCCGCTAAGGCCATCACCGCAGCGGCGATCGCCCCAGCGCCCTGCAATGCTCGCCCGGCGATGATCCAGCCGATGCTCTCTGCCCAGGCAGCCAGTAAGCTGCCCGCGGCGAACAGCAGCAGCCCGGCGATGATCACCGGCTTACGCCCAATCCGATCCGAGAGCATCCCGAAGGGGATCTGCAAGATGGCCTGGGTCAGCCCATAGATACCGATGGCAAGCCCAACCAGTACCGGGGTGACCCCAGGCAGGTCTTCCGCATAGAGCGCGAATACCGGCAGGATCATAAACAAACCCAGCATGCGCAGCGAAAATATCCCCGCCAACGCGGCGGCGGCACGGCGTTCAAGCGGGCTCATGTGTTCGGGTAGCATCGGCGAATATCCAACTGGAACGAACGCGGCAACGGCTGAGCCATTACCCTGTGACTCTTTGCGTCGAGGCATGCAAAGCGCGTATATTAGCAGGTTCGACTGGTATCGGGAACGAGCATGAACAGCATCAAGTTACGGGGTGCGCGCACCCACAATCTGCAAAACATCGACCTGGACCTCCCCCGTGACAAGCTTATCGTCTTTACCGGGCTCTCCGGCTCTGGTAAGTCCTCACTCGCCTTCGACACCATCTATGCCGAGGGGCAGCGCCGCTATGTCGAGTCGCTCTCCAGCTATGCGCGCCAATTTCTGTCGATGATGGAAAAGCCCGACATCGATCATATCGAAGGGCTGTCTCCGGCGATCTCCATCGAACAAAAGTCCACCTCCCACAACCCACGCTCCACCGTGGGCACCATTACCGAGATCCACGACTACCTGCGCCTGCTCTACGCCCGCGCAGGTGAGCCGCGCTGCCCTGAACATGGCACGGTACTGGCGGCACAGACAGTCAGCCAGATGGTAGACCAAGTCCTGGCCCTGCCCGAGGGCAGCAAACTGATGCTGCTGGCACCGGTGATCGACAACCGCAAGGGGGAGCACCACCAGGTGTTTGACGAGTTGCGCGCCCAGGGCTTTATTCGAGCCCGCGTAAACGGACAGGTGGTTGAGCTGGATGAAAACCCCAAGCTGGAGCTTCGCAAAAAACACAACATCGAGGCGGTGGTCGACCGCTTCAAGGTGCGCGATGACATCAAGCAGCGGCTGGCCGATTCTTTCGAGACCACCCTTAACCTCTCCCACGGGCTGGCCCGTATCGCCTTTATGGATGGGGGACAGGAAGAATTGGTCTTCTCTGCTAAGTATGCCTGCCCGATTTGTGACTACTCACTTACCGAGCTGGAACCACGCTTATTCTCATTCAACAATCCGGCTGGTGCCTGCCCCAGCTGCGATGGGCTGGGAGTGCAACAGTACTTCGATCCCAGCAAGCTGATCGCCCATCCCGAGCTAAGCCTGGCAGCTGGCGCGATACGCGGCTGGGATCGGCGCAACCAATACTACTTCCAACTGCTGCTCTCCCTGGCTCGCCACTACGATTTTGATGTCGAAACCCCCTACGAAACCCTGCCCAAGCGGCTCCGCGAGATCCTGCTCCACGGCAGCGGCGATGAAGAGATCCACTTCTCATACGCCAACAGTCGTTACGCCAAGGCGGATCGGGTCCACCCCTTCGAGGGGATCATCCCCAATATGCAGCGGCGTTACAGAGAGAGCGATTCCAACGTAGTGCGTGAGGAGTTGAGCAAATACCTCAGTCAGCAACACTGCCCTGAGTGTCATGGGACACGACTGAACGCCCCTGCCCGCCACGTCTTTATTGCCGATCGCTCACTGCCCGAGATCGCCAATATGCCGATTGGGCGATGCCGCGAATTCTTCGCTAACCTGCACCTTCCCGGCTGGCGCGGCGAAGTGGCCGAGAAGATCGTCAAGGAAATCGGCGAACGGCTGAGCTTTTTGGTGAATGTTGGCCTCGACTACCTCAGCCTGGAGCGCAGCGCGACGACCCTCTCGGGCGGCGAAGCGCAACGCATTCGCCTAGCAAGCCAGATCGGTGCCGGGCTGGTGGGGGTGATGTATGTACTGGATGAACCTTCGATCGGGCTACACCAACGCGACAACGAACGCCTACTGGAGACCCTGTTTCGACTACGCGATCTGGGCAACACAGTGATCGTGGTAGAGCACGACGAGGATGCGATACGTGCTGCAGACCACGTCGTCGATATCGGCCCAGGCGCCGGTGTGCATGGCGGGCAAATCGTCGCTCAGGGCAAGCCTGCCGAGGTGATCGCCAATGAGCACTCACTCACCGGGCAGTACCTCTCCGGTAAGCGGAAGATCGCAATACCCGCCAAACGTACTGCCATCGACAAAAAACGTCAAATCAAGATCCGTGGTGCCAGTGGCAATAACCTCAAGGGGGTTAACGTGGATATCCCGGTCGGTCTGATGACCTGCGTGACTGGGGTCTCCGGATCGGGCAAGTCCACCTTGATCAACGATACCCTCTATCGCAACGCCGCGATCACCCTGAACGGGGCCAGCGAAGACCCCGCCGACTGCGCCGAACTGCAGGGCCTGGAACAGTTCGACAAGGTGGTGGACATCGATCAAAGCCCCATCGGGCGCACACCCCGCTCCAACCCGGCCACCTATACCGGCCTGTTCACCCCGATCCGTGACCTCTTTGCAGGTACTCAGGAGGCACGGGCCCGCGGTTACACCCCCGGTCGCTTCTCGTTTAACGTCAAAGGCGGGCGATGTGAGGCTTGTCAGGGCGATGGACTAATCAAGGTAGAGATGCACTTCCTACCGGATATCTATGTCCCCTGCGATGTCTGCAAGGCCAAACGCTACAACCGGGAGACACTGGAGGTCCAGTACAAGGGCAAGAACATCTTTGACGTACTGGAGATGACGGTAGAAGAGGCACGACAATTCTTCGACCCGGTACCTGTACTGGCACGCAAGCTTCAGACCCTGCTCGATGTTGGCCTAAGCTATATTCGCCTGGGCCAGGCGGCAACCACCCTGTCTGGAGGGGAGGCCCAGCGCGTAAAGCTCGCCAGAGAACTGTCCAAGCGCGACACCGGCAACACCCTCTACATCCTGGATGAACCGACCACCGGCCTGCACTTCCACGATATCGAACAACTGCTGGTGGTTCTGCACCGTCTGCGTGATCACGGGAACACCATCGTCGTGATCGAACACAACCTGGATGTGATCAAGACCGCCGACTGGCTGATCGACATGGGCCCAGAAGGGGGCGATGGGGGGGGGATGCTAGTCTGCGCAGGAAGCCCTGAACAACTAGCTGAGCATCCGGACTCCCATACCGGGCGATTCCTTAAGCCGATACTGGACAAACAGAAGTAAGCTCGTGGCGCACGGCGGGCCGTTTATTGGCTTGCCCGCTGCGGCTTCCTGCCGATGCCTACCCAACCACGCCAATATGCCAGAAGACCAGTGTGGTAATGAGCAGTCCCGAGGGTATGCTGACAAAGCCAACTATCGCATCGTTCGTAACGCACTGGCTTTGCATCCCCCTGCAGACTACGGACAAGCAACCTGGCAGGCATAAAAAAACCGGGCCAAGCCCGGTTTTTTTATTACTACAAGCGGCGAAGCTTAGGCCTCGGCAGCAGTCTCTTCTGGTGCAATCTCGTCCTCAACAACGGGACGGTCGACCAGCTCAACGTAGGCCATCGGTGCGTTGTCGCCAGCACGGAAACCGCACTTGAGGATACGCAGATAGCCGCCGGGACGGGACTCATAACGTGGACCCAGCTCATTAAACAGCTTGGTTACCAGCTCGCGATCACGCAGACGGGCGAAGGCAAGGCGACGGTTGGCTACACTATCGGTCTTCGCGATAGTCAGCAGTGGCTCGGCATGACGACGTAACTCCTTGGCCTTGGGCAAAGTAGTCTTGATCATCTCATGGCGCAGTAGCGAGCTGGTCAGGCTGCGGAAGAGCGCCTTGCGGCTGCTGCTGTTACGGTTCAGTTTGCGACCTGATTGACGATGACGCATGGGAGTTTCCTTAAAATACTGTTAATCACTTACGTTAAAACAAGAGACGAGGTATCAGGCACTGGCCTTATCGTCATCTGACTGTTGGATACTTGCAGGCGGCCAATTTTCAAGACGCATACCGAGGGACAATCCGCGTGAGGCGAGCACATCCTTAATCTCGGTGAGCGACTTCTTGCCAAGGTTAGGCGTCTTGAGTAGCTCAACCTCGGTGCGTTGAATCAGATCACCGATGTAGTAAATATTCTCTGCCTTGAGACAGTTGGCCGAACGTACTGTCAGCTCCAAATCGTCAACCGGGCGCAGCAGGATAGGATCAACATCCGGCTCATCGCTCTTCGCCTCAGACTGCTCCTTCCCTTCAAGATCAACAAAGCTAGAAAGCTGATCCTGCAGGATGGTTGCCGCACGACGGATCGCCTCGTCAGGCTCGATCGTGCCGTTGGTTTCCACGTCAAGGATCAATTTATCCAGATCAGTGCGTTGTTCGACACGCGCACGCTCGACAGTGTAAGCAACACGCGAAATCGGGCTGTAGGAAGCGTCAAGCTGCAAAGTACCGATAGGACGAGACTCTTCATCCATATTGAAACGCTGGTTGGAAGGTACATAACCGCGCCCCTGTTCCAGCTTGAGGGTCATGTTCAGTTCGGTTGCCTTGGTCAGGTTGGCAATCACATGCTCAGGATTCATGATTTCGACATCATGATCCAACGCGATATCACCTGCGGTGACCACACAAGGTCCCTTTTTGTTAAGGGTCAGTGTGGCCTCCTGACGGTTGTGCATACGAATAGCCACACCTTTGAGGTTGAGCATGATCTCAATAATGTCTTCCTGAACGCCTTCCATCGCGGTGTACTCGTGCAATACACCATCAATGCTCACTTCGGTGATCGCGCTACCCACCATAGAGGAGAGCAGGATACGGCGCAGGGCATTGCCCAAGGTATGACCGAATCCACGCTCCAACGGCTCCAGCGTAACCTTGGCCGAAGTGTCAGAGATCTTCTGAACACCAACCATACGTGGCTTTAGTAATTGCATATCTGAGCCCTGCATGAAGAGTCCTCTTTAAATTCGGTTATGTCCTGGCATCTGCAACAGGAAACCCGCCACAAAAGTGGCGGAAAGTCGTTACTTGGAGTAAAGCTCGACCACCAGCTGTTCCTGGATCTCAGCAGGAAGCTCACTACGTTCCGGTGTCGACTTGAAGATACCTTCCAACTTGGTGGCGTCAACCTGCAACCATTCTGCCACGCCGCGTTGCTGAGCCAGCTCAGCTGCGGACTTGACGCGCAGTTGCTGCTTGGATTTTTCAGCAACGGCAACGACGTCACCCGGCTTTACGGAATAAGACGGAATATTGACTTTCTGACCGTTAACGGTCACACCATTGTGGCGTACCAGCTGGCGCGCCTCAGTACGGGAGACACCGAACCCCATGCGGAACACGACGTTGTCAAGACGGCACTCAAGCAGCTGCAGCAGGTTTTCACCCGTGGAACCCTTGCGACGGTCCGCTTCCTTATAGTAAAGGCGGAACTGGTTCTCCAGCACACCATAGATGCGGCGCAGCTTCTGCTTTTCACGCAGCTGACGTGCATAGTCTGACAGGCGGGTGCGACGCTGACCGTGCTGCCCCGGAGGGAAGGGACGGTTTTCGATCGCACACTTGCTGGTGTAACACTTCTCGCCTTTAAGGAAGAGCTTTTCGCCTTCACGACGGCAGAGACGACATTTGGATCCGATGTACCTAGCCACTATTGAACCTCTTGTTTAAACGCGACGTTTTTTCGGTGGCCGGCATCCGTTGTGCGGGATCGGCGTTACGTCGGTGATATTGGTGATCTTGAAACCCAGGTTATTGAGTGCGCGCACGGCAGATTCACGGCCAGGCCCCGGACCCTTAACCCAGACTTCCATATTCTTCATTCCGTATTCCTGAGCAACAACACCGGCCTTTTCAGCAGCGACCTGCGCAGCGAAAGGGGTGCTCTTGCGGGAGCCACGGAAGCCAGATCCACCAGAGGTTGCCCAGCAAAGGGCGTTACCTTGGCGGTCACTAATGGTGATGATGGTGTTGTTAAAAGACGCGTGGACGTGTGCAATGCCGTCAACGACGTTCTTTTTAACCTTCTTACGTGTGCGAGTGCTCGCTTTAGCCATAACCTGAATCCCAAATGTTTCAAAATTCGACTGCGCAATGCAGTCTCCGCTTGATTACTTCCTGATCGGACGACGCGGGCCCTTACGGGTACGCGCATTGGTGCGTGTACGCTGACCACGAAGTGGCAGGCCACGGCGGTGACGAATGCCGCGGAAGCAACCCAGATCCATCAAACGCTTGATGTTCATCGAGACTTCACGACGCAGGTCGCCCTCGACAACATACTTGCCAACCTCACTACGCAAGCTTTCGATCTCACCTTCGGTCAGATCCTTAATCGGTGCATCACGTCGAATCCCGGCAGAATCACAGATCTGCCTGGAACGAGTGCGACCAATACCGTAGATCGCTGTCAAGGCGATTACGGCATGTTTATTCACCGGGATATTGATACCAGCAATACGGGCCATCGAGCCACTCCCTCAAAATCTCAAATACTATTGGCATTACGCGCCAGGAAAACGCGCAATCATAATCATTTTACGCCACGGGATCAAGTCTGGCGGTGAACCGCCAAGACAATTAACCCTGGCGCTGCTTGTGGCGTGCGTCGCTTGAGCAGATCACGCGCACAGTGCCGTTACGGCGGATGATCTTGCAGTTTCTGCAGATCTTTTTAACAGAGGCACGAACTTTCATCACACATCTCCAGATAAATCAAAGCATTAGGCCGTTAGATACCCGGCTTGCCATACCCCTTGAGGTTGGCCTTTTTCATCAGACTGTCGTACTGGTGTGACATCAAGTGCGCCTGAATCTGCGACATGAAGTCCATTACGACGATCACAATAATCAGTAGCGAAGTACCGCCAAAGTAGAAGGGTACGTTCCACCACAAGATGAGAAACTCCGGCAAAAGACATACAGCGGTGATATATACAGCACCCGCCAGAGTCAGTCGGCTAAGAATCCCATCAATATAACGTGCGGTCTGCTCACCTGGGCGAATCCCAGGGACGAACGCGCCGGACTTCTTCAAGTTATCCGCCGTCTCCTTCGGGTTAAACATCAGCGCCGTATAGAAGAAGCAGAAAAACATTATCGCTGCGGCATAAAAGGCAACGTACAGAGGCTGCCCCGGAGAGAGGGTAGCAGAGATGTTCTGCAACCAACCCATCCCTTCCGACTCACCAAACCAGCCACCCAGCGTTGCGGGGAAGAGAATGATCGATGAGGCGAAAATGGGGGGAATAACCCCAGCCATATTTACCTTGAGGGGCAGATGCGAAGACTGTGCAGCAAACATCTTGCGCCCTTGCTGCCGCTTGGCATAATTCACAGTAATTCGCCGCTGTCCCCGCTCGACATAGACCACAAAGGCAATGACGGCCAACATCATCAGGAACAGGAACATCACCAGCAAAAAGCTCAGCTCACCTGAACGCGCAAGTTCGAGGGTTCCGCCGATCGCTGATGGAAGCCCTGAAACAATGCCAGCGAAGATGATCAACGAAATACCGTTACCGATCCCGCGTTCTGTGATCTGCTCGCCCAACCACATTAGGAACATTGTCCCACTAACCAGGGTAATTACCGTGGTAATACGGAACAATAGGCCTGGATCAATAACCACTGGCATGTTGCCGGGAGCCATTTGACTCTCCAACATCACGGCAACACCGATCCCTTGGAAGGTAGCAAGCACCAGTGTACCCATACGGGTGATCTGTGTGATCTTACGCTTACCGGCTGCCCCTTCCTTGCTGATCTGCTCAAGTTTCGGCGAGACCTTGGTCAGCAGCTGAACGATAATCGCTGCTGAAATATAGGGCATAATCCCGAGGGCAAACACCGAGAAACGCTCAAGCGCACCACCCGAGAACATATTGAACATGTCTAGGATAGTGCCGCGCTGCTGATCGACAAAGGAAGCAAGCGCAATGGGGTCGATACCGGGTACCGGGATATGGGTACCGATACGGAATACCAGCAGTGCACCGAGCACAAACAGCAAACGCTGCTTCAGCTCGGTTAGCTTGCCACCTGATAGCGCATTTGCCATCGCTGAAGCAGAAGAACCCATTATCAGGCCTCGATCTTGCCGCCAGCTGCCTCAATCGCAGCTTTCGCTCCCTTGGTAACACCAAGCCCGCGCACAGTCAGTGCTTTTTCGACCTTGCCAGAGGCAATGATCTTGACACGCTTGATGTTCTGGCGCACAACGTTTGCCGCCTTGAGAGCGACGAGGTCAACGCTGTCACCTTCGATTTTCTTCAGTTCACTGAGGCGTACTTCGGCAGTGACACGTGATACGCGCGAGCTGAAGCCAACCTTTGGAAGGCGACGCTGCAGCGGCATCTGGCCGCCTTCAAAGCCAACCTTATGGAAACCACCGGAGCGAGCCTTCTGCCCCTTATGGCCACGACCACAGGTTTTACCCAGGCCAGAACCGATCCCACGTCCGACACGCTTACGATCGGGACGTGAGCCTGCGGCAGGTGAAAGTGTATTCAGTCGCATGATTAATCCTCAACTACCTTGACCATGTAAGATACCTTATTGACCATGCCGCGAGTGCATGGGGTATCTTCAAGCTCAACGATGTGATTCATTCGGCGCAGTCCAAGACCGGCCACGGTGGCACGATGTGTAGGCAGACGCCCATGCACACTTCGAACCAATTTAACTTTGAACATCTTTTTATCAGCCATGGCTTATTCCAGAATTTCCTTGACACTCTTACCACGCTTGGCCGCCACTTCTTCAGGGGAGGTCATGTCGGTCAAGCCCTTCATGGTCGCGCGGATGACATTGATCTGGTTGTTGCTGCCAATACACTTGGCAAGAACATTATGAACACCTGCAGCTTCAAGCACAGCACGCATTGCACCACCAGCGATGACACCGGTACCTTCAGAGGCAGGCTGCATATAGATCTTAGCAGCGCCGTGGCGTGCCTTGACCGGATACTGCAGTGTGCCATTGCTGGTAATGTTTACCTTGCGCATGTTGCGACGGGCATTTTCCATCGCTTTGGCGATAGCGGCAGGAACCTCGCGGGCCTTGCCAGTGCCGAAGCCGATCTGCCCTTGTCCGTCACCCACAACAGTGATGGCGGAAAACTGAAAGATCCGGCCACCTTTTACAGTCTTGGATACACGGTTGACGCCTACCAGCTTTTCTACCAGGCCATCGCTACTTTGTGCTACATCAAATCCAGCCATTGTCTAACCCTTAGAATTCCAGACCATGTTCACGTGCGGCTTCAGCAAGCGCCTTGACACGACCATGATATTTAAAACCGGAGCGATCGAAGGCCACACTGGTGATCCCAGCAGCTTTGGCCTTCTCGGCGATCGCCTTGCCTACGGCAGCAGCGGCATCACTGTTACCGGTATAGTTAACAGCGGACTTGAGCCCTGTTTCTACCGTAGAGGCTGTCGCAACAACTTCTGAACCGGTAGGAGCGATAATCTGCGCATAGATGTGACGCGGTGTGCGATTGACGCACAGACGGTATACACCCAACTCTCTGATCTTGGCGCGACCGCGTGCGGCGCGACGGATACGTGCTTGCTTTTTCGATTTCATCGCCAACTACCTTATTTCTTTTTGGCTTCCTTACGGACAACACGTTCGTCAGAATAACGAACACCCTTGCCCTTGTAAGGCTCCGGTGGACGGTATGCGCGGATGTCCGCTGCAACCTGGCCGACCATCTGTTTGTCAACGCCCTTAACCACGACTTCTGTCTGACTAGGGGTCTCAATGGTTACACCCTCAGGCACGCTGTATTCAACAGGGTGCGAGAAGCCCAGGGTAAGATTAAGAACCTTGCCTTGGGCCTGGGCACGGTAACCAACACCCACCAGCTCAAGCTTACGCTCAAAGCCTTCGCTAACGCCCTTTACCATGTTACCCATGAGGGCACGAGTGGTGCCAACCAGGGCCATTACAGGCTGACTTTGTACACGCGGTGAGAAGCGTAGCGCACCGTCTTCCTGTACGATTTCGACGTCAGCGTGGACCACGTGATTCAGCTGGCCTTTGCTACCCTTAATATCGATGCTTTGGCCATTGACGTTAACATTAACGCCGGAGGGGATAGCTACCGGTTTAAGTACTCTGGACATCGCTCACCCCCTTAAGAAACAGTGCACAGCACTTCGCCGCCGTGACCCGCACTGCGCGCAGCGCGGTCGGTCATCACACCAGCAGAAGTTGAGACGATTGCAATACCGAGTCCACCCATTACCGTTGGCAGATCGCCCTTTCCCTTGTATACACGAAGGCCGGGGCGGCTAGCACGCTTAATGGATGTGATTACGGGTTCACCCTGGTAGTACTTAAGTTCTACTTTCAAGGTGGGTTTGCCATCGATATCCTGTACGGAAAAGTCGTTGATATAGCCTTCGTCCTTCAGGACCTGGGCGATCGACTTTTTCACCTTGGACGCAGGCATTGTTACCTCCGCCTTGTTTGCAGACAGCCCGTTACGTACACGGGTGAGTAGATCTGCAATAGGATCAGTCATGCTCATTTAAGTATTGCTCCCAAACAAAAAATACGGCTATGCCGGTTACCAGCTGCCCTTACGCAGCCCAGGTACATCACCACGCATTGCGGCTTCACGCAGCTTGTTACGGCCAAGACCAAACTTACGATAGTAGCCATGTGGACGACCGGTCAGACTACAGCGGTTACGCTTACGCACAGGGCTAGAGTCGCGTGGCAGCTTTTGAAGCTTAACTACCAGTGCTTCGAGCTGCTCTGGTGTGATCTCAGGATCACGCATCTGCTCTTTGATGTCGGCACGCTTTGCGGCGTACTTCACTACCAGTTTGGCGCGCTTAAGTTCGCGCTGTTTCATTGAAACCTTGGCCATGTATAAATCCTCAACCCTTGAACGGGAAGTTGAACGCCTTCAGCAGCGCACGCCCGTGTTCGTCATTGGTGGCGGTGGTGGTGATAGTAATGTCCATCCCACGCAGAGTATCGATCTTGTCGTAGTCGATCTCAGGGAACATGATCTGCTCACGCACGCCCATGCTGTAGTTACCACGACCATCGAAGGACTTCGCGTTTAGACCGCGAAAGTCGCGAATACGAGGAATAGAGATCGCAATCAGGCGATCAAGAAACTCGTACATGCGCTCACGACGCAGGGTGACCTTACAACCAATCGGCCAACCTTCACGGATCTTAAAGCCAGCAACGGACTTGCGTGCAAGTGTTACGATCGGCTTTTGCCCAGTGATCTTGGTAAGGTCAGCTACTGCGTGATCAAGAACTTTCTTGTCAGCGGCCGCTTCACCCACACCCATATTGACCGTGATCTTTTCGATCTTCGGTACTTCCATGACGTTGCCGCACTTGAGTTCATCCATCAACTGCTTGACAACCGTTTCACGGTAGAATTCTTGCAATCTTGCCATTGTCTTAACCCGACTTACGCGTCAATTACTTCGTTATTCGATTTGAAGATGCGAACCTTGCGGCCATCTTCGAGGATCTTGATGCCAACCCTGTCGGCTTTGCCGGTAGCAGGGTTGAAGATCGCGATATTGGAGATCTGAATTGGCATCTCCTTCTCAACGATCCCACCAGGCACACCCAGATTCGGGTTAGGCTTCTGGTGCTTTTTTACCATATTTACATTGTCGACGAGCACGCGGTTAACTTCCACGGGCAACATTTGAGTAATAGTACCACGCTTACCCTTGTCCTTGCCGGCAATGACGACTACTTCGTCACCTTTTCTTAACTTTCGCATCTTAGTATCTCTCAGCCTTACAGCACTTCTGGTGCCAGAGAAATAATCTTCATGAAGCGATCGCCGCGAAGCTCGCGGGTCACGGGACCGAAGATACGTGTACCAATGGGTTCCAGCTTGTTGTTCAGCAACACCGCAGCGTTACCGTCAAAGCGAATCAGTGAACCATCAGCGCGGCGGACACCCTTACGAGTGCGGACCACAACGGCGTTGTATACCTCACCCTTCTTGACCTTGCCACGCGGAATCGCTTCCTTGACGCTTACCTTGATGATGTCACCAATAGCAGCATAGCGGCGATGTGAGCCACCAAGCACTTTGATGCACTGGACAACACGGGCACCGCTGTTATCGGCAACATCCAGTTTTGTCTGCATCTGAATCATCGAACAATCTCCGCAAAATCAATATCGCTGTACACAGCGCCGTAGGTTCAAGGGCGCGAGATAATACCACTAAATAACGAAAAGCCCAAGCCTTTTTGGCTGGGCCTTACGCTGGCACAGCGGTTTTAGTTGTCAGCTTCTCAGCTGGCCCGCTCCAGAATCTCGACCAAACGCCAGGATTTGGACTTGGAAATCGGTCGGCACTCTTCGATGCAGACCAGATCACCGAGCTTACACTCGTTCTTTTCATCGTGCGCATGTAGCTTGGTCGACCGCTTAACATACTTTCCGTAAAGCGGATGGGCTACCTTACGCTCGATCATGACAGTAATGGACTTGTCCATCTTGTCGCTGACCACGCGGCCAGTCTCGCTACGTGTATTCTTTACCTGTTCGCTCATGACTCTGCCTTCTCTTTCAGGATGGTCTTGACGCGGGCGATATCGCGACGGACCTGACCAACACGGTGGGACTGGGACAATTGCCCTGTACCCTTCTGCATACGCAGATTGAACTGTTCACGCAGCAGTCCGGTGAGCTCGGTATTCAGTTCAGCGACGTCTTTTTCTCTCAGTTCACTAGCTTTCATCACAGCACCGTGCGCGTTACAAAGGTGGTTTTAAGGGGCAGCTTGGCGGCAGCGAGCTTAAACGCCTCACGGGCGATCTCTTCGCTAACACCCTGCATTTCATAGAGCATGCGACCTGGCTGGATCTGAGCTACCCAGTACTCGACATTACCCTTACCCTTACCCTGACGAACTTCCAGGGGCTTTTCAGTAATCGGCTTGTCCGGGAAGATTCGGATCCAGATCTTACCACCACGTTTGATGTGGCGGGTCATCGCACGACGAGCAGATTCAATCTGGCGTGAGGTGATACGCCCACGCTCGAGGGACTTAAGGCCGTACTCGCCAAAGCTGACCTTGTTACCTGACTGAGCCAGGCCGCGGTTGCGACCCTTTTGCTGCTTGCGGAATTTTGTTCGTTTCGGCTGAAGCATTGTTCTTTACCCCATTACTTCTTGGCAGCCGGCTTGTCAGCCTCGGCTGCGCCAGCGCTCTCGCCACGGTCAAAGACTTCACCCTTGAAGATCCACACCTTGACACCAATGATGCCGTAAGTAGTGTTGGCTTCAGCAACGCCGTAATCGATGTCTGCACGCAGGGTATGCAATGGCACGCGGCCTTCACGATACCATTCACTGCGTGCAATCTCGGCGCCATTAAGACGACCGGCGACATTAATCTTGACGCCCTGGGCACCCAGACGCATGGAATTGGTTACCGCACGCTTCATAGCGCGGCGGAACATGATGCGTTTTTCTAGCTGCTGCGCGATCCCCTGTGCAACCAGGGTGGCATCCAGTTCAGGCTTGCGCACTTCCTCAATGTTGATGTGTACCGGAATACCCATCATTTGAGAGATTTCATTGCGCAGGCGCTCGATATCCTCACCCTTCTTGCCGATCACCAGGCCTGGACGGGCACTATGGATGGTGATACGTGCATTACGCGCAGGGCGTTCAATCTGAATACGGCTAACAGATGCACCAGCAAGCTTCTTTTGAAGGTAACTACGTACCTTCAGGTCGCTGTGCAAGAAGGTGCCGTAGTCCTTGGAATCGGCATACCATTTCGAGGTCCAGTCTTTAGTGATACCAAGACGGATGCCCGTTGGATGAACTTTCTGTCCCATTACGGTCTCTCTCTTACTTTTCCGACACGGCCACAGTAATGTGGCTGGTGCGCTTAAGAATGCGATTGCCTCGACCCTTGGCGCGTGCACGCATGCGCTTGAGGGTCGGCCCCTGGTCAACGAAGATGCGCGAGACCTTCAGCTCGTCGATATCTGCACCATCGTTGTGCTCTGCATTGGCAATCGCCGATTCCAGAACCTTCTTGACAATTACTGACGCCTTTTTTGGACTAAACGCGAGTAACTGCAGTGCTTTTTCCACCGGCAGGCCACGGATCTGATCGGCAACCAGGCGGCACTTCTGCGGTGAAATGCGTGCGAATGTAAGCTTTGCTAAGGTTTCCATCACAAATCCCCTTACCTGGACTTCTTGTCCGCGACGTGGCCTTTGTAGGTGCGCGTTGGAGCGAACTCACCTAGCTTATGGCCAACCATGTTTTCGTTAATCAACACAGGTACGTGTTGACGACCGTTGTGTACCGCAATGGTCAGACCGACCATATCGGGCATGATCATGGAACGACGCGACCAGGTCTTGATCGGACGACGATCGTTGGCAGCCAGGGCTGTATCAACTTTCTTCGCCAGATGATGGTCAATGAATGGACCTTTCTTGATTGAGCGTGGCATCTTATATCGCCCTCATTACTTCTGCTTGCGACGACGGACAATCATGCCATCGGTACGCTTGTTTGAACGAGTCTTGTGACCCTTGGTAGGCACACCCCAGGGGCTGACCGGATGACGACCACCGGAGGTACGGCCTTCACCACCACCGTGTGGATGGTCAACCGGGTTCATCGCTACGCCGCGAACGGTCGGGCGAACACCGCGCCAGCGGGAGGCACCGGCCTTGCCGAGTTTGTGCAGGCTGTGTTCGCTGTTGCTCACTTCGCCGATAGTGGCCTTACACTCACTCATTACCCTGCGCATCTCACCGGAACGCAGACGGATAGTGGCGTACTTACCTTCGCGGGCAACCAGCTGCACGGAGGCACCGGCGCTGCGTGCGATCTGCGCGCCCTTACCAGGCTTCATCTCGACACAATGTACTGTGCTACCCACAGGGATGTTACGCAACATCAGGGTGTTACCGGGCTTGATTGGTGATTCAGCACCACTAATCACCGGATCACCGGACTTAACACCCTTCGGGGCGATGATGTAGCGGCGCTCACCGTCGGCATACTTAATCAGGGCAATGTGTGCAGTACGGTTAGGATCATACTCAAGGCGCTCGACTACGCCGGGGATCCCATCTTTATTGCGCTTAAAATCGATGACGCGATAGTGCTGCTTGTGTCCACCGCCCTTGTGACGGGTGGTGATACGGCCCTGGTTGTTACGACCACCGTTCTTGCTCTTCTTTTCCAGAAGCGGCGCATGCGGCGAACCCTTGTGCAGCTCAGCGCTGCCTACATGGACGACAAAGCGGCGGCCTGGAGACGTCGGTTTAAGTTTCTTGACTGGCATCGGACGTTCCCTTTACGTTATTCAGCACCGCTGAGGAAGTCGATATCTTGACCTTCCTGCAGGGTGATATAAGCCTTTTTCCAGTCGCTACGGCGGCCCATACGAGCACCGAAACGCTTGGATTTACCCTTTACATTGCTCACTTGCACGCGTTCTACCTGTACATTGAACAGCTTTTCCACAGCAGCCTTGATTTCAGGCTTGGTGGCGGTAGTGGCAACCTTGAACACGATCTGGTTATCACGCTCAGCGGCGACGCTGCTCTTTTCAGAGATATGCGGCGACAGCAGAACCTGGTAAAGACGCTCATCATTCATGCCAGCATCTCCTCAATTTCCTTCACAGCAGCGACGGTCATGATGACTTTTTCGAATCCGACCAGGCTAACCGGGTTAATACGTTTGGCAGCGCAAACATCAACGTGTGGCAGATTACGCGCAGACAGGAACAGGTTGTCGTCGATCTGATCGTTGATGATCAGGACGTTCTCGACACCCATGTCCTTCAGTTTACCGTTGAGCTCCTTGGTCTTAGGTGCGTCAAGGGTAAACTTATCGACGACGACCAGACGTTCCTGGCGTACCAGTTCGGAAAGGATCGAACGCATGGCACTGCGGTACATCTTTTTGTTGACCTTCTGCGTGTAGTCACGCGGAGAGGCAGCAAAGGTCTTACCACCGGAGCGCCACAGTGGGCTGCGGATGGTACCGGCACGGGCACGACCAGTACCCTTCTGACGGAAGGGCTTGGCACCACCACCACGCACAGCGGCGCGATTCTTCTGGGCCTTGGTACCAGCCCGGGCCGCCGCCAGATAGGCAGTGACGACCTGATGCACCAGGGTTTCATTAAAGTCGCGCGCGAAAGTGTTTTCAGACAGCTCAACACTGTTCTTCGAGGCACGACCAGTTGCAGTAGTCAAATTCAGTTCCATGGTCACACCTCTTACTTCTTACGCTTGACAGCAGGCATAACGATCACGTCACAGCCCTTGGAACCAGGAACCGAACCCTTGATGAGGAGCAGGTTACGCTCGGCATCAACGCGGACGATCTCAAGATTCTGGGTAGTACGCTGCTTGTTCCCCATCTGCCCGGCCATCTTCTTGCCCTTAAAAACCCGACCGGGGGTCTGGTTCTGGCCGATTGAGCCAGGCGCGCGATGGGAGAGCGAGTTACCGTGGGTGGCATCCTGGGTGGCGAAGTTGTGGCGTTTGACCACACCGGCAAAGCCCTTACCGATGCTAGTGCCGGTAACATCGACGGTTTGTCCGTCTTCAAAGATGTCTACCTTGATTTCGCTACCTGGAGCGAGCTCACTGCCCTCGCCCTCGCTGAGACGAAACTCACGCACAATGCGACCAGCTTCGACACCGGCCTTGGCATAGTGGCCGGCCATCGGCTTGGTGACACGGCTGGCGCGACGCTTACCGACAGTAACCTGGACAGCGGCATAACCGTCATTCGCCAGATCCTTGACCTGGCTTACACGGTTAGGCTCCACTTCGACCACAGTGACCGGCACGGAAACGCCGTCTTCAGTAAAGACGCGAGTCATGCCGCATTTGCGACCAATTACACCTATCGTCATTATTCTGAACCTCATAAACACACCGATTACGATTGACCGGTGCAAAAACTCAACCGCCCCGGGTATACCGAGGCGGCGACCGTAAAGAGCCGAGTATATTACTGCAATTTAATCTGGACGTCTACACCTGCAGCAAGATCCAGCTTCATCAGTGCATCGACCGTCTTGTCAGTAGGATCGACGATATCCATCAGGCGCTTGTGAGTACGCAATTCGTATTGATCGCGCGCGTCCTTATTGACATGCGGGGAAATCAGCACGGTGAAGCGTTCCTTTTTGGTAGGCAAAGGGATAGGCCCCTTAACCTGCGCACCGGTACGCTTAGCGGTTTCAACAATCTCACGGGCAGACTGATCGATCAGACGATGGTCGAAGCCCTTGAGGCGGATACGAATCTTTTGATTAGCCATGTGATTACTCGATGATCTTAGCTACAACGCCAGCACCAACGGTGCGGCCACCTTCGCGGATCGCGAAACGCAGGCCATCTTCCATCGCGATTGGGGCGATCAGGGAGACGGTCATCTGTACGTTATCACCCGGCATGACCATTTCCACGCCTTCTGGCAGGTCACAGGCACCGGTAACGTCGGTGGTACGGAAGTAGAACTGTGGACGGTAGCCATTAAAGAATGGCGTATGACGACCACCTTCGTCCTTGGACAGTACGTATACTTCGGCCTCGAACTTGGTGTGTGGCTTGATGCTGCCGGGCTTGCACAGTACCTGACCACGCTCGATATCGTCACGCTTGGTGCCGCGCAGCAGGATACCGACGTTATCACCGGCCTCACCCTGGTCCAGCAGCTTGCGGAACATCTCGACACCGGTAACGGTGGTCTTGGTGGTATCGCGGATCCCGACGATTTCGACTTCTTCACCCACCTTGACGATGCCGCGCTCGATACGACCGGTGGCTACAGTACCACGACCAGAGATGGAGAAGACATCTTCCACGGGCATGATGAAGGCACCATCGATCGCACGCTCAGGCTCGGGAATGTAGCTATCCAGTGCTTCAACCAGCTTCAGGATGGAAGGCACACCGATCTCGCTTTGGTCGCCTTCGACGGCCTTCAGCGCAGAGCCGGTGATCACCGGGGTATCGTCGCCAGGGAAGTCGTAGGAGGAAAGCAGCTCACGCACTTCCATCTCAACCAATTCCAGCAGTTCGGCGTCGTCCACCATGTCGGCCTTGTTCAGGTAGACCACGATGTAAGGAACACCGACCTGACGCGAGAGCAGGATGTGCTCACGGGTCTGGGGCATCGGGCCATCGGCAGCGGAACACACCAGGATCGCGCCATCCATCTGGGCCGCACCGGTGATCATGTTCTTGACGTAGTCAGCATGGCCGGGGCAGTCAACGTGCGCGTAGTGACGAATATCGGATTCGTACTCTACGTGGGCGGTGGCGATGGTGATACCACGGGCACGTTCTTCAGGAGCGCCGTCGATCTGGTCATAGGCCTTAAACTCACCACCATGCTTCTCAGCCATACACTTGGTCAGAGCAGCGGTCAGGGTGGTCTTACCATGGTCAACGTGACCAATGGTGCCTACGTTTACGTGCGGTTTCGTACGTTCAAATTTTTCCTTGGACA